>JAPOQZ010000265.1 GCA_026710435.1 bacterium | reverse complement strand
TGGCATGAGCACATGGAGAGCCGGATGCAGTGGAAGTTGCACGTCCGGTTCGGAGGGCGGGCCGGGGAAACCCACCAGCCGCAAGGCAGGAAGGGCGCCCCGGTCCGACCCTACACCTACGTTCCGACCTAGTCGGGTTTCGTCTATGCGGCGTTCGTTGTCGACGCCTTCTCACGGTTCATCGTGGGCTGGCGGGTATCGAACAGCCTGCGAACCGACCTGGCGCTCGACGCGCTCGAGCAAGCACTCTGGGCACGCCGCCCAGACACGACAGAACCCGACCGGCGGCTAGTGCATCATTCCGATGCCGGCAGCCAGTACCTGTCCATCCGCTACAGCAACCGGCTTACCGAAGCCGGTATCGAACCCTCGGTCGGATCAGTCGGCGACTCGTACGACAACGCCCTGGCTGAGTCTGTCATCGGCTTGTACAAGACAGAACTTATCCACAAGCGGGCGCCGTGGCGTGACCTCGACCAGGTCGAGTACGCCACCCTCGAGTACGTGGACTGGTTCAACCACCGTCGGCTCCTCGAACCCATAGGGGACATACCACCAGCAGAAAGGGAGGCCAACTACCATCTTGAACACACCCCAGCACCACTAGCTGGTGTCACGTAAAACGCTCTCCGGCAAACCCGGGGCGGTTCAATTAGTCGCTCTCGGCGTGATCTTGCGGTTACCGCAGCCCGGCTACACAGCCTTACAGCACCGGCTACAACCGGCAATTCACCACTAATATCACCAAGAACTCACAGCCTCTTACACCTATGGTCTCCTATAATCTTCCGCTAGGGGCAAGGCATGTTCACCAGTAGACCACGACCCGCCGGGTGATCAGTCGCCGGTGGAAGCCCCCGTATTTCGTTGCGCGGACTTGATGAGGAGGACGTGATGGAAGAGCCTCGATACGAGTTGGCCAGCATCGGGGCGCGCCTGGGTGCGCTCGTTCTGGACTGGGTGATGATCATGATAGGCGGCACGTTTTTGGTCTTTGGTGCGGGCGCAGCGATTCTTTCCGCATTGGTCTTCGCGTTCGCGGACGAGGAGACCGGAGGGGTGGAGGTCGCGATCGGGCTGCTGCTGATCGGCATGGCTCTGGTCTTGGCCTATTCGATATGGTGGCTTTTCGCCCTCAGGAACGGGCAGACTCCGGGTAAGCAGATTGTCGGCATCCGGGCGGTTGACCTTGCCACCGGCAAGACGACCGGTTGGGGCCGCATGTTCGTCAGGCAGTTCCTCGTCAAGGGGTTCGTTATCTGGGTGAACGTCCTCGCCGGCCTTGTCATGGGTGACGCCGGAGTTCCCGCAGGGCTGTCGTTCGTTCTTCTGATCGTGTGGCTGCTCGACCATCTGTGGGCGTTGTGGGACGAGAACAACCAAGCGCTGCACGACAAGGTGATGGGCACGACGATTGCTCGGAAAGCGCCCGGAGCCTAGGAGGGTAATGAGCAATCCACCAGCGGCATGCCAACCGCCGGCATAATCCCTGGTCGGCGGACGGCAGGCCCCAGCAATCGTCATTGTTCAGCACCGTCCTAGCGCACCCCCGCCGCGCCCGAACCCGACCCGCCCTATCCCCGCCACCGATCTACGGGCTACGGTGGAAACCGCCATGGCCCACTCCATCCGAGCCCACCGGGCCGACGATGCGCCCAAGAGGGATGCGCCCGACGGCTCTCCATCTACAACCCGACCAACCACTGCCACACCCACCGCCCGCTCCGATTCCCCCGAGCCCCTCGAGGACCACGCCGCCCACGATGAACGGCTACCCGAACCGCACCAGGGAGAACCGCATCTTGCAGACGGTCTATCTGCTGACCCTGCCGGTGGCGCTCGACCGCTTCGGCGATATGTTCACTGCCGAAACGTGGCGGATGGCGGAGGAGTTCGGGTTCCGAATCGCTGCCTACTTCGCCGCGGTCTCCTCCGGCGCGAAGACAGTGGTGCATGGCGACTTTCGGGCAGACAATCTCCTGTTCGACGGCGGACAACGGCACACGCGAAGACTGTTGGCGCAGCTACCGTCAGAACATGCTCGGTGTTCTCATGCCCACGGTCATCGGTTGCGGCGCACTGGACACCAACACGCCGGAACTGGTGGACCAGTCGCGGGAAATGCTGAGCCGGGTGCTGACGGCAATCGAGGAGTTGGAGTCATGGGTGTTTTGCCCCCTAGCAAACGTTTTCTTGCTCACGGGTGGGGATTCGCATCGCTGTCGCGGTGCGGGCACCGGGCGTACCGGATGGCCCTTCGTCTGCGCCAGCGCCGCCCAGGAGCGTCGAATGAGCGGGGCAGCCACAGCGGCGGCGGTTCCCGGCACCTCATAGCCGCCCCAACGGGCCGTTGCAGTTCGATGGCCGCCCGGAGAAGATCAAGGGGCCTCGCCGGAGGAGATGGTGGAGCGGATACGGGGCGTGTTCGTCGACCGGCCTCAGCAGGCTGCGCAGCTTCGTCGCCGGTACGAACGCCGCGAAGGATCGGGCTATCGCGACGCTGGTGGATGAGGGCCGGCTGCACCTGGAGCAAAGCACGGGGAAGGCGAACGTGTACACGAGGCGGGAGAAGGCGCTGATATGAGTGAATTCATGTTGAAGCTCATCGGAGACCACATCGACATCACCAACATCGTGACGATCGAGACGACATCGACGGCGCCCATCACGGGCCACATCGTCGACACCGTCGGGGACGCCTTCGTGATCGCCCCCGACGACCCTCACGGGTGGTTGTCCGCATCGACCGGATCGTGACCGTGAGCGGAAAACTGTCTCATGACCTCGTCGCGGAGCGGACCGTCGGATGCATCCGCAACGATGGAGCGGCCACCCGTGCGGACCTGGCCGACCGGCTCGGACTCAGCATCGGAACGATCCGGCGGCGTGTCCGGTCGATGCTCGAAGCGGGTCAACTCATCGAAGTAGGCAGGGCGCCGCTCGGTGGGAAGCTGCTGGGCTTGCCGCCGGGTTCGTAGCCGCCGTTCGTCCCGGCGTCGAGCTACGCTCCCGTGACTGGACCATCGTTGACGTGTCGTATACAGGTGCCGCACAAGAGCCTCGTACCGGGTCTTCGTCTTCGGCGGCATAGGGGACGCCGTGAAGGGCGAGCCTCCCCGGGCCGTCTATGTCGAGGATAAGGGAATGGGTGTCGATGGAGGCGGTGGCGGAGAAGACGGTGCGGGATCCGCTCCCCGGCGGTGCGCCGGGCTGGCCGGCGTTGAAAGAGATCGAGGCCTGACGAACGTTGTCAGGCCATGCGTCGGCGTCGGAGTATTGGAGACGATCTTCATCAAGGACGGCGTGATAGTGGGCAAGTCGCTCGGCGAGAGCGACGCGCTGACCCTCAGCGGG
>JAPOQZ010000259.1 GCA_026710435.1 bacterium | reverse complement strand
CGGTGACCGAGTTTCGGATAGACATGGTGGCCGAACCCGTTACGCCATGCTGACTCTGTTCGGCTCCCCGGCTTCCAGCCGTCACGGTGCAGGGCGATCACCTTTTCGGTCGCCCGCGCGAAAGTAGGGATCCCGCCGCCTCGCGGGTCTCTGCCCGCTTCGATCTCGCGACGGTTCTTGAGCGCTCGCCGTCGGGCCTCGGCCAGCGTCACCGTCGGATAGGTGCCGAGCCCTAGATAGGTCGGTTTCCCACCGATTACAACCCGTTGGGCCCACACCTTCGACAGTCGGCCGTTGCGGGTCCGCTTGACTCGGAATGTAAGACCGAAGCCACCGCGTCCGTCGCCGTAGGTTCCCGGCGTGGAAGTGGTCCTGCAGAAGGCTGCTGTGAGTGTTTTCGGCCGCCGCATGCTCACCTCGTAGGCTTTATCTAGTCGATACAATGTTACTTGTGATGTTATATTATCGGTGCAAATATGTGAAACGAAGCGGGCGCTTGTGTAACCGAGAATCTTGGGAAAAAGGTATGAAAGTCCTGGTAAATAGGGGTTTCAAGGCACGGTATGGGTTCTTATGAAACCACCGTGGGCGTTGACGGACACTCCTCGCCGGTGTAATCATCGGAGTCCTCCGGTAGCAGGCAGGGATGCACCTCCACCTCCCGGGGCCATGGCCGGTACCGGACTACCCAATCCTGGCTGGTGGTGGACCCGTTGGTGAACTCAAGGGTGCGGGTGACCTTCACCGACCATCCGTTGGCCCCCCGCTGCACTTCGTTTTCCTCGTCCCACGGCATCATCTCGGGGTTCGGCAGGTATTTCGTCGGGAACTCTGTGGGATTGAAGCGTCCGGATACCAGCGCCCGGACCTCGCGGTCGGAATTGTTGCCGAACATCTTGACGGTGATCGAGGTCCCCGTATAGGAGGTCTTGATGACCAGGCCGTGGCCGGTGTCGTTACGGAATACGAGGTCCGGCTCGGTCCAGCTGATGGTCGCTTCGATACCCTCCGGGTATCGCGAGAAGTAGTAGCTATGGGGCTGGTGCTCGATGATCTCCAGCCCGGCCCAGAAGACCGCGTTGTAGAAGGTGGTGGCGAACTGGCTGACACCGCCGCCCACCGTGTCGGTGATCTCCCCCCTGATGATGGTGGGAGCCGGTACGTAGCCTCCCTCAAACGTTCGCTCTCCCACCGTCTCGTTCAGGGAGATCACCTCTCCCGGCAGCACCAGCGTGCCGTCTATCGCATCAGCGAAGCGCTGGATGTTGTTGACCCGGGGCTGGCAGCAGGGGTGGTTGGTCGTGAACTCGCTTATCTTGCCGTCCACCCCGAGCGTTCTTAGGAACTCGGTGGTGATCGTCGGAGGCACGCCCGCATCAAGGGGAAGCACTGTGGTCCTGCTCGACCTCCGGGCTGCCTCCTTGACGGCCTCGATGACGAGATCCGTGTCGATGCGTGCTCCGGGGAAGCCCGGGATGATCGTGATGTTGTCGGCATCGTCGATCTGGATGTGAGCGTCGAGGGGAGCGGACTCGAATCCGGCCCGGAGCGGATACAGATACTCGTCGAATATCACCGGGTCGAAGGTGACCACCATCCGCAGGCTGGGAACCTGCTCGATTCTCGTTACGAGGGCCCTCGCCAACTGATCCCTGGTCAGGTAAAGGGTGGCGTCAGGATCGGTCCTCGCCAGGGTTATCGGTGCGCTGAGAAGGACGGCCGCCTCTTGCACCGCCACATCCACCGCAGAATGGGGCAGGACGGGCTGCCGCTCGGCCACGTCGAGGACGATCATGTCCGGTCTCGGCTGGGCCACCAAAGCGGAAAGGATGCGGGAAGCGGTCCCGGACCGATCAATTACCCAGCCGGGTGAAGGGTAGCGGGCTATCGGGGTGGTGCCCTCGACCACGACAGCACCATCGGAAGGCCCTTGCAGTGTGGAGTCGAGCCTGTCAAGCACGATCGAGAGGGCAGCTTCGTCGATGATGGCGACGAGCGGCAGGACCTCCCCCGGCGGATCCTGGTTCCACCTCGCGGCTGCCTCGATCACCGAAGCCGGTGTTCCCGTCTCGAGCGCAGCGTCCAGGCTCGTTCTCTCGTCGAGGTCGAACCCGATCGTGGCGGGTACCAACCCGAAGCTTCGCTCCCCGACCAGTACGGGAATGGGTGTGGAGGCCATGCGGGTCTCCAGGTCTTGCAATGCTGCCAGGGCGTCGTCAGCGGAGCTATCGCCTTGCGCGGTTCCTGATGCTGCGTCCGGGGGAGTCTGCGGACCCTCGTCCGTGTTGATCCTCGCCAGCAGCAGCAGGCCGAGTCCGACCACTATCAAAGGCCCGAGGACGTAGAGGAGCGAGCGGAGGGGTCTAGGCATCTGGATCACTTCAAGCCGGACCAATCATACGCGTTGGGTGCGGGTACAGAACACTGCCGCCGGGACGCCGATCATACCGGCGCCAGCAACCGCAGATGATCGGGATGGGCAGCCACCGACACCTTCTCCGGGGCTCCGATCAACTCCCCGTCCGCCTGGGCGAGGATGCCACCGGGTGGGGCAACCATGTCGAAAGTGGGAACACCCGCCCGCACTTCGAATCCCTTGATTCTGGCGAGATCACGGCCCGAGACAGCCCGCCACAGGACCGAGGGTATCTGCCGCCGACCGAACGAGCGAGCCATGAGAACGGTCAGCATGTCCGAGTTGGAAGGACCGAATCCGACGGGAATCGGTCCGAAGTACGTGTAGCTCTCGTAGACGCGGACAAACACCGCCACCGCGTTGGCTGACCGTCCCGGTAACTCGACCTTTAGCTCCGGCCTCTTGGCTGCGTACTCGCCCCAGGCCACTGCGGCCGCCGAGATCGCGTAGTGGACGCTGGCGAGGGAGTACTTGCGGTAGGGTTCCTGCTCGGCTCGTTGCACCACCGCGGCGTCGAAGCCCACCCCGAACGAGAACGTGGCCACACGGCTCTCCACACGCCCTTCCCCGTAGTCGAGGGTCAGCCGCGCCGCTGGAGCGGTTCGAGGGGCTGGCCGCGAGCATATGAAGTCGGCGGCCCGGAGCGGCTTCCCGGGGATGCCCGCCAGCCGCGCCAGCACGTTCGTGCTTCCGGCGGGGATGATTCCCATGGGGGTCGACGTTCCTCCGATCCCGTTGGCCACATGGTGGACCACCCCGTCGCCTCCCATCGCCACCACCAGATCGAATCCCCGGGCGGCGGCCGCTGCGCTGGCGGCCCGGGCGGCGGCAGCCGTTTCGGGCAGCTCGGTTTGGACCTCGAATGCTTGGCGCAGTCGGGCCACCACCGCTCGGCGAAGTCCTCCGGTGAAGCCGGAGGCGGACGGGTTGGCACACAGCAGGATCCGTTCCATTCCGCAGAGCGTAGGGGCTTGGGGTGGATCGGGTATCATCCTCGGACCACCTCATTCGTACAGAATCGGAGTGACCAACAGTGAAGGCAATACGTCCCATCGATGTGCAGGAGGCGGCTCAGGCCTTGGCTGCGAATCCTGGAGCAGTCCTGCTCGCTGGTGGGACCGATCTCATGGTCGAGGTCAACTTCGGGATGGTACGCCCGGATGTCGTGATCACCTTGCGCCGCCTCGCCGACATCCAGGATGTCTCCAGGAGGCGGATCGGGGCCGGAGTGACCTTCCGTCGCCTCGAGTCGGGCGACCACAACGCATTGGCACAACTGGCCCGGACCATCGGATCCCCGCAGATACGGGCGGCGGGGACGATTGGGGGCAACATCGCCACCGCTAGTCCGGCGGGCGACGCGCTGCCGTTCCTGGCCGGTCTCGACGCCCGGATCGAACTCCACTCCACCTCCGGCACGCGCCTGGTGCGCTGGGATGACTTCTTCACCGGCGTGAAGCGGACCGCCCGGCGGCCGGACGAACTCATAACCGCAGCAGTTCTACCCGAGGACCTCCCTGAGCGGCAGGAATTCGCCAAGATCGGGCAGCGTAGCGCCATGGTGATCTCCATCGTGTCGGCCTGCGTATTCCGCTGGCGGGACGGTCGCACCAGGGTGGCGCTCGGTTCGGTCGGACCGACGCCGATCCGGGCCCGGAGGGCGGAGGAGATGATCTCGATGGAGCGGAACCCGGGGACTCCCGCTCTCGACCACTTCGCCCGGCTCGTGTCCGAGGAGGTGGTCCCGATCACCGATCATCGGGGTACCAGCGACTACCGGCGGCACGCGTCCGGGGTGCTCGCCCGGCGCCTCCTGGAAAGATGCCTGGCAGCATGAGGGTCCGCGTAACGGTGAACGGGGAGCCGAGGCAGTTCGACGCCAAAGGCTCGGAGAGCCTCCTGTTCGCTCTGCGGGAGTATCTCGACCTTCCCGGATCCAAGGGAGCCTGCGAGCAGGGGGAGTGCGGGTCGTGCTCCATCCTGCTCGACGGTGATCTGGTCTGTGCCTGCCTCGTGATGGCGGTCGATGCCGAAGGATCCGAAGTCACCACCGTGGAGGGGCTGAGCGGCCCCGAACTCCATCCGGTCCAGAGAGCACTCGTGGACGCCGGCGCCGTCCAATGCGGGTTCTGCACGCCGGGGTTCGTGGTGGCGGCCGCCGCCCTGCTCGACGAGAACCCGGCGCCGTCGTCCGACGAGATCAGGGAGGCACTGGCCGGAAACATCTGCCGCTGCACCGGCTACGGCGCCATCCTGCGCGGTCTCGAGGAACTGGTGAGTGGCCGATGACCATCGGGGTACGGACGCGTGAAGTGCGGGGTGGGATCGGCGAGTCGACCCATCGCTCCGACGGGATCCCCAAGGTAGACGGTACGTACACCTATTCGTCCGATCTGTACATGGACCGGATGCTTTGGGGAGCGACGCTTCGCTGCCCTCACCCGAAGGCGATCGTCACGAAACTCGACATCGGTCCGGCCGTCGCCATGACCGGGGTACATGCGGTGCTCGCCAACGATGACGTGCCAGGACGCAAGACGTTCGGGGTCGAGGAACCCGACCAGCCGATCCTCGGGTCCGAGGTCGTCGAGTACTCGGGCCAGCCCGTCGCCCTGGTCGCGGCCGACGATCCTGAGATTGCCCGGCTGGCAGTCGAGGCGATCGATGTGGAGTACGAGGTCCTCACACCCCTAACCGATCCCGAGGAGGCCGACGCGGTCGACTCGGTCTTCCACCGGCTCAGTTGCCGGCGCGGCCCGCAGGATGTCAGGGGCTCGGTGGTGGTGGAGGGATACTACGAGGTAGGCATGCAGGATCAAGCACCCCTCGGCACGGAGTCGGGCCTGGCCATCCCCGACGGCCAGGGCGGAGTGGACCTGCACATCGCCACGCAATGGACCCACGTCGACCACGAGCAGATCGTCGCCGGTCTCGGCGTGGCGGACGACATGGTCAGGGTCCACCACGCGGGTGTTGGGGGAGCGTTCGGCGCCCGCGAGGATGTCAGCCTGCAGATCCATCTCTGCCTGCTGGCCCTGTACACGGGTCGCCCGGTGAAAATGGTGTACAGCCGCGCGGAGAGCTTCGTCGGCCATGTCCACCGCCATCCGGCCCGCTTGTGGATGCGTCATGAGGCCGATGCGGACGGAACCCTGCGGCGAATCGAGGCCAGGGTCATCATCGACGGGGGCGCCTTCCGCTCCACGAGCGACTCGGTGATCGGCAACGCCGTCTACCACGCGGCCGGCCCGTACCGGTGCGACTCCGTGGCGGTCGACGGGGTGGCGACCCGTACCAACAACCCGCCCTGCGGGGCCATGCGGGGTTTCGGGGCGGTCCAGGCGTGCTTCGGCCACGAGGCCCAGATGGACAAGTTGGCCGGCGCCCTGCGAATGGACCCGGTCGACTTCAGGATCAAGAACGCGCTGCGGCGGGGCGACTTCCTGGCTACATCCGGGCAGTTGATAGACACCTCGGCGCCGGTCACGGAGATCCTGCAGCGGCTTCGGGACATGCGGATGCCCGCCGCCGGCTTGGCGGACGATCCCCGCCTACTCCCCGGAGGTACCGGTCTCACCACCTCGCGGCCGGAGATCAAGCGGGGGGTGGGATACGCCGTCGGCCTCAAGAACCTCTGTTTTTCGAGCGGGTTCGACGACTACGCGGAGGCGCGGGTGTGTCTTACGCCGTTCGGTGTCGAGGTCCACACCGCGGCGGTCGAAGTGGGGCAGGGCCTCGGCATGGTCTGTGCCCAGATCGCCCGCACCGTTCTCGGGATAGAGGATGTGGTCGTCTACTACGACGACACGTCCAAGATCGGATCGGCCGGATCGACCTCCGCCTCCCGCCAGACCCAGATGACCGGTGGCGCGGTGCTCGAAGCGGCCGGGATGGTCCGCGAGATCGCTCTCCGGCGGGGTGGGGGTGACGAACTCGACGATGCCGGAGTGTGGAGCGACGGGGCACTGGTAACCCCGATGCAGCAACTGGTGGGCGAGGAGAGCATCGAGTACCACACCAGGTTCCACCATCCGCAGACCGAACCGCCGGGGGAGAACGGTCAGGGGAAGCTTCATGTTGATTTCGCGTTCGCGGCCCACCGGGCAGTGGTGGACGTCGATCAGGAACTGGGCCTGTTCCGGGTGGTGCAGATCGACACGGTCCAGGATGTCGGATTCATGATCAACCCCCGTTCCGTGATAGGCCAGATCGAGGGGGGCACGATGCAGGGGATCGGCCTTGCCACCCTGGAGGAACTCATCGTGGAGGACGGAGTGATAATGAACTCCACCTTCACCGACTACCTGCTTCCCACGTTCCTCGATGCGCCGCCCATAGAGATCGAGGTCATCGAGGAGCCGAGTTCCTTCGGTCCCTTCGGCGCCAAGGGGGTGGGGGAGCCGCCCACCGTGTCCTCCACTGCGGCGGTGGTGTCTGCCATCCGCGAGGCCACCGGCCTGGAACTGCACCGCACCCCGGTCAGGCCGGAGCACGTAGCCCTCAGCAAGTAGCGGCCGATGGCCGAATCGGGCCCGGTTTCCCGCCGCCGCTTCCTCGCCCTCGGCGGACTCGGGGTCGGGGCCGGCTTGCTCCTACCGAGAACTTCCCTACCGGCGGTCGCTGCCCAGCCCGAGGGAGTCCCCATCGGGGCTGGACACACCATCCTGCGCCGGGACGTGTGGGGCGCAGGCTTGCCACCGGTGGGGGAGATGGCTCCGGAGACACCCGAAGACGTGCTTTTCCTGCTGGTACACCACAGCGCCTCGCCCAACGACTACCAAGCCGACCAGTCCGTCCAATTCCTGCGCAGCTTCTACCGGTACCACACCTCGTCCGAGAAGGGATGGCCCGACATCGCCTACAACTTCCTCGTTGACCGTTACGGGCGGATTTTCGAGGGTAGGGAGGGGAGCATCGAGTCGCCGGTGCGGGGTGACGCCACTGGCGGGAGCCAGGGTTTCGCTCTACTCGCCTGCTTCATCGGCGACCACCGGGAGGTGGCGCCCACGCTCGAGGCACAGTCGGCGATGGTGGCGTTGCTGGCGTGGCTGGCCGGTACGTACGGGATCGAGACCCGGCCGGATTCGACGGTCGAGTTCATCTCCCGCGGTTCGAATCTGCATCCCGAAGGAAAGACGGTGGTAACCCCCACCATCACCGGGCACCGGACCATGTCCAGGACGACATGTCCGGGCGACCAGGCCTTCAAACTCGTTGAGGAGACCTTCCCGCGGGAGGTCACAGCTGCCCGGTCGACGATCGGATCGGCATCCGCAACAACCGGGCCGACATCCACCGTGCCGGCTACACCGCCGCCGACGACGGCGCCAACCCCACTCACCTCGGAGGGGGTAGAAACAACGCAGGGGGCTGTCGAGCCTCCGAGTGACGCCGGTGACATTGCAGCCTTGCCGGCCACTGCACCGGCAACGCCAACCACCACGGAACGCTACGAGACGTCCATCCCGGCATCTTCTGCGGTGTCCTCCGGGGCAGCCCCGGACATCGCCGTAGCGCCGGCCCCTTCGGTGAGCGGGAACTCCGAAGCTCCCTCCAACCGATCCAAGAGGGTCCTCGAGATGATGTGGACCGGACTGGCGGCCACGGTACTGGGGGCGGTTCTCTGGCTACGTCGCCGTGCCGACCCTGCCATCACACCCGTGAATGAGCAATGGTCAGTTGCCGAGAAGAGACCCCGACGAGATCGAGGCCGGGGTCGGTAATGCCGCCGGCAGTATGAACTGCTCCGGATAGGCAGCGTCGGCTCAGCTAGGTACAGGCGGATAGACGATCTCACGATCCGAGGGATCCTGCGACAATCGCCGTCCGTAGCAGAGTGAAGCCGTTCGCATGTTCAGCCGGGAGCAGGCTTCCTGGGCTTCCACGGCGGTGGGGAACGGTCCTGCGTAAACGACCCAGTAGCCCGGGTTGAGGCTCCTGAAGTAAGTGCTCAGAAGGATCCCGAACCTTCTCCCATGTCGTCCTTCGAGGTTGTCCCGCGCCCGCTCAGCATCCGCCTGCGATGTCTCCGATCGGAGAACCGCGATGAACATCCCCTCAAAGGACGCCGGATCGCCAGGCTCGGTCGTACGAACGGCCGACCTGCCCGTTCCGGTGGGTGCCTCCGGTCCGGCCGTTGCGATCAACCTGTCGATGATGGCCGCGTAATCGACCGCGGAGTACGCCTCGGTGAAGATAACCTGATCACTGAACCGGGGGGTGATCCCTCTCATCGTCACACCGACGACCTCACCCCGGGAGTTGACCATCGCACCGCCACTCTGCCCGCCGACCGCAGCCGCGTCGGTCCGGAACACGGTCAGACCTGTTTCCGGTTCCTCGTACGAGCGTGACAGGATGCCTTGGGTGACCGACGGCTGCGGTAGGTACAGGTCCGGTTCGGCCGGGTAACCCACCAGGAAGAGCTCAGTGCCGGGGAGCATTCCTTCTCCGTCCACCAACTCCAATGCTGCGGTGAGGGTGTCGATAGGTCCGAGCAAGGCAAGATCAGCTACCGGCGCCCAACCCACGACGGGCACGTCGAAGAATTCCGTTCCATCCGCGAAGACGATCCTCCAAGCGGACCGATACGGCTCCACAACATGGTAATTGGTGACCACGTAACCCCCTTCAATGAGGATCCCGCTGCCCGCCCCCGTGCTGCCGCCATTCACTATGTGAGCGACCGACGGGGCAACCAGTTGGTAGACGTCGTTGGCGGCCAGCCCGGACGGGTGCCTCGCGGTAGTGGCGACCGCGGGTTCCGGTTCCTCATCCGCCTCTCTGGGTGGAAACACGACCTCGCGGTCGGCCGGGTCCTGCGACAGGCGCCTTCCGTAGCACAGCGAACCGCTTCGCATGCCCAACTCCGACCAGCAGGTGTCTTGCGCCTCCGCGGCGGTGGTGAACGGTCCGGCGTAGACGACCCAGTAGCCCGGGTTCAGACTGGGGAACTCGTCACTGAGGAGAACCCCGAATTGCGGCCCGAACCGTTCTTCCAGATCTGCGAGTGCCTCCTCAGCGGCCTTCTCGGAGACAGCCGACACGATTACCGAGATGAACCGACCATCCAGGGATGGCGGGTCGTCGTCCTGCACATCGATGTCCGGGGATTCGGGAACAGTCGTAGACGGGAATGTGGAGGTCGACGGACTGGCCGTCGAGGAAGCCGGCGTGCGTGTCTCGGCGCTCGTGCCCGCGGTAGTCGACCCAGTCGGCGGGCGTGATGTGACAACCGGTGCGGGGCTGGTCGTCGTTTCGGGGTATGGAGTCGCGACAGGTGACCCGCTAGGTGGTGATTCAGTGAAAGCCACCGTCGTCCGCGGCGTTACTGATTCGTCGAGTTGGCTACAAGCCGCTAACAGGAAGGTAAGGAGCAGGACAGGCGCGATTGTCAATCGGCGGCATGCTTCCCGGGTCGGCGGACGGCAGGCTCGAGCAATCGTCATTGTTCAGCACCCGCCTGCAGCCACTCTTCGACGGGTGTGGAAAGGAACCATCCGATGTCGATTCCTCCCCCGCCCACGAGTAGGGTGCGGTCTGGTTTGTAGGCTGCTGAGAAGGCGGCCATACCTTGCCGGGTCGTGGGTGCGCGGCCACTCTTAACCTCGATTGCCGCGAGCCGTTGCCCGGAGCGGACGACGAAATCGACCTCCCGGTTACGGTCCCGCCAGTAGTAGACCTCGCATCTGCCCGCCGCGGCGGCGTTGGCCAGATGAGCGCCCACCGCCGACTCCACGAGCCGTCCCCAGGAGTCCTGATCTTGGCGGGCTTGGTGGAGGCCTGTTCCTTCTCGGGCGGTGATGAGGGCTGTATTCAGGACCTGGAGTTTCGGGCTGGAGGCACGGCGCCGAAGGGCTCCTCCCGAGTACTTCTGAAGACCGGCCAGGAATCCGGCTCCGTGTAGCAGGTGGAGGTAGTGGGCGATGGTGGTGGTGTTGCCTGCGTCTTGCAGTTGTCCGAGCATCTTGTTGTAGGACAGAATCCGGCCCGAGTAGGCACAGCTCAGGTCGAAGACCTGCCGCAGGAGAGCCGGCTTGTGGACCCGTGAGAGCAGCAGGATGTCCCGGCCGAGTACCGGCTCGACCAGCGAGTCCCGTATGTAGCGCGCCCACTCATCCGGCCGCTTGACGAGCGGTACCGCGCCCGGGTAGGCGCCGTAGTAGACGTACTCGTCAACGGACCATCCGAAGGCCTCTCGCATTTCCCCGAAGGTCCAGTGCGGAAGGTGGATGGATTGGAAGCGTCCAGCCAGACTGTCGCCGAGACCGCGCTGGACCAGAAGGGGAGCGGAGCCTAGGAGAACCACCTTGAGACGCCGACCCATGCGGGTGTCCTCATCCCATAGATACTTGACCATGTCCGACCATTCGGGGACCTTCTGAACCTCGTCGATCACCAAGACGGCGCCTTGCCGGCCCGATCTGGCCGCGAGGAGGCGACC
Organism: bacterium; assembly: GCA_026710435.1. Taxonomy (GTDB): domain Bacteria; phylum Actinomycetota; class Acidimicrobiia; order Spongiisociales; family Spongiisociaceae; genus JAPPFW01. The sequence continues at coordinate 59,289 of JAPOQZ010000259.1, read as the reverse complement.
CGTCTCCCACTGCTGTTCGACCCAGGTCACACTTCGCAGGCTCGGATGATCGGCATCGGCATAGTGGGTGGGAAGGCCGGCCTGCTCGACGACTTGGAGAACCATCGTCGTCTTTCCCACCTGCCGGGGGCCCGCGACGACCTGGATGAAGTGCCGCGGTCCGATCAATCGACGGATCAGGTCCCGGGCCTGAGGCCGTACGAATCCTTTGGAGCCAGCCGACGTGGTCACCGTGTCCAACATTTTACTCAGTTTACTGAGTAAAATTACTCAATATACTGAGTAATCTGTTGCTAGGTCGTTTCTAAACGGTTCCCAGGAGATCCTGGAGTCTGGTGAGGCCGGTGACCAGGTCGTCGTCTCCCAGCGCGTAGGAGAACCGTACGTAGCCCGGTGCACCGAAGGCCTCACCGGGGACGAACGCCACGCCGATCTCGTCGAGACACATGTCGGCCAGCTCGAGGGCAGTCGCTAGCCGCCGGCTGCCCACTTCGGTGCCGAGGACCCCGCGAACGGAGGCGAAGCAGTAGAAGGCGCCCTGGGGCTCCACGCAGTCGATACCCCTGGTCTGGTTGAGCATCCGGTGCATGATCCGGCGCCTCCGGTCGAAGGCTTCTCTCATCATGGCTACGTCGTCCAGAGGGCCGGAGACCGCCGCCAGGGCCGCCATCTGAGCGACGTTCGACACGTTGGAGGTCAGGTGGCCCTGTAGCTTGATGGCGCCTGCAACCACTTCGGCGGGTGCGATCATCCAGCCGACCCTCCATCCTGTCATGGCGTAGGTCTTGGCCACCCCGTTGACTATGACGCACCGTTCGGCCAACTCGGGTGTCTCCACCGGCAGCGAGGAGAAGGCTGCATCGCCGTAGACGAGATGTTCGTATATCTCGTCGGTGAGTATCCAGACACCGCGCTCGGCAGCCCAGTTGCCGATGGCGGCTACCTCCTCGGCGCTGTACACCGCGCCGGTGGGATTGGACGGGGATACGAAGATCAGCATCTTCGTGCGGGCGGTGAAAGCGTCCTCGAGTTGCTCCACGGTCACCTTGAAACCGCTGTTCTCATCCGTGTCGATCGGAACCGTGGTTCCGCCGGCCAGATCGACCACCGACGGGTACGTGACCCAGTAGGGCGCCGGCAAGAGCACCTCGTCGCCGGGATCGACCAGGCAGTGGATGGCGGTGTACACCGCATGCTTGCCTCCGTTGGTGATGAGCACCTGCGAGGGCTCGATCTCGTAGCCGGAGTCGCGCAGCGTCTTCGCAGCCACCCCTTCCCTCAGGACAGGGAGTCCCGGAGCAGGGGTGTATTTGTGCATCGCCGGATCGGCTGCGGCCTCGATCGCCGCCGCCACGATCGGTTCGGGGGTGGGGAAGTCGGGCTCGCCCGCTCCGTAACCGATGACCGGATTGCCGGCCGCTCGAAGAGCCCTGGCCTTGGCGGTTATGGCCATGGTCGCCGATTCGGACATCGATTCGATTCGCTGCGATACTCCGGGCATTGAACGCTCTCCCTATCGGGTTACTGGGGTGGAACGATAGACATGACTGACGACATCTCGATCCGGATTCCGGCGAACCTGCTTCCGGCCGACGGGCGCTTCGGATGCGGCCCGACCAGGGTGCGAGACGAGACCCTTGGGGACCTCGCCGGGATCGGCAGCAGCTACATGGGAACCTCCCACCGGCGGACGACGGTGCGGGCCATGGTGGGACGGGTCCGGCAAGGGCTTGCGGATCTCTACGACCTGCCGGACGGCTACGAGGTGGTTCTCGGCAACGGCGGCGCCACCGGTTTCTGGGACGCGGCCACCTTCGGCCTCATCGAGCGGGCCAGCCAGCACCTCGCGTTCGGTGAGTTCTCCTCGAAGTTCGCGCGGGCCGTGGCAGGCGCACCTCATCTGGAGCCTCCCCAGGTCATCGAGGCCGTGCCCGGCACCCATCCGTTGCCGGTTCCGTCGGATGGCATAGACCTGTACGCGCTGACCCACAACGAGACCTCCACCGGTGTGACGATGCCCGTGAAGCGTGTCGAAGCGGCCGGGCTGACGGTGGTGGACGCCACGTCGGCGGCCGGAGGCATCCCCGTCGCCCCGGAGGAGTTCGACGTCTACTACTTCTCGCCCCAGAAGGCCTTCGGTGGGGATGGCGGTCTGTTCGTGGCCCTGTGCTCGCCCCGAGCGATCGAGCGGATCGAGCGGATCGCCACATCGGGCCGGTGGATCCCGCCGTTCCTGTCCCTGTCCTCGGCGGTCTCCAACTCCCGCAAGGACCAGACGTACAACACCCCGGCCCTGGCCACCATCTTCATGCTGGCCCACAGCCTGGAGTGGATCAACCAGCAGGGCGGATTCGCCTGGGTTTCGGAGCGTTGTGCCCGGAACGCCTCGATCCTGTACGGATGGGCAGAAGCCCATCCGATGGCCTATCCGTTCGTCTCCGACCCTTCCATCCGCTCCCAGGTCACTGCGACCATCGACTTCGAGCGACCGGTGTCAGGGGACCATCTGGCTGCCACCCTGCGAGCGAACGGGGTGGTGGACACCGAGTCCTACCGGAAGCTGGGCCGCAACCAGCTGCGAATCGGGATCTGGCCGACGATCCCGCCATCGGATGTCGAGGCGCTGGTCGCGTGCCTCGACTACGTGATCGAACAGACTCTCGACTGAGGGGTCGCGGTCAGTCCTTCTTGAAGAGCTTCTTGACGCCTGACGATATTTCCGATCCGACGGTGGAAGCCACCAGCGAGATGCCCTTCACCTCGCCGGCGCTGATCTCGGCGGCCGACGACTCGCTCTCGGCTTGGAGCTTCGCTTCGATGCAGCGCACGAAGTCCCTGATGAGGCGCTGGGATATCTGGTTGATCAGCCCGGTACGCCCGAACTGGGCGGCGGCTCCGGAGATGGTGATGTCGGCGTCCACCGATACCGTTGAACCGTCGTCTGCAGCCACTACCGCGTACTTGACGTTGACCTGACCGCGGGAGCCACCTCTCCGGTCGACTCCCTTACCCGAAATCTGGCCGGTCATCGTGTCCGGGTCGGAGGCCACGGTTGCCTCTCCCTCGAACCCGGCCGTCATGGGTCCGAGCCTCACGGAGACAGTGCCCCTGTAGCTGCCATCCCCTCGGTCCTCGGTGAGCTTGGCGCCCGGCATGCATTGGGCAACTGCAGGAACGTCCTGGAAGAACTCGAAGACGCTCTCAGCGCTGCTCGCTACCTGTATCTCTTGCGTGACCTTCATCTGTACCTCCCGGATGCGCTACGCATCGTAGTGAATGAACCCCGATACCTGGGAGTGCGTCGTTCTACCTGTTTGGGAAGTGGCGACGACGGAACGGTCGGCGGGGGCGCCGGCGCCGCCATCCGATGACCGTCTTGACGAGCACTTCGACGACCAGGGTAAGCAGCACGGTGGCGATAACCACCACCACCAGGGGGATACTGAACTCCCACCAGAACGCCCGCAGGGGCACGTCCTCCAGGTTCTGGTAGATGAGAAACCCGGCGGCCGCGGCCAGCAGGAGCAGGGCAACCAGCCTGCCCCAGTGGACCGGGGTACGCGGGCGTTGGGGCTCCGCCGGAGTTACCTCGCCCGGATCGGTCCGTTCCTCGGCCACTTTCAACCCGCCGACCATCTGGCCCGGGATTCCCGGGCTTCGGCGACGTTGACCCTGGCTAGCAGGATCCCACCGATGATGAAGAAGACCACGATGGAGAGCACGGCGGGGCGGCCAGAGCCGGTACGGTGGCTGACGATGCTGAACACCAGCGGTCCCCAGATGGCCGAGAACTTCGAGAACACGCTGTAGAAACCGAAGAACTCCGCGGAGGCTTCTTCGGGGATCATCGTCGAGTACAGGCTGCGGCTCAGCGCCTGCACGCCTCCCATCACCCAGCCGACCACCACCGCGAGCAGGTAGAAAGGCATCGCCTCCCCGGCCGGCAGGAAGTTCGCGACCACCGAGATCAACGACCAGACCACGAGCGACCAGAGGATGGCCTGCTTGGCGCCGATCCGGTCGGCCAGCATCCCGAAGAAGAGAGCCCCGCCGAAAGCCACGAACTGCACCACGAGGAAGGCGATGGCTATCTCGGCGATCTCCAACCCGAGCGTCTCCGACGCGTAGGAACCCGAGATGTTGATCACCGTCTGGACTCCGTCGTTGTAGAAGATGAACGCCAGCACGAACAGCAGGAGTTGCGGGTACCCGACCAGCTTCTTCGCCGTCGTGAAGCTACGGCCGAAGCCGATGGCCGTGTAGGCCCGCCACGGACGCATATGCCGGTAGCGGGCAGGGATCGGGGATTCCTCTCCGACCTCCGGCAGGTGGCGCAGGGAGTAGAGGGTGAAGCCCATCCACCACAGTCCCGAGCCGAGGATGGCCACGCGGGCGGCGCCACTGTCCGACAACCCGGTTATGCCGTCGTCGCCGCTCAGCAGCAGCAGGGCAAGGGCCAGTACCAGGTACAGGCCGCCTCCCACGTATCCGAAGGCGAACCCCTTCGAGGAGACCCGGTCGACGGTGTCGTCGGTGGTCAGGCCGGGGAGGAAGGCATCGTAGAACACGTTGGAGGCCACGAACCCGATGTGGGCCGTGATTGCTATCACCAGGAACCATGGCACCGTCCCGTCTGGCACGAAGGGCAGTAGGAGCACCATCACGCCGCCGCCCAGGGCGCAGTTGCGCAGGAAACGGCGCCTGGCCGAGTTGAAGTCGGCGATCGCTCCGAGGACCGGCATCATCAAGAAGAGGACCGTTGAGCCGATCGACACCACAGCGGCCCAGAGGGTCTCGGCCGACCAGCCGTTCCATCCTCCCTCGGGCACGATCACGTCGGCGAAGAAGGGAGCGATGATCGCGCCGAGAGTGACGGCGAACGCCGAGTTGGCCCAGTCGTACATGGCCCACCCGAATATGGTCTTGCGGTCGTTCCGTACGAGGCTGGTCAAAGTCGGCTCCACAGCGGCTGCCGGGCGGGACGGTAGCAGCGCACGGCAGCCTTTCCGGTGCTCGCCGATAAGATGCAACCGATGCGCCGCCGGTTGTTCTCGCTCGCTCTGGCCGGCCTGCTTACTGCTTCTTGCAGCGCGCCGGAGGAACCGGTCGCTGCTACGTTTCCCCCTCCGGACCCGCTGGAGGCTACGACCACCACCGCTGGTCCCGAGCTTGCAACAACCACGGTCCCGGCCACACCCACAGTCCCGGCCACACCGACGGTCCCGGACACATCGGCGGTAGAGCCGACCACGGCGGCTACTTCGGTCCCGGGAGTGCCGGAACCCGGTTCCGCGTCGACGGTTTCGTCGAGCACCACCTTGGCGACGACCACGACATTGCCGGCCCTGCGCTCGCTCGCGTACGTCGAGGTGGCCGAGGTCGAGTTCCCGGTGGACCTCACTGCTGTGCCTGGCAGCGGCCTGCTGGTGATCGCCTCGAAGGAAGGGCGTCTCTGGACCTACAGTGACGACGGGCTGTCAACCGAACCCTTCCTGGACATCAGCCATCGCGTCCGCAACCGGGGCGAGCAGGGTCTGCTGGGCATCGCCTTCGCGCCTGATTACACGGATTCCGGGAGGATGTTCGTCCACTACTCCGATCTCGAGGGCCGTACGGTCCTAGCCGAATACGTTGCCGAAGCCGGCGCTGTTCGTGCCGATACCGAAGCCGTTCTGATGCGGATCAACCAGCCGGCCGCCAACCACAACGGTGGGACGATCGCCTTCGGACCGGACGGCTACCTGTATCTGGGGATGGGTGACGGGGGAGGCGCAAACGATCAGTTCGGCCACGGGCAGGACGACCGTACCCCGCTGGCTGCCCTGCTCAGATTCGACGTGTCGGTCCCCGGGGTCCTCACCCCGGCACCCGGCAATCCCTTCCCGGAACCGTCCGCATGGGCGATCGGTCTGCGGAATCCCTGGCGCTTCACCATCGATCACCAGTCCGGCCTGGTGGTGATCGCCGACGTCGGCCAGAACAACTTCGAGGAGGTGTCCGTGGCGCCCATCGACACGCCGGGCCTCAACTACGGCTGGCCGATCACCGAAGGCCTCCACTGCTTCCGGCCCGCCTCGGGATGCGACGCCACCGGCCTGACCCTGCCGGTACTCGAAGTGGAGCATGGCGACGCCGGTACATGCTCCATAACCGGGGGGGTGGTCTACCGGGGAACGGAGATCCCCGAACTCTACGGGCACTACCTCTTCTCCGACTACTGCGGCGGATACCTGCGCAGCTTCCCGCTCGACAGTCCCACCGACCCGCCCACCGACTGGACTGACCAGGTGGGAAACGCGGGCCAGGTGGTGGCTTTCGGGACCGACGTCGCCGGAGAGGTGTACGTCATGAACGCCGCCGGGTCGGTCCTGCGCCTGGTGGCCGAACGCGGGTGACCGGCATGTGGTTCCATACCGGGGGAGTGAGAGTATGCAAGGGAGTCCGGGTGATCGCGGTGCGCCGGTTCCGCCAGGTGCTTGAGGGCACGGTTTCGGGGTCGCGGGGATGAGCGGAGATGAGTCGCACCCTCCTAGACGTTCGAATACCCGCTGGAGAACTCCGTTGTGGGACCAGCGGCTGAACCGCATGTAGATGGTGTGCCAGTGTCCGAACCGTTCAGGTAGTACCCGCCATTTGTAGCCCTGCTCCAGCATGTAGAGGATGGCGTTGAGGGCGTCGAGGTTGGATACTTTGATGTTGCCCTGCTGTTTAGGGAACGGCGTCTGCTATAAGTTGGTATTGGTTTTGTGTTATTGCCATATGGTAATGGTATCACATGGGTGTAACTTGGGTGAACAGGCCCTAACAACGGTCGTGATACTCAACCCACGACCCGCGTTCCCGCTGTGGGCACGGCGGTACAGAATTCGAGGCAAAGCCCCAACCGTCGTACCTCGCTACGGAGGGTAGACCGCTGCCCACAGCGGCAAACAACCAGGTAACCGGCGGTGGCAGTCGACAGCCGAGTGGTGGCGTCCCGCGTCTAGTACCACGATGCGGCGGGAGAGAACCCGGTAATCGCCTCTTGGGTGTCCGTTAACTCGGGGCCGAAAACTCAACGTCAGATGCCGGCTAGCTCCAGCGACCTCAAGAGCCGTGGTGTATCGGGTATGCCCTATAATGGTTGTGGTGTGGCAGGTCAACGCAACCGCCGTGTTCAAGGACTGGTTCGATCAGGGTCTCAACCACGCGCGGCGGCAAGCGGTCCGAGTCGTCGTTGATTTGTTGGCGGAGCGGGGACCGGGGCTAGGACGCCCGTACGGGATCGGGTGCACGGTCGAAGTACCACAACATGAAGGAACTGCGGCCCCGAGGGTCGGAAGCGCGCAACGTCCGGGTCCTGTTCGTCTTCGACCCGGAGCGGCAGGCGTTGCTGTTGTTGGGGGGCGACAAGACGGGGAGATGGTCGTTTTGGTACCGGCGAGCGATTCCAGAGGCGGAACAGCTGTACGAGGAGTACCTAGGAGGGTGCTGACCAATGACGATTGCTCGGGCCTGCCGCCCGCCGGCCCAGGGATTATGCCGGCGGTTGGCAGGCCGCTGGTGGATTGCTCAGCACCCTCCTAGATGATCTGGACACGGGTCGAGTAGACGATGCGGCCAGGGGAAAGGAGAAGATGCCATGACCACAACCCGGCAGAAGACCACGAAGAAGTACCACGCGTGGGACGAGGTCAGAGGTGAGCTGAGTCCTGAAGAGGAAGAAGAACTCGAAGATCTGCGGGCGGAGGCCGCCAGTGAAGCTGTCGCTTACAGCCTTGGTGAACTCCGCCAGGCGCGGGCGATGACCCAGATCGAGTTGGCTGATCGTCTGAAGCGTGCCCAGCCCACGATCTCAGAGATGGAAAACACCAACGACCATCTCATATCCACTGTCCGCTCAGTTGTAGAGAGCCTGGGTGGCCGCCTTGAGATAACGGCAGTGTTCGACGACGAGCGGATCCCCATCGTCGCGCCACCCCGCCCCCACGCAGCCAGCTAGTTCAGGGCGATCAGGGATAGGGCTAGGAAGGATAAGAGGAGGCCCGCTATGCGTTGGGGAGGAGCCTTCTCTCTGTAGACCAAGAACGCCATGACGGCCACCACAGCCGGATAGAGGGACGACGCAACCGCAACGAGTCCCAGTGGCCCGATTTGCACCGCCAGCAAGTAGGTGAGGTTCGCCAAGACGGTTCCGCCGGCACCGAAGGCCAGAAGGAGTTCCTTCCTCAGCAGCCCAAGTGGGATCCCCCTTACTCTCACGAGGACTCCTGCTGAGGCGAGGCCGACGCACTTGAAGGGAATCAACGGCCACATTCCGGCCTCCGGCGAGACCTGGGCCATGGCGATGAGCACCAAAGAGAAGCCCAGACCGGCTCCAAGACCATATACCGCCTTCCCCGGGCGGTCTCCACGGCTCCGGGTTGCAACGGTCAGCCACATGGCGGGGGCTGCAAGCAAGACTCCCATCCACGGCAACAAACCGTACCGCTCTCCAGTCAGGAACCCGAACAGGAAGGGGATCAACGACACGGTGATAGCGGATACCGGGGAGACCACCGCCATCTGACCCTTGGCCAGACCCTCGAAGTAGGCGAGCACCCCGACGACCGCGGCTGCGCCGCTCAACGCTCCCCAGGCAAGGTCTGCGATGCTGAAGGCAGCCCCGAATATCAGGTGGTACGTGACCGCGATGAGAACGGAGAGGACCAGGCCCATGAAGTTCGACCAAAAGGCAACCGCGAAGACAGGGGCGCGGCGGGTGGCCATCCCACCGGCGAAGTCGAACACGCCGTATAGAAGAGATGTCAGTCCAGCCAAGAAGATGGCCATGGGGGCTCCAGGCGAGAGGGAGTGGCAGGTGGGAGGTCAGCCACGCAAACAGCACCCCGTACCGGAGCGCGTCGAGCCCGCTCGCAACCCGGTTCGTCCGCTGCCATTGTGGGGTTCCCTTGCTCCACCAAGCAGAGTACGGTACCGAATATGTGTGGATACCCGGGCCCATGAGACAGATATACATCGCTGACGCCTGCCGGACCCCGATGGGCCGGCTAGGTGGTCAGCTAGCGGCCGTCCGGCCCGACGACCTGGCGGCCCATGTGGTCGGTGCCCTCATGGAGCGAAGCCCCGGTCTGAGTCCCTCGGATGTCGAAGATGTGGTGTGGGGCGCAGCCAACCAGGCGGGGGAGGACAACCGGAATGTGGCCCGCATGGCCCCACTGCTTGCCGGGCTGGGGATCGAGGTCACCGGCCAGACCGTCAACCGGCTGTGCGGATCAGGACTCCAGGCGGTCGTTTCCGCTGCTCAGGCCCTGGTTTCGGGCTGGGGGGAGATCATGATCGCGGGTGGCTCTGAATCCATGAGCCGTGCACCGTACGTGATGGCCAAACCCGAGCGGGGCTACGCGGTCGGAGCGCCCCGGATGGTGGACACTGTGCTGGGCTGGCGGCTCACCAACCCCCGGATGCGCCGGATGTACCCACCCATCGCTCTGGGAGAGACCGCCGAAGAGGTGGCGACCAAGTACGGGGTCACCCGCAGGGACCAGGACGACTTCGCCCTGACCAGCCACCGCCGGGCGGTCGGCGCCCAGGCAGCCGGACGTTTCGCTTCTGAGATCGTCCCCATCGAGGCACCTTCCGGACCCAAAGGTCGCACTCTGGCCCTGATCGCATCCGACGAAGGACCCCGTCCGGGCACGTCGATGGAAGCGCTGGCCAGGCTCCGGCCGGTGTTCAGGAAGGGTGGAACGGTGACGGCGGGGGACTCGTCGCCCATGAACGACGGCGCCGCCGGGTTGATCCTCGCCACCGAGAAGGGGCTGGCGACTGCCGGCCTGACACCCATCGCCCGGCTGGTCGCCTCAGGCGTGGCCGGAGTGCATCCCGACCTGATGGGAATCGGACCGGTGCCGTCCACCCGGAAGGCACTCGATCGCGCCGGATTGGAAGTGGCCGACCTCGACCTGGTGGAACTCAACGAGGCCTTCGCCGCCCAAGCGGTGGCCTGTCGCGACGAACTCGGCATCGACCCGGAGATCCTCAACGTGAACGGCGGGGCGATCGCCCTCGGCCACCCGCTCGGCTGTTCAGGCGCCCGCATTCTCACCACGCTGGTCCACGAGTTAGGAAGGCGGGAAGGACGTTACGGTCTCGCCACCATGTGTATAGGTGTAGGCCAGGGCATATCAATGATCGTCGAAAGGGTCTAATCAACGAAGGCTGCGCTCAGTTGATCCATGGCTCCTGCGCCGGAGGTGTACGAGCACTGGCCGAAGGCGACTGCTTGAGGAGGACGGAGCGAGATGGGCATTGGGTATCGCTTGCACGGACCAACCGCGGGTTCAGGCAAAGGATGATTCGCCACTTTCGCCGGGGAGGTTCCTTCACAGGGACCGTCAGAACAGCCACCCGAAGCGTCGCATGCCAGGTTCAGAGTGAAATGCTACACTCTCGAACCGATCAACGAACACCACTAATGGCGTATCATCGACATGGTATCCTGCATAGACGAGAACATTCGGCCGCTCTGGATCTCTGCACTCGGCCCCTGCCAGGTCCGAGACGGTTATGACGACTGAAGGGTCGCTCAGAACTAGCCGCACATCAAACGCCGTCACACCGTGTTTACAGGCCGACCGGGCGATACATGGCAGTTCCTGCAATGACCTCTTATGCGGTTACAGGGAGGAGCCGCTCTACGTCTGGCCTGCGCTCGGAAGCGAGCAGTCCCAGAAGCTTCCCGCGGTCTTCCCTTGGGCGAGAGGTGATCTGCTTGGCGGCGCGAGAAGGGGACAACCTGTTCAATAGTTGGCGCCAATCGTCGTCTGTATAGGTGTCAGCCACAGCATCGGCCATCCTCTTGCCAAGCTCCCAGGCTTCCCGATCGGCCAATTGCCAGTTCTTGGGGTCCGGACCCATCTCAGCGATGAGTTCGACCTGTTCAGGTGTATAGGGCACGGGCATAATCGTATCAGGCGGGAACCCGAACGAATAGGAGGTTCTTCCGCCACCAGATGAGGTCCGGGTTCAGTTGGTCCGGTCGGGATGAGCGAACGGATTGCATACCGGCACGCCCAGAGTCTCGAAGTCCCTGACGTTGCGAGTTGCCACGGTCAGCGCTGAGTGACCGCTACGGCGGCGATCATGGCGTCTCGTATCAGGGTGGCGGATCTCCGGTGCATCAGCCGCGCCCACTCTCTGAAAACGACTGCATCAAGCGCCAGTACGTCGTACCCGCCCAGCACCCGTTGGTCGAGCCAAGACTCCAGTTCGCGTGCTTTAGCCGGATCCTGGCCACGGGTGATTTCGATGCCCGCCTGGATCTCGCCGATCGTCAGAGCGGACACGAGTAACTGTTCGGCTGGTATGTCGTTGATCCAGTTGACTACGGACGGGTGCGGTCGCGGTCGACGCAACTCGGAGACGATGTTGGTGTCCAGCAGGTACACGGCTTGGCTACTCGAAGGTAGGTGGCGGACGACGGTCGACTTGCTCTCTTGCGGGCACGGGTATTTCCGCACGTGCCTCCGGTGCAAGGAGCCATTCCTTGATGTTTCGTCGGGTCATACGTTCCATGCGCCGCCATTTCTCGATCGGGACCACAACCGCCGTCGCGACACTACAAGCATGCAGAGGTGGATGGCGAGGTCAACCTTGCAGTGCGCAAGGGTTTTGACGGTTGCCCGGTGCCTGGATGCGCGGCCGGTCAGCATGGCGTAAGTACCATGTTGCCCGATGCCCATCGCACCGGACCCCGATTTCGCTGCCCGGATCTACGTCGAGAGTTGGTCCCCCGAGTACGGCGCGCCGCTCGACCTCTCCGAGGAATCCGAGCCGGCCGCGCCGGTGCACCCGGAAGTCGAGACCTCCGATTGGAGGCCGATCCGCGGGGTGGACCTGAACGTGGCCTCGGAGGTGGCGTTCGTCGACGGAGTCCGGCGGATCGAGGCCAGGATCACGGTCGACGACCCGGTCGATGGTCCCGTTCCTGGCATCATGGCGGCGTTCGGGGTAGGCGCTGTGCAGTGGCAACGAGACATCCCTCGGTCGACTTTTTCGGATCTCTCCGTGGAACGGATGGTGGTCATGGCCAGGGGATACAACGCAGACATGTCCAGACTCGGGAACCTCCGGGTAAGCGCCGAGTCGGTACCGGGCGACGACCCGGCCGACTTGCTTTCCCATCTGCAGCGTAGGATGCGGGCCGCCGAACAGTCGCTGGCCTCAGGTCTCATTTCGTCCGGACGCTTGGTGGTCGCCGATGGCCGGAACCACGAGGTTGGTCCCCGGCCTATTGTCGGGTTCGTCAAGACGCACCAGGTGATGTACCTGAACGGCGAGCACCGGTCGGTCATAGGCGAACTCCGAGCAGGGGAGAGAACCCCGCTCTTCCTGATCGACACCCGCTTCGTGGCCCGCTACTCCTGGTACCTGAGGCTTGCGGATCTGCCGTGGGGCCATTCCTGGACCGGGATCGTTCGCTGCGAGGTGCCTACCGCAGTAGGAGTCGATACGGCGGTCGAGTTGGCGGACTCCACAACGGCGTTGCTGCCGACGCTGGCTTCCGAGCGCCACATCGACCCGCGTGCACCCCAGAACCTCGTACCCATCTCCGCCCTGGAACGGGAGCTACGGCGCCGTATGGGTGACCGGAACCTGGCCCACCGCGCCCTGCTCGGCGCGGTGCACGGCCGCCGCCCAGTCGGAGTCCAGGGGGGCAGTTAGGCATGGCGGGACCACAACCCGTCGGCAGGGTGATCGCGTCGGAGCACTCCACCACCCAGGAGTTCCGGGTGGTGCTCGATGAGGAAAACTACCTGCAACTGGACGACCTGGTGATGGTTGCGACCGAGGTGCCCGGCCTCGGGACGGTGCGGACCTACGGCGTGGTGACCGAATCGGAGGGGATCTACGAGGGAGCCTCATTCGAGTCGGACACCTTCCGGATCGCCGACGAGGGGATCCTCCCGGCAGCCAAGGTGAGGTCGGCCAGGGTTTCCATCACCCGGGTCGATCCCGAGATCTGGGTAGCGCCCGATCCCGGTGGTGCGGTCTACCGGGCCGCCGGACTAGAGAGGGAGAAGGCGCTGTACAAGGACGAGATGGGCCGGCCCCTCCCCGTGGGAGTCGGCCGGGATGGGGAGCCGGTCTTCGCCGACCTCGACTTCTTCGACGGCCGGAAGGGTGGTCACATGTCCATCTCGGGGATCTCGGGGGTGGCCACCAAGACGTCCTATGCCCTGTTCTTCATCAGGATGCTCACCGCCCATCCCCACATCCTCGGGGAGGGCGCCGCCAACCTGCGAGTGCTGGTCTTCAACGTCAAAGGGGAGGACCTGCTGTGGCTCGACCAGCCCAACCGGTATCTGGATCAGGACGCTGTCGACACATGGACCCAGTTGGGCATGGCCCCTTCCCCGTTCCCGTCGGTCCGCTTCTGGGCCCCGCCCCGGCGCTTCTCCGCTGACGTGTCCATCCCGGACACGGCTGGTCGCATGGAGGGAGTGACCGCCTTCGCCTGGACTCCCCGGGAGTTCATCGACGAGGGCCTGCTGGCTTTCCTGTTCACCGATGCGATCGACTACCGCAACCAGGTCTCCTTCGTCGAGGAACGGGTCCGCGTCCAGTTGCGGAGATGGGCGGTTGACGTGGCTGGCGAGCCTGGCGCGGTGGTGCTGCGGCCGCCTGCGACCGGTGGCAGACAGGGCCCTATCGAAGTCGTCCCCACCCCCGGCGAGCCGGTGGTAAGGAACCTGGCCGATCTGGTGGATGTGCTCGAGGAGTACCTGGATCCCCCCGACGGTGAACCCGATATCGCCTGGTCGGGCCGGACCCAGGCCGGCACGGTCGCCGCGTTCATGCGCCGGCTGCACGCCGCCTCCCACCGGCTCGGCCATCTGGTCCAGGCAGGGGTGAGCAGGCGGGTGGACCGCAAAGCGGCGCAGGTAACGGTCATCTCCATCCAGAACCTTCACGACCTGGGACAGCGCTTCGTGGTGGGGGCCATGCTGGAGGAGACCTTCCGGGAGAAGGAACGGAGGGGCAACCGGCTGCCACTGTCGGTGATCGTTCTGGACGAACTCAACAAGTACGCACCAAGAGACGGCCGTAGCCCGCTCAAGGAGATGCTCATCGACATCGCTCAGCGCGGCCGCTCGCTCGGGGTCCTTCTGGTGGGCGCCCAGCAGACCGCGTCGCGGGTGGCGCCCGAGGTACTCGAGAATGCCGCCCTGCGAGTGGCGGGGCGCCTAGACGCCGCCGAGGCGGAGAGATCCGAATACGGCTGGATGCTCCCATCGACTCGCGCGAGGGCTCGCCTCCTCAAGCCGGGCACGATGGTCCTCTCCCAGCCCGCCATCCCCGTCCCGCTGGTTCTCACCTTCCCGTTCCCGCCCTGGGCCACCCGCCAGGAAGAAGTAGAAGTGCAGGAGGACCCCTTCGAGGGTCTCTGAATGCTGATCCTCCACACTTCCGACTGGCACATCGGCAAGAAGATCGGACCCTTCGACCGCTCCGACGAGTACCGGGAGGTCATCGACGAGGTAGCGGATGTCGCCGATCGCGAGCAGGTGGACCTCGTGGTGCACAGCGGCGACGTGTTCGAGCGACCGCTACCTCCGATCCAAGCTCTCGAGTCGGGGCTCGACGGTCTGGTACGGCTCACAGGCGGGGGTCGGAGGCCGGTGGTCGCCATCGCCGGCAATCACGACTCGGCAGCCCTGTTCGAGACGCTCTCCCGCTTCCTGACCCACCAGAACGTTCACCTGGTAGGCGAAATCAAGGCTCCGGACGCCGGCGGGATTCTGGATCTAGAGACTCCGTCCGGCCGGGCCGTGGTCTCCTGCTTCCCCTTCCTGCGCGAGAGCAGGACCTTCAACGTGTGGCAACCGCCCGAGGAGCACTACAAGAGCTACGCCGACCGCCTGCGGGCGATCAGTACCGCCTACGCGCGTGCGGCCGAGCGCCGGGCAGGGGTCGACGCGGTGACCGTGCTCGTGGCGCACTTCCTGGTGGGAGGCGTCAAGGTACACGGGCACGGCGCTCCGCGGGGCGAGCGGGAATTGCACATGGGCCAGGTCTATGCCGCCGACGCGCGGGCTATCCCGGCCGGACCCCAGTACGTGGCGCTCGGTCACATCCACGCGCCCCAGCCGGTACCGGGTGCCCTTGTTCCCGCCGAGTACGCCGGTTCGCTGCTGCAACTCGACTTCGGCGAGGCAGGGGAGCGGAAACGGGTGGTGCTGGTCGATGTCGAGCCGGGTATGCCCGCCCAGGTACGGGAGGTGCCGATCCGGGGAGGCCGTCCTCTGTTACGCCCCTCCGGAACCTGGGAGGAGATCCTGGCTACAGAGAGCCTCGACGACGCCTACCTCGATCTGACCGTGCTCACCGACGGACCCGACCCCGGTCTCGCCGACCGGGCCAGGGACCGTTTCGAGTACCTCGTCAAGGTTCGGGCGGAATACGCCCGGGCGGAAGTCGAGCGGCGCTCCCGGGAGGGACGGAGCATTGCCGATCTCTACAGCGAGTACTACCTGCGTACGGAGGGGGTCGACCCGCCTGCCGAGCTCGTCGCCACCCTGAGGGAACTGGACGAGGAGGTGGCGGGTGCGCCCGCTTGAACTCCGCCTGAGAAACTTCCGTTCCTTCCACGGAGACCACCACCGGTTCGACTTCCGGGGCCGGCGCCTCATAGGGATCGTGGGGCCGATCGGTTCCGGCAAGAGCACCATTCTCGACGCCATCGCCTTCGCCCTCTACGGGCGGACCCCTCGAATCGGCCACGCCACCAAGTCCCTCATACACCAACGGGCTGACAACGCTGCGGTGGCATTCCGCTTCGAGGTCGAAGGAGACGTGTGGGAAGCCGTCAGGAACCTCCGGCGAACCGGTTCCAGCCAGCACGCTCTTTACCGGCTACCCGAGGACACAGCCGATGCGCAACCGGACGAGAAGGTCGCTCTTGAACGTGATGTCAACCAGCGGATCGAGGACCTGCTCGGGCTCGACTTCCACGGCTTCGGCCGGTCGGTCCTCCTGGCCCAGGGCCAGTTCGCCCAGTTCCTCAACGCTCGCCCGGCGGAGCGGGACAAGGTACTCAAAGGAGTATTCGGCTACGAACGGGTGGGTGAGATACGCGAGCTGGCCCGGGACGCCGTGAGGCGGGCGAACCAGGCGATCAAGGTTCTGGACGTACGCATCGAGCACGCCGAGGAGGCCAAGGCACGGTTGGACCAGCGCAAGGACGAACTGGCTCAGGTCCGCCGCCGGCTCGAGACTCTGGCATCGGCCCGACCCTTGTTCGAGGAATTGACAGGTCGGATCACCCAGGCAGAGGAACGTCGGGGACGGGCCAGGGACCGGCTGGCCGCCCTCCGCGAGCGCGCCCGCGAGCTACCCGATGCAGTCGCGGGAGAACGCGTCGTGGAGATCGCCGAGCAGGCCCGGGTTCGTGCAGCCGCCGCTGAGCGGGAACTCGGCGTCGCCGCCGACCGGCTGGAGAAGGCAGCGGCGGCCCTGGAATCGGAGGTTTACCGGCAAGCCGTCAAGAACCTTGACAAGACCGCACAACTGCTTGCCGAGATCGAAGCAGCGCGGGACCGAACAGGTTCCCGGTTGGAACGTCTGAGGAAGGCGGAGGCAGCGCTACCTGAGCGGATCAAGAGCATCAAGACGCTCGCGCTGGCCGAATACGCCTGGGCTCGCTCAGTCGAAGCCAGGCGAGAGTGGGAGGACTCCGGAGCCAGACTCGACGAGGCTGAGGCGCTACTGGCCTCCAGGGCGTTCACGGGGCGTGAAGAGCGAGCCGCGAGGGCAGCCGGTCTGATCATCCAACTGGAGGCCAGGCACGAAGCAGCCGACCGGGCGGCCCGGGAGGTGGTCAGAGTGATCACCACGCTCAAGGCGGATGAGACCTCGGAAAGGGTTACCCGGTCGGCCTTGTTAGTAGCGACCGCCGAACGCCAGGATGCCGAGGAGGGAGCTGCAGGCGCGGCCGTTCGACTTCGGGAGGCTGAAGGCCGGCTGCAGGACGCCCGCCACGCGGACATGGCCGGAGCTCTCAGAGATCAACTCTCGAGCGGTGAAACGTGTCCGGTGTGCGAGCAGCCCGTACATCGGGTCCCCTCTGCTACTCGGGGTGACGTGTCTGCTGCGGAGGGGGGCGTGGATAGAGCCCGATCCGAACGGAACATCGCTGAAGAGCGGCTGCGTGAGGCGATCGGAGGCGAACGAGCTGCCGAGGAGAAACTCGATGCTGCCGCGGCCCGCGTCGCGGAGTCGCGGGATCGTTTGGAAATCTCCCGCGAAGAGGATATGCAGCAGGCCGCGCTGCTCGGACGGTGCCTTGACGAACTGGTCGGATTGCTCGGGGAGGGCGATCCCAAGAGTCGGCTGGATGAAGAACGGGCTGCCCTGAGCGCACTTCGTGCCACTGCGCTAGCGGCTCGCCAGGAGCGGGAGGAAAAGCGGGCCGAACTTGACTCGGCTATTGAGGAGGAGCGCAACGCGGAGAATGCCTTGTCAGAGCTTCGAACCCGCATCGGGACGCTCGGTGCGAAACTCGACCCCGATTTCAAGGTGCCGGAACCCGAACCCGATGCGGTCCGCACCGCGCTGGCATCCCTGCACACGGACTGGCGTCGGACTACCGCTCACCTGGAGGAGACCTTCCGCACCGAGCAGCAGAAGATCGATGTGGCACGGGTGCGGCAAGTCGAGGAGCAAGCCCGTGTGGATCTCTTCCGGACCGCAGCCAACGAGGCTCGAGTGGGTCGCGACAAGGCTCTCGGGGTTCGCGACAACGCTGTTGCGATCGAGCAGGTAGCCGGGCGCGATCTGTCCGATCTCCGGGCAAGTGTGGGGAGGCTCGGCGCGTTCCTGGACCCTGATTTCCAGGTGCACCAGGGAGATCCTGCTGCGGTTAGGGATGGTCTCGTTTGGCTGCACACCGGATGGAACCGCACCGCGGCCGACCTCGAAAGCGCCGTGCGGGACCACGGGGCCGAACGTCAGGAGGCGGTCGACCGGCTCGGAAAGGAGAAGGCCAGATTCGAAGTCGAGGATTCGATCGAAGCCTCGCTGGCCGAGGTCAGAGCCCGAGCGAGACAAATTGAGGCCGACGTCAAGCGGGACGAGAAACTGGTCGCCGGGGTGGTGGAGTTGTTGAACGAACGCAGGAAACGGCGGAACGAAGCCCGTCTGAACCAGCGACTGGTAAGCGACCTGACCGACTCCCGGTTCATCCGATTCCTGC
Source organism: bacterium (assembly GCA_026710435.1). Lineage (GTDB taxonomy): Bacteria > Actinomycetota > Acidimicrobiia > Spongiisociales > Spongiisociaceae > JAPPFW01. The sequence continues at coordinate 41,054 of JAPOQZ010000259.1, read as the reverse complement.
TCGACGAGGAGAGGGCCACTCTGGCCGACCTGGGTTCGGAACACTTCGAGCGCCTTTCATCGCGTAGGTACCGTTTTACCGAGGACGGCAAGTTCGATGTCGTCGATCTCAACTCGGCCGATGCGGTCAGGAGAGCCGACAGTCTCTCCGGAGGCGAGACTTTCCTCGCCTCGCTGGCACTTGCGCTGGGTCTGGCGGAGATGGTCGGTCGCAGGGGAGGGCGGCTCGACGCTTTCTTCCTAGACGAGGGTTTCGGCACGCTTGACCCGGAGCACTTGGACCTCGCCATGGAAGGTGTCGAGTCCCTGATAGCTCACCGAGAACAGCGACTCGTTGTCGTGGTCTCCCATGTGCCGGAGCTGCGCCAACGAATCGAAGACCTGCTGATGCTCGACAAGCATCCTGCTACCGGCGACTCCTTGCTCGTGCATGGCGGAGCGATCTAGTTTGATCGTGGTCGGTCTGCACAGCCGCCACACAGACCAACCGCGGGAGCCGTGCTACGAGACTACTGCGCGCAGCGTGAACACCCTCTTAGCGTCCTGAATCCTTGTTTCGGTTGTGCTCACGGGACCTTCTGTCGTAGCGCGCCGGGTCTGTCATAGGCTCGCTCCATAATGGAAAGTAGCTGCAAAGCACCGACGGTCCGTGTTTGGGTACCGACCGGACCGGGGCCGGGATCATGCTGTTTCTTCGACCCCTCGTAGAAAGAGGGACGGCGGGACGCGTTCAGGCGCCGAGGAGGCGGCGGCAGGGGGTGGGACCCGCCGGAGGAGACCGCCTCGACGGTTTTCGCGGTCTCGGCTCCCCGGAACCGGTGCGTGTCAGGCGGAGGAGGCTGTCTCCAGCGAATTCCCGATACAGGACACTAGGAGCGTGGTGTTGAAACCGCTTCGCGGGCCGTCGACCGATGACATTGACCTGGTCACAGGAAAACGAACCTTGCTCGTCACCGTTTAGGCCACCCTCCTACAGTGGCGTGAGCATCCGGGCGTCGACCTTGGTGATGTAGTCCATGGGATTGAAGGACATCTCGCCCCGACGGGGGTCGGCGTAGTAGCGCTTGTCGACCTCCTCGAAGGTTCCTTCACCGTCGTAGTGCACGATCCAGACGTACTGGTAGGTCTCTTCGACGATCCACGGGCCGCTGCGCGTGAAGCCGTAATCCAGGCGGATGGGGATGAGTTCCTCGTCGACCTTGGCCGCGAACTCTTCCATCGTGCCCGGCTTCATGTCATAGATACGGAGTTGGGAATTCATGCCGGCATGGTACCCCCGCGGCAAGGGCCAAGAGTTGAAGGGCGGGAGGCAGGTCTCCGGCGCCCGTCACGAGGCGGCAGCCAACCTGCTCCGACCGGCTTGGCGGCTCTCACAGGACTATGCCGTGACCCTCCGATGTGGGCTCCCGGCCCATCAGGGACGCCATTGCATGGTGGACGGTCTGACCTTCGTAGAGCATCCCCCCCACCGCTTCGGCTATGGGCATCTCCACCCCGTGCCGCTCCGCCAGGTTCAGGACGGCCCGGGTTGTCTTGACGCCTTCCGCCACCATGTTCATCTCCGAGACGATCTGCTCGATGCCCCGTCCCTTGCCCAGTTGGAGGCCGACCCGGTTATTGCGGCTTCGGGAACTGCCACAGGTCGCCATCAGGTCGCCTACGCCGGCCAGGCCACCGAAGGTCAGGGCCTCGCCTCCCATTGCGATACCGAGCCGGGTCATCTCGGCCAGCCCACGAGTGACGAGGCTGGCTGTGGTGTTCATGCCGAAGCCCAGCCCCGTTGAGGCGCCGGCCGCGATCGCGATCACGTTCTTGGCGGCGCCGGCCACCTCCACGCCGATCACATCCGGGTTGGTGTAGACCCGGAACCTGGGAGTGGTGAACACCGGCTGTATCCGGCGAGCAGCACGCGGGTCGCCCATGGCGATGACCGTGGCGGCCGGTTGGCCTTCCATGATCTCCACCGCAAGGTTGGGACCCGACAGCACTCCCACCGCTCCCGGGTCGTGACCCGGGAGAACCTGCAGGGTCACCTCCGACATGCGCAGGCCCGTGTCCATCTCGATGCCTTTGGTGAGGCTGACAACCGGTGTCGAGGGTGGGACCATCTCCTTGGCCTTCGCCAGAACGGCCCGGTAGCCGTGGGAAGGAACACCCACCACCACCAGGTCGGCTCCGGTTAGTGCCTCTTCCATGTCCGAAGTAGCGGCCAGGCTTGAGGGCAGCGTGTATCCCGGCAGATAGTCGGCGTTGGCTCGATCACGGTTGATACGTTCGGCCAGGTCGGGTCGTCGCGCCCAGAGGATCACATCGGTGTTCGGGGAGGCTATCGCCGCGACGGTGGTTCCCCACGATCCGGCTCCGATGACCGCCAGTCTCATGGGTGGATCGTAGTTCAGCACTCCCGCATGGGTCCGAAATCCCCATCGCCGCCCGGCTGGCTAGCCTTCCCTCCCGATGACCCGCATAGCGATCCTTGGCTTCTCGAACTCTGGCAAGACAACCCTGTTCAATGCCCTGACCGGCTTGGAGGCGCCTACCGCCCCCCACCCGTTTACCACTGCCGATCCCAACGTCGGGGTCCTGAAGGTGGTCGACCCGTTGCTCGACCGGATCGCAGTGTTGGAAGGGTCCCGGAAGGTAACCCGGGCCACTCTCGATCTGCACGACCTCCCCGCCGTGCGTCCCGGGTCGGTTCGGCGTCTCGGACCGGGAAGGGAACCGGAGGCGATCCTCATGGTGCTCAGAGGTCACGAGGCGGGTTGGGTGCCCGCCGGGTCACACGGCACCGACGCGGTCGAGCAGGCCGAGGAGTTGCTCGTGGAGTTGGCAGTGTCCGACTTCGAGGTGTTCCACCGGCGCCGGGATCGGATCGCCAAGGAGGCCTCCGCCGATCCGGAGTTACGTCCCGCGGCCGAGGCCATCGCCCGCGCGGCCGATCTGCTGGCTGAAGGCACGCCTCTCCGCCAGTTCCCCTGGTCCGAAGCCGAGTTGGGGGCCTTTCGCGGGCTGTCTCCGCTGAGCCTGCTGCCGTGTATCTGGGTAATCAACACCGGTGAGGACGATCCCGACCAGGAGTCCCATGCAGGCAGGCTCAGAGAGGTCGTACCCCCGACCGATCCCGTCCTGGCCGTCTCCGCTCTCCTGGAGGAGGAGGTGGTCCGGTTCGACCCGGCGGAGCGAGAGGAGATATACGAGGGGCTGGGGCTCGGGCAGGGAGCTCGGGGAGCCGTGACCGGCGCGCTCGACCTTCTCACCTTCTACACGATGAACTCCAGGGAGTCCCGCGCCTGGATGGTGTCCCGGGGTAGCACCGCTCGCCAGGCCGCCGGGAAGATCCACTCGGACCTGGAGCGCGGGTTCATCCGGGCCGAGGTCGCTCCAATCGAGGAAGTTGTCCGCCACGGAGGCTGGGCTCGCACGAGGTCGACCGGGGGAGTGATCCGGATAGAAGGCAAGGACTACCTGGTGCAGGACGGCGATGTGATGCTGGTGAGGTTCTCGGTGTGAATCATCCGCCGTTCACCGGATGTGGGTGCTATCGGTTGCCGGCTTCTGATCGCTCAGCCCAGGAGGCGAAGCCGACCACGAGGATCGCGGAGGCGATCGCCAGCGCCACCGGGACGAGGACATCGGGACCCGGCCTTCCGAGTGTCGTCGCACCGACCCCGCTCTCGTCCCCGAGTCCCGCAGGCCAAGGCCAGAGGATACGGAACGACCCGATCATCAGGCCGATCATCGCCGCTACTACCAGGTCGTGGTAACGGTCGAGCAGCCATTCCAAGAGCCGGGCGAACAGGCCAAGGCCGGTGGCAGCGCCCAGCGCGAACGGAAGCAGTGAACCAGGTACCAGGTCGCTTATCGCTCCCAGAACATGCTGGTACATGCCTATAGCCAGCAGCAGGAACGACCCGCTCACTCCCGGAAGGATGAACGCGCAGATAGCGAGGGCGCCCGCGCCCACGAATACGTACCAATCGGGATCATGAACAGCCGCACCCCGGAATCCGAACAGGACGAAGGAGACGGCGCCGACCGCACCGGCCGCGATGGCGTGCGCGACTGCGGGCTCTCGTAGCAACCACCACGCCACCACGATCGCCCCTCCGATCAGACCGAAGAAGACGGCCGCGGTCCTGACGGGCTGCTCCCGCAACAGGTTCTCGACCACCCCGGCGAGTACTGCCACGGCCAGACCCGCCCCCGCGACGATCGAGATCACGAAGGGCCATTCGACACCTCTAAGAGATCGGGCCGATCCTCGGAAGTCTCCCCTCAGGAGACGGCCCAGACCCAGGGCGCCCCTGCCGATAGCTCTCACCAACCGGCCGTATATGCCGGTCACCAGCGCCACCGTGCCGCCGGATACGCCCGGTACCAGGTCTGCGGTCCCGATGGCGAAGCCCCGCAGGGCCAGTCCCGCTAGGTGCCTTGCGGTGCTCTTCCGGTTAGCCCTCATGACCGCCCATGGTACGGCAGGTGACCGGGCAGGATGTAGCTTCGCCCTGCCGGTTCTGTTCTCCATCGATCCCTATGCCGTGGCGATGTTGGTCCGAAGAGCCGAACGACGGCTAGGAGGGTGCTGAACAATGACGATTGCTCGGGCCTGCCGCCCGCCGGCCCAGGAATCATGCCGGCGGTTGGCAGGCCGCTGGTGGATTGCTCAGCACCCTCCTAGAGCAGGAATGGAAAGCCCGACAGTGTTGATCACATCGCCCCGGACGTGGGGCTCGGAACTGTCGTCAGCACTTGTTGGGAAGTATCCCCATCTCCTATCTACCGTCCTCAGGCTGTCTTGGGATGCTCCAGAGGTCGGGTAGCATGGCTCTTGTGCTGGAGCGCATCCGCATCGAGAACTACAAATGCCTCGTCGACTTCGACCTGTGGTTGAAGGACACGACGCTGCTTCTCGGAGCTAATGGGGCGGGCAAGACGGCCGTCCTAGACGTCATATATGGCCTTCGGACGCTTCTGGCCGGCGAATCGAAGATCGCGGATCCCGTAACGTTTCCCTCGTCCACGCTCACTCGTTGGCAGACCCATCAGCATCAGGAGTTCAGGATCCAGGCCAGGGTGGGCGGAGAGTCCTTCTCCTACCTGCTTAGGGTCGAACACGCCGCGGACATCGAAGCTTCCCGGGTGGCCACGGAGAGGTTGGTAGGTGAGGATGGAACGGTGCTGTTCGACTGCGAGATGGGCGAGGTGCGGTTGTTCCGTGATGATGGCTCTGCAGGTCCCGTATTCAAGACAGATTGGGGCGAGTCGGCCTTGGCGCGGGTGGTTCCACAGTCGGCAAACAGGCGACTTACGTCTTTCCTGAACGCCATCCGCAACATCGTGATCTGCACCATCCGACCGCACGAGATCCGTTCTACCTCGTCCCGGGGGATGCGATTGCTCGGCCGCTTTGCGGAGAACTTCGTGGGTTGGTACCGCAACGCCGTTCTGGAGAACCCAGGGTTGGCGCTCTCTCACGTTGAAGCACTCCGCCTGGTGATGGACGGTTTCGACGATCTTCGCCTCAGGCAGGTCGGCGCCGAGACCCGGGAACTGGTACTTCGTTTCGTCCACCCGAGTGGCAGCCGAGACGGCGACGGACGCTACGAGCTTCGCATTGATGAAGTGTCCGACGGGCAACGGGCATTGGTTGTTCTCTACGGACTACTGCATCTCGGCCACAGTGGAGAAGGTGTCTGGTTGTTCTTGGACGAGCCGGACAACTACGTGGCACTGCCGGAGATACAACCTTGGCTGATGGCGCTGGTCGAATTGTGCGAGGAAACGCCGTCTCAGGCCGTTCTCTGTTCACACCATCCAGAGTTGATCGACTACCTGGGGCCTAACACTGGACAAGTCCTCCGGCGCAACGCCTCGGGAGCGGCGACTGCGCAGCCGGTCGGCAAGCTAACGACAGGGGGTCTCAAGCTGTCGGAATTGGTGGCACGGGGTTGGGATAGTTGAGTAGGAGCGTCCGAGTCGTGCTGCTGTGCGAGGATCAGCAGCACGAAGTGTTTGTTCGTCGTTTTCTAAGGGCTGATGGCTGGATTGTACGTGCTCTGCGACAAGAAGTATCTCCGGCAGGGGCGGGGTTCAGCCGAGCAGTTCGTACGCGATAGATTCCCTAGGGAACTTACGGAATCGCGCTCGAGGGGAGGCGAGCGGGTGTTTCTTGTCGTCATGGTTGACGGTGATGCCGGCGGTGTGAGGGCCCGCAAAGCCTCCTTATGGAAGGCCTGTACAGAACAGGGGGTGCCTCCGCCACGAGACTCCGACAACGTACTCGTATGCGTTCCGACTTGGAACATCGAGACATGGCTCGCCTATCTCGCGGGCGATCCGGTCAACGAATCCCGGAAGGACTATCCCAGGCTCACCAGACCAAGCGACTGTGTCCCTATGGTCAAGGACCTCGCAGACATGTGCCGAAGGCTAACCCTGCGCGAGCCAGTACCGGCATCGTTGGAAAACGCCTGCACTGACTACCGGGCTGTGTTTGGTTAGCATGCCTCACCCTTCTCCGAAGCCAACGTCTGGTCTTGACTGACACACCGGTAGGTAGGGCGCCTGAGATGTGGGCGTTGGTCGGATACGGTATCTACGAGTCGGAAAGGGTGCCCTGTGTGGCAACTGGCAGTAACTGGGTCGTATACGGCAGGCTTGGTTTTGCCGTTACCGGTTCCCCTTATCGCCTTCCACATATTCCAGGTCGCTGACGCTGCAATGGGGAGCTATTAGGGAGCCCCTATCTTCTCGTAGATCTCGGGACGCCGATCGCGGTAGAAGGCCCAGTGGTGGCGGACCTCTTCGATCAGGTCGAGATCCAGATCCCGGACCACAACCTCGTCCGCGGTGTCGGAAGCGGTCCCGTCGATGATCTCGCCGCGGGGCGACGCGAAGTACGAACTCCCGTAGTAGTCGGTGTCCACCAAGTCCTCGCTGCCCACCCGGTTGATGGCCCCGACGAAGTACTCGTTCGCGACCGCGGCAGCCGGCTGCTCGAGTTCCCACAAATACTTGGAGTGCCCCCGAGTTGTCGCGGACGGGTTGAACACGATCTTGGCCCCGGCCAGTCCCAACTCCCGCCAACCCTCGGGGAAGTGGCGGTCGTAGCAGATGTAGACGCCGACCCGTCCTATCGCGGTATCGAAGACCGGGTATCCGAGGTTCCCGGGGCGGAAGTAGAACTTCTCCCAGAAGCCCGCCACCTGGGGGATGTGGGTCTTGCGGTATTTGCCGAGGTAAGTGCCGTCGGAGTCTATGACCGCAGCGGCGTTGTAGTAGTGGCCGGCGTCCTCCATCTCGAAGATGGGCACGATCAGCACCATCCCCGTCTCGCGGGCCAACTCCATCATGCGCGACACGGTGGGGCCATCCGGGATCGGCTCGGCTGTGGAGAAGTGCTCGTTCTCCTGATGCGTGCAGAAGTAGGGGGTGTTGAAGATCTCCTGGAAGCAGAGTATCTGAGCGCCCTGGGCAGCCGCCTGGCGGGCGTACTCGATGTTCTTGTCGATCATGGACTGCTTGTCGCCGGTCCACTCGCTCTGGACGAGCGCCGCCCGCACTACGTTTGCCATCTGTCCTCCTTGGACGACATGATCCGGGTGGGGGAACCCAACCCTATTTACAAACCGTAAAATACCAGCACTGCGACGAGGAAGGTTTGCACGATGTCACGGAGACTCACTGTGGGTGCCGGCCAGATGGGGCCCATTGCACGGGACGAATCGAAGAGCGAGGTGGTGGACCGGCTGATGGCCATGCTCCACGAGGCCCACGACCAGGGGGTCGACCTGCTCGTCTACCCCGAACTGGCCATGACGACATTCTTCCCCCGGTGGTTCGTCGAGGACCCGGCCGAATTCGACCACTACTACCACCGGGAGATGCCCGACTCCGACACCAAGGCCCTGTTCGACGAAGCCAGCCGGCTCGGGATCGGCTTCGCACTGGGATACGCGGAGATCGAAACCGACGACGAGGGAGTCGACCATCGTTACAACACCTACATCCTCATGGACGGCGAGGGCGAGATGGTGGCCAAGTTCAGGAAGGTGCACATTCCCGGCCATGCCCAGTACGAGCCGTGGAGGAAGTTCCAGCACGCCGAGCGGCACTACTTCGAACCCGGTCCTGACGGGTTTGGGGCCTGGCGGGCCTTCGGCGGTGTGGTCGGCATGGCCATCTGCAACGATCGCAGATGGCCGGAGACCTACCGGGTTCTCGGCCTGCAGGGCGCCGAACTGATCCTTATCGGTTACAACACGCCCCTCCATTACGCCCCCGATCCCACCCAGAACGCCCTGTCCGGGTTCCACAACCATCTGGTGATGCAGGCGGGCGCCTACCAGAACGGGGCCTACGTGGTGGGTGTCGCCAAGGGGGGGATCGAGGAGGAGGTGGACAGCCTGGCCCAGAGCGTCATAATCGCCCCTTCGGGCCAGATCATCGCCCAGGCCGTCACGACCGCCGACGAGGTCATCTCCGCCACGATCGACCTGGACTTCTGCGATACATACAAGAAGACCCTCTTCAACTTCGACTACTACAGGATGCCCGAGCACTACGGGCTCGTAACCGAACGGACGGGCGCGATCCCACCTTCCTAAGGAGGCTGCCAACCGATGACGATTGCTCGGGCCTGCCGCCCGCCGATCCAGGAATCATGCCGGCGATCGGCAGGCCGCTGGTGGATTGCCCAGCACCCTCCTAAACCATGTTCCTGACCGGGCTCCGCTGCACGGTCTGCGCCAGATCCTATGCGTCCGAGCCGGGTCGATACGTGTGCGACCGGTGCGGGGACGTGGGGACGCTCGATGCCGTTTACGACTACGCGGCGATCGGCAAGGTACTGACACAGGCCTCGCTGGCGGCCGACCCCGAGCGGTCCATGTGGAGGTACCGGCCCCTGCTGCCGATCGACTCCGCGACGCCCGTGTCCCAGTTGGGAGTTGGAGGAACGCCGCTCGCCGAGGCGGAGAGGCTGGCGCACCGCTGGGGTGTGGGGCAACTCTGGATCAAGGATGAAGGCCGGCAACCTACGGCTTCCCTCAAGGACCGGGCCTCCGCGGTGGCACTGGCCAGGGCCGCCCAGGAGGGGGCCGAGACGGTGACCACCGCGTCGACGGGCAACGCGGCCGCTGCCTTGGCCGGCCTGGCGGCCGGAACCGGCCAGAACGCGGTGATCTTCGTCCCTGAGACAGCACCCGAGGCGAAGGTGGCCCAGCTGCTCGCCTACGGGGCTTTCGTGATACTCGTGGAAGGCACCTACGACGACGCCTTCCGGATGTGCCAGGAGACGGTAGGCCGGTTCGGCTGGTACAACAGGAACACCGGGATCAATCCCTACGTGGGGGAGGGCAAGAAAACGGTGGCGCTGGAGATCGCCGAGCAAATGCGTTGGGAGGCACCCGATGCCATCTTCGTCAGCGTGGGTGACGGATCGATCATCGGAGGGGTGCACAAGGGCTTCCGGGATGCGCTGGAGTTGGGATGGATCGACCGCATGCCCCGCATCTACGGAGTACAGGCCGCCGGCAGTTCCTATCTGGCCGAGGCCTGGCTGAAGGGGGAGGATGTACTCACGAAACCGCCGGTCAGCGCCGATACCGCCGCCGACTCGATCAGTGCCGACCTGCCCCGCGACCGGGTCAAGGCGATGGCGGCGGTGGTTGACACGGGGGGTGGATGGGTGGTGGTCGACGACGAGGCCATCCTTAGCATGATCCCTACGGTGTCGGCCGATTCCGGAGTCTTCCCGGAACCTGCCGCCGCGGCGGCCTTCGCCGGGCTGGCCCGAGCAGCAGACGGGCCACAGGACGGCGTCCCGGAGGTGGGGGCGTCCGACCGGGTGGTGGTCATCTCGAGCGGATCGGGGCTGAAGGACATCCGCGGGGTCATGCGGGGAGTCGACCGGATCGGCGCCGTGCCCTTGCCCACCCGGCCGGGTCCGGACGGACTGGACCCGACCGAGATTTCCGCCAGAATGGAACGCTGGATCGAGAACCTAAGGAAGCAGACATGATCAATCTGCAATCGACTGGACCGCCCCTCCAAGGTTGCTGGAAAACCCCGTACAAATGGGTTATCCGGCTAGACCGCGACTCGAGGAGTTGGTAGAGGGCCAGCCGTCGAACCCCCAAGATTCGTTGTTCAGCACCCTCCCAGGCGTCCCGACTCGCAGACTCACTGACGATCCGTAACCACCACGGGACTACGCCCGGGGGCCCGAGAACGTGAAATCCGCCGGACCTGTCGCCTCCGGCGGGTTCCCACCCCCGGCCGCCGCATTCTCGGTGCCGAAACGCGTCCCGCCATCGCCCTACCATGGTTCTACGGTCGGCATGATCCCAGCCCCGGCCCGCTCGGTGCCCAAGACCGACCGCTTGGTACTTTGCGGTTACCCACCAGTATGCAACAGGCCTATGACAGAACCAATCCTCGTGTCACGGTACCGGCCCCCAAACGCAACAGAAGCAAGTCTCGGGCATTCGAAGAACGACGGTAAGGGTTGTCCCTCCGTCGGCCGGGTTGCAGATCAGTCAACCACCGTCGGGTCAACCGGTCGTTTTCCAGATGCTCCTCGGGTGGGGGAGCTTAGCCCCATGCCCTGCCAGATCCGCATGGATATCGAAACAAGGGGATTGATAGCGACGCGTTTGGTTGGCACAACGGACTCATGATGACACACACACGTGGCGGATCGGCATCGCTATCACCACTGTGCAGGTGCGGCAGGTGGCGTTCTAGACCGATCATGACGACCGTCAGTCTCCCGTGAAGCGGCGGAACCTCGTGCGACAGCTCCGTATCATCGCCAGATCGGGGGACACAGAGTTCAGGTTCGTCCGTGAGGGTCGTCGCCACGAGATATGGATGATCGGTGGCGAGCGGGTGTACATTCCCCGCCACCGTAAGATAACCGAACACACAGCCAGAGCCATTCTTGAGGAAGCCAGGGAGGCGGTGAGATGACAACCCTCGGTGCTACCGACATCTACCGTGTCGAGGCATTCGACACAGACGATGGCTGGTGGGCAATCAAGGTCGTCGGGTTGAAGTTCGGATACACCCAGGCCGCAAACTTCGATGAAGTGGAGGAGGTAGCACGCGATCTGATCGCCTGCTCGCTCGACATAGACGAGACTGATGTTGGAACAATCGTGGTCAACGAGACGGTGTGGTCATGAGCCCTGCTGCACCACCGCTTCTCGGTCTTCGTTACGAGGGTGCTCAAAGACCCCTGTGAAGGGATTTGTCCACCTGGCGGGGAGTTCGAGCGGCTGGTTTGCCGACTAGCGAGTCATGCTGGGGCGCGATCACGCTGTGTGCAGTCGTTACGGTACCGCGGGGCCCACGATCAAACTAGATTCGTCTTCAGCACCCTCCTAGTACCGAAGGAAGTCTCCATGATCGATCTGACCGTTGATGCGATCGCCCTAGAAGGGGTGGCTGCCTACACCGCCCGGCGCGGGGTACGGATCCCGACCCTGGCCCAGATGCGGGACCCGGCGCTGGTGCCCGCGGACGTCCGCGCCGGTCTGGAGCATATCGGCCTGTGGGACCTCCATCCCCTCAACCTGTACCGGATCACATGGCACAACGAGCCTGTCGCCCACGGGGGCGGGTTCGGCGGTGTCAACTACGTCGAGTGGCCGTCCGCACTCACGGGCACCGACGCCCGGATCGTGTCGCTGATCGGCAAGTGGTTCCCGACCGGAGCCCACAAGGTGGGAGCCGCCTTCGGATGCCTCGTTCCCCGGCTCGTCACCGGGCAGTTCGACCCGGCTTCGCAGAAGGCGGTTTGGCCCTCCACGGGGAACTACTGCCGGGGCGGGGCCTACGACTCCAACCTGCTGGGTTGCGAGTCGGTGGCGATCCTGCCTGAGGGCATGAGCCGCGAGCGGTTCGAGTGGTTGCAGTCGGTGGCCGGAGAGATCATCAAGACTCCGGGCTCGGAGTCCAACGTCAAGGAGATCTTCGACAAGTGCAACGAACTGGCCGCGTCGGGCGAGGATCTGGTGATCTTCAACCAGTTCGACGAGTTCGGCAACTACCTGTGGCATGTGTCGGTGACCGGCCCGGCCGTCGAGGAGGCGCTCGCCGAGGTGATGGGGGAGCGGGACCGGTTCCGGGGGTTCGCGGTCACGACCGGCTCGGCAGGGACGATCGCGGCCGGTGACTACCTCAAGCAGCGGTTCCCGGGCTCGGTGATCGCCGGGGGCGAGGCTGTCCAGTGCCCCACCATGCTGCTGAACGGTTTCGGGGAGCACCGCATCGAGGGGATCGGCGACAAGCACATACCGTGGGTCCACAACGTGAAGAACACCGACTTCGCGATCGGCCTCGACGACGAAGCCGCAATGTCCCTCACCCGGCTGTTCAACGAGCCGGCCGGACGCGAGTACCTGGCCACCCGGGGAGTCGACCCGGAGGTGATCGACGGTCTTCCGCTGCTTGGCATCTCCGGCTCCGCCAACCTGCTGGCCGCCATCAAGCTCGCCAAGTACTACGAGATGACCTCCCGTGACGTGGTCGTCACCATCGCCACCGACTCGATGGAGATGTACCGGAGCCGCCTGCACGAACTGACCGAGGATCTGGGCAGCTTCACCACCCACGACGCGGTGGCCGCCTACCACCGCCACCTGCTGGGGGCTTCCACCGAACACGTGCACGAACTCGGTTATTACGACCGCAAGCGGATCCACAACCTGAAGTACTACACGTGGGTGGAGCAGCAGGGAAAGACCTACGAGGAGATCCAGGCCCAGTGGTACGACGACGACTACTGGACCGGCATCCAGGCTCTCGCCGATCCCATCGATGAGCTCATCGGCGAGTTCAACCGACTGACGGGACTGGGCTGAGTGGTCGGTGCCTCACTCCAGCGGACCTTGTGTAGGACCGGTCGAGCCCACGCAGACAAGTCGTACCGATCCCCGACGCCGTGTACCAGCCGGGGCCCTGTGAAACCTGGCCACTTACGTAAACTATCGTATTGTGCACAATGACACGGTGAGAAAGTGATCGGACATGACGACAGATACCGACACCGAGCTGCTGACTGCGGATGAGTTGCTGCGACTCTACAGCCGGGGCGTGCGCGGTGAACTCATCCGGGGGGTGCTGCACGAGACGATGCCGACCGGACAGGAACACGGCGAGATAGTTATGAACCTGGGGATTGAACTGGGTGGTTTCGTCAAGCCCCGGCGGCTGGGACGCCTGACCGGCCCGGACGCAGGTGTCTGGCTGGAACGCGATCCGGACACGGTTCGGGAGCCCGATGTTGCGTTTTTCTCAGTAGAGAAGGTACCGCCAGGCGTGCGGGTCAGAGGGTACTCGGAGACGGTCCCCGACTTGGTGGCGGAGATCGTGTCGCCCAGCGACAGTCCGCGCAAGGTCCGGGACAAGGCATGGATGTGGCTCAGCCACGGTGTGCGTCTGGTCTGGGTGCTCCATCCGGATTCGCGCACCGTCGACGTGTATCGACCCGACTTTGCCGTAGCCACGCTCGGCGACGACGCCTTCCTGGACGGCGCCGACGTCCTACCCGGCTTCTCCTGTGCGGTGAGCGCAGTCTTCGACGGGTGACCACTGGACCGGTCTCCAGGCGCTGGCCGATCCCGTTGGTAAGCGCATCGACGAGTTCGACCGGCTGACCGGAGACTGACTTTGGGCGGCCGCTTCGACCTGATCGGTTGGGTCCTGTTCACGATCTCGGGCATCGTGTTCCTGCTCGCCGCCCTACGGGATGGGGACATCCTCCTTCTGTGGGGCTCGATCACCTGGCTGGTCGGGGTGGTGTTCTTCCTGGCTGGACACGGCCGCCGGCGTAGCTGACACATCTACGCGGCTTCTGCGTGACCACCTACCGGATCATCCTCAGCACGCGAGGCCCAGTCGTATGACGATGACAACTGGTCCGGCATCCAGCACCTAGCCGATCCCGTCACCGATGGATAGGAACCCAATTCCGGGATCACAATGAGCAGCGACCGATGGGTGGTGGCGACGGATCAGCGTCACAAGATCTTCGTAGGGCTCCTCAGCCCGACGCTCCATCTCCTTTTAGCGCGCCACGGCCCGATGGTCGCTCTCGGTGTAGCGTTCCTTGGCCCGTCGGTCGGTCCCAGTGAGCCTGCCGTCAAGCACCCGGAATACACCGTCCACGAGCCCGGCAACAGGGACCAGTGTGGCTATGGCAGTTCCCCATTCGATCACCATCACGCTTCCTTCCTGTGGCGATCCGAAGAAAGGCCACCCTCAGCCGATGCGCCGACCCCGATCTCTATATCGGTCATTCTGGAACGCGCTTGTGTTAAGACAACACTGTTATCACGAACAATCGTTGAACCTGACAAAGGATAGAGGACGGGGGCCACGCACCGGGAGATGGTCGGCCGATCAAGAACGGGTGGTGTCTGCCTTGGCGCGAGCCCACGGGTTCGTCGTTGATCCGTGTCGGTGCAGCCGAGAGACCGAGACCCGTCCGTTGCGATTAGTGAGCCGGTACCACGACCGGTGGAAGGTTCTCACTGGGTTCGGAATCGGATGCCGGATTGTGTCACACCGCCGCGGTACGCTCTGGCCATGAGTGCATCCTCCGCCGAGTCTTTGCCACCGAATCCTGCCCAACAGATGTCCGATTCGGAGAACCTCGATCCTCGAACGAACCCGGTAATCAACACCCCCTACGAGGAGCCTCGACGCCACTGGGAGCTCGACGCCCATGGCCGAGCCATCGAAGGGCAGCCGCCAAAGAAAGGGCGGAGACCGTCGCACGGGATCCTTCCGGTGCCCACTCCCCACAAGGGCAAACCCGTCCAAGCGGTCCTCGAACTCAACCCGGATGACCTCAACGAAACCGTCGAAGAGATTCGTGTTCACCTACGTGGCTGGCGGAGACGGCGCTGGGAGGGAGCGACCGATCAGACGCGGCGGCTTCTCGCCTACTGGACCCGCGAGAACCGCCACATCCGACCCTTCTTTGCCCAACTGGAGGCGGTCGAGACCGTGATCTGGCTAACCGAAACCAGGCAAGGCCGCCAGTATGCGAAGAACCGGGTCGCCCCCCGCTCCGAGGAGATGAACGAGGACATGGTCCGCTGGGCGATCAAGATGGCGACCGGTACAGGCAAGACCATGGTCATGGCCATGTTGATCGTCTGGCACACCCTGAACGACATCCGCCGTTCTTCGACCAGCCGGAGAGGGCCAAGTCCATACACCAGCGCCTTTCTAGCCATCACTCCGGGTCATACGGTGCGGGAACGGCTCGGGGAACTGGCGCCCTCCCATCCGGGCAACGTCTACGACCGTATGGACCTGGTGCCGCCCAACCTGAGGGCGCGGCTCAACCGCGCCCAGGTTGCGGTGGTCAACTTCCAGGCCTTCCAGCGCCGCGACCTGCTGTCAGGAGTGTCCGGCGACGGTCGCAAGGTGCTCGACCCTCTGGGCGAATCTGGAGTCGAGGATGCTGCGGTGATGCTCGATCGGGTGCTGCGGAGTCTGAAGGGGCGAGACAGGCTCCTGGTGCTGAACGACGAGGCACACCATTGTTACAACCCCAGTCTTGCTTCCACGACTCGGGCTGACCAGAAGGTGGCAGGGGTGTGGTTCAACGCCATCCGGGACCTGCAGAACCAGAACCGCCTGCTGGCCATCTACGACTTCTCGGCCACACCCATGTTCATCAGCACCGCAGCCAAGAAGCACGGCGGCGAGTTGTTCCCGTGGGTGGTTTCGGACTTCCCATTGCTGGAAGCCATCGAATCCGGGCTGGTCAAGATCCCTCGGCTCCCCGTCGACGATGACGCCGAGAGCTTCGACGTCAAATGGCGGGCCATCTATGCCAACGCCAAACCCAAGAAGGTCACCCGCGAGGAGTTGCCCGGGCTCTTGGAGGACTCCCTCCACTCTCTCTATTTCGACTGGGTGCTCGAATGGAAGAGGTGGCGGGACGCCGGTCGGCGCACCCCCCCTGTCTTGATCGTTGTGGCTAACAGCATCTTCAACGCCCGTGCTCTGTACGACTACATAGGAGGATACGAGCGCACCGATGAGTCGGGCCGCACAGAGTACGTAGTAGGTGCCTTGGCGGAGTTATCCAATGTCCGGCTGAGCAGCGCCGGGTGGAAGGAAACACCGGTCACGCTGCTCATGCACTCCAAGCTGGACAGCGATGACAAGATAACGGGAGCGCTCGCCAAACTAGTGAAGGCGCAGGCCACCCGGCTGTCGGCTGCCCGCCGTGGCGTAGGTGCTACGGACGACATCTCGCTGTTGCGTAACGTCCTGAACACCGTCGGGAGGGTGGGCGAGCCGGGGGAGCACATCCGCTGCGTCATCTCGGTGTCGATGCTCACCGAAGGCTGGGACACCCGTACTGTCACTCACGTGCTGGGTTATCGCGCTTTCAGCACCCAGCTGTTGTGCGAGCAGGTTACCGGCCGAGCCCTGCGGCGCACCGATTACGAGAGCGTCGATTCCTACGGACGCCTCACGCCCGAGTACTCCCAGGTGCTGGGAATACCGTTCGACTTCATGCCCACCGGTCGGCGTGGACACGTGCCACCGCCCAACCCGCCCTACACGGTCCGGACCGTGGCCGACCGGGCCGATCTGCGGATCGAGCTACCGCGCCTGGCCGGCTATGCGTGGCAACCCGGCGCCAACCGGATCAGGCTTGATCCCGCCAAGGTGCAGCCCTATGAGGCGTCGGTTCTCGACCGCCCTACTCTGGTCGAGCTCGGAGGCGTGACCGGTGAGACCGAGCTCGTGGGTATCGACGACGTGCGTTTCCAGCAGGCTGCATGGCGGCTAGCGGCCGCGTGCGTCCGTCGTGTGATCGCCACCGGCAATGGCCAGACATCGACGGGGAAGGGACAGCTGTTCGCGGATCTCCGGCAGGCCGTGTCGGACTGGTTGCAGCATCCGGATGTCCACTGTCCGGACCCGCGGGTTGTGCTGCAGCGACCCCACCTCGAAGAAGTGGTCGGCCACGTTCTGGACGCCTGCTCCGGCGACATGCAGGGCCCCGTGCTCGTAGGCATGTTCGACTCGGACGGCCCGACCACGCTCGACACCTCAGCCATCGATTTCGAGACCACCTTGGCCGACCGCTATCCCCCGGATGATGATCCCGTCCACCGCGCGTCGGAACGATCGGAACTCAACATAGCGGCCTGCCACAGCGGCCTCGAAGCCACCATTGCGAAGATGCTCGATGCGGACTCCAACGATGTGGAGGCGTGGGTGCGGAACTTCCGCCTGGGATGGGACATCCCCTACCTGGAAGACGGAGTCTGGCGCAGCTACGAGCCGGACTTCGTCGCCCGCATCCGCAACCGGGACGGTGATCCGGTTCACCTGATCGTGGAATGCAAGGGCCGTCCCGACGAGGAATCGGAAACCAAGGCTCGCTACGTGACGGAGTGGTGGATACCCGCAGTGGCCAACTCACCCCAAATCCCGGCACACCTCCGCAGTTGGAGGTTTGTCGAGATCACCGACGCCGCGGTCGGATACCACCTCATATCAGACGAGATCAAACGGATAGTCCGATCCGGCTCGACTACGAACCCCACGACGGAGAGCAACTGATATGGCCAAGAAGAAGCCGCCGCCCACAGCCCACTACACCCACGACAGCGCCGAGCGAACCAACATCCCAACTTCGGAGACGCAAGCGCTCCTGCCCGACGAGGAGCAGCAACCCCAGACCTGGACCACGCGGCGCCGCAAGGGGGAGCCCCCCACCCTGGCCTGGGACCGCCGCAGGAAGCCGGACGAGTTCGACGCCTACCCGCTGTACATCCGCGAGAAAGTGCACCCGGGCGCCTTCGTCAAGTCGCTCCAATCGTTCGGCCCCGACCAGCGGGGCCTGTTCGAGGACTTCAACGGCCTACCTCCCGATGCGTCCTACGAGTGGTACCGCCACACCGGCAACTGGCAGAACCGCCTGATCCACGGCGAATCTGCCCGCGTCATGGCCTCTCTAGCCCAGCGCGAGGGCCTGGCCGGACAGGTACAGATGATCTTCTTCGATCCGCCCTACGGCATCGGCTTCAAATCGAACTTCCAGGTTGCCGTACGTCAGCGGGAGACCAAGGAGAACCGCCAAGGCCTGCCCGCCGACCCCAAGATGATCCGCGCCTTCCGCGACACCTACGAACGCGGCATCGACAGCTACCTCGACCAGATGCTTGAGAAGCTGACCCTGGCCCGCGACCTCCTTACGGAGTCCGGCTCGGTCTTCGTTCAGATCGGCGACGAGAACGTGCACCGCATGGCCGTACTCCTTGATGAGGTGTTCGGTCACGAGAACCGGTTAGCCACTATCCCGTTCGCCACATCAGGTTCAGCCTCGTCCAAAACCCTTCCCAGCGTCGCGGACTTTCTCCTTTGGTATGCCAAGGATCGTTCACATGCCAAGTACCGGCAGTTGTATGAACCGCTCGACCGTGTGGGGAAGATCAAGCATATGTCATCGTACGTAATGGTTGAGGAAGCTGAGGGCACAACCCGCAAGTTGACCGGGGAGGAACGCGCAAACCCTGATCTGCTGCCTGATGGAGCTCGCCTGTACCGTCGCATGAGGCTCACGTCGCAGGGTCGGTCCACCACGGGCAGGTCTGAATCGTACGTTTGGAACGGTGTCGAGTACCCCTGTCCTGAGACGCGACAGTGGGCCGTTTCGATGGAGGGGTTGGATTGGATGGCCGAGTTGGGCCGTCTCGACAGCGCAAATCCCACGTCGGAACTGGCCTGGAAGTGGTACGAGGAGGAGATACCCGGTCGGCGGATAAACAACATCTGGCATCAACAGATGTCCACATCGGATAAACGGTATGTCGTGCAGACCGCAGACAGCGTCATCGAGCGTTGCCTTCTTATGGCCACAGATCCAGGTGATCTTGTCCTTGACCCCACCTGCGGTGCCGGCACTACCGCATTCGCTGCCGAGAAGTGGGGCCGTCGGTGGATCACCTGCGATACATCCACGGTGTCCGTAGCAGTTGCCCGGCAACGTCTTACGACCGCTATTCACCCCTTCTGGACGATCAGATCAGATCAGATCAGATCAGATCACAACAGAACAGAACAGATCACAACAGAACAGAACAGAACAGAACAGAACAGAACAGAACAGAACAGAACCATTATAGCAGTATTGATCCTGCTGGCGGGTTCATCTATGAGAAGGTCCGCCATGTGTCGGCGGCCCGGCTCGCCTACGACCTACCCCCGGAGTTCATTGAGTTGGCCGACCGTCCTGAGCAGACCAAGGGGGTTGTGCGGGTCTGCTCTCCGTTCACCGTCGAATCCGAGACGCCCTATACCTACATACCGCTTTCTCGAATCGAAGAAAGCGAGAGTGCCCGATCACAACAGGCTACGGCCTCGGGCGTATTCGTCGAACGGGTAGTGGACACCCTGCTCCAGACCGGAATCAACGACACGCTCTCCGCCTCGACCATCGAGGTCCACGAGATCGAGCCGTGGCCCGGCAAGCGCGGCAGCCTGGTTACGCACAAGGCCCGTTGCTCAGTCAAAGGGTCGTCCGAACAGGACGCCGCCGTGATGATCGCCGCCGAGGACGTGACGGTTACCCCGGCGATGCTTACCGCCGCAGCCACCGAAGCCCCCCGCCAGATTCACGGCACGCAGATCCTGATCGCCGCCGCATTCTCGTTCGACCCAGCCACTACCGACGACACCCGGATCGGCCGGGTCCGTGTCCTACGGGTCATTATGAACCGCGACCTCCAGATCGGCGAGCTGGATCCCGACCGCAAATCCGAGGCGTTTGTGATGCTGGCCGAGCCCGACCTTGACATCACAACCGACCCCGACGGTCAGTTCCAAGTGGAGCTACGCGGCTTCGACACCTTCAACCCCCGAACCGGTGGCCTGGACAGCGGCACCGCTCGGGACGTGGCCTGCAGGATGATCGACACCGATCACGACGGTCATAGCTTCTTCGCCCGCCGCATCCACTTCCCCAACGCCGCCAACGACCGCCAGGTTAAACGCCTCAAGAAGGCCTTGGGTCGAGGCATAGACCAACTCCGATGGGACGCCACCCTTTCCACCAAGTCCGCCCCCTTCCGAACCCCCAAGACCGGCCAAATAGCCATAAAGATCATCACCGAAACCGGCATAGAAATGACCGTCACCCGCCATTTCGAGCGCTGACACATGTATGGGGTTCGCCAGCAATGGCTGCGGGAATGGACGATCAGCGTTCGTTGTCTAGTGCCTCGGCTACGTTATATGCATTAAGTTCTGTGAGCCGATCGATAACATCCAGACAGCGGCCCCGCATCTCAGGGCCTGCTTGTCGGTAGAGCCTGACGATGATGGTTGTGATATCGCGTCCAGCACCGAAATAAGCAGAAGTCATATCTCCGAGATCACTGGCGGTGACCTCTATCGCTCCCTCACAGAGATCTATCGTGTTTGATGGTAGGTTTGTAGCTATTTCAGTCAGTTTATGAATGACCAGATCTAGATGGACTGGGAAGGCCGCACTTCGGAGGTAGGCACCTAGCAGATATTCACGGTCCGACCGTCCGGGGATATCTTCAAGTTTAAGGAGTGCCCTAGCAGATATCTCACGGACCTCCTTGTCGTCATCGTTGAACAGAATAGGAAGGATCTTCAAGCTGTTGGGTACCCCTTGTACGAAGACTTCCGCGGCTCCTTGTCTGGCTGCCGTCGGGAGTTCCTGTACATCCGTGGTAACACCGTCACTAAGCCTATCCTGCTCAAATGCTATTGCCCATATATGACCTCCTCGTCTGGCTATCTGAGACGAGCTAGACAGTGCCCTCACCATCGTCAGCCCGAAACGGTTCGGTTCCCATAGCATGGCGAACATGAGAAGCCGTTCACTGGTTTGGGCGTCTAGGACTTCAATCGGAGCGTCCAACAGACGTTCAGCGAGATCAAGCGCGTATTCACGATTATGGTTGAAGAGAGCAAGGACAGCCTCAGCGGCACAAGCACGAACCGACAGGGCTTCATCAACTGCGAGAGATGATAGTGCTGGAAGGAGGGCCTCGACATAGGAGTCGCTAGCGAAGAACGTCTTAGCCACAGCGCGAGCTGCTTCCCCACGTGTCGAGTTAATACCGGCGAGCAATAAGTCTCCATTGTAGTCATCTTGTGAAGAAGTACTCGGATCGGCGTCTCGGGCATACACACGGATGAGGTGAGTAAGACGTGAGTTAACCGTCTTGGCCCTGGCTATACTGCTGCACACCCATCGGCCTACCGCGGCACCATATGTGCGGTGGGCATGTTCGCACAGATCGGCAAGAATGTCGGTGCCCAGGGCTCCTTCGGTTTGTTGGAGAATCTGGTTCATCGCCTCAGCCGGGATTCCAGGCGTAAACCGCAACGCCAGCCTTGCGAACCGCTCCGGGTCTTCCTTCGCTCGAGTGCCTACCTGCCGGGCGAGTTCAGTTTCACCTCCGACCGGACGGTCGTCCGCGACCCACCGTGTCTTCGTTCCCGCATGCTTCTCGAGGGCGCGTATCCAATCGTCATCAGACATGCGTTTCGAAGAGTCTTCTGGTATCGGAGACATGACCTGGAACGCCTCAAGAGGTCTTGGTGGCGTTGGCGGGGCCGACTCGAAGCGTCGCTCGAGTTCCTGGAGTTTAAGTCTGGCGAGATCCGACAGACGGGTCATGTCCAAGGCCGACATCAGCTCGTACCGATCCCGGCCTCGGAACCGACGATCATCCCACGGTGGTGTATAGCCGAGTAGAGCGGCCTGGAGCTTGTCGAATACGTCGGGCGAACAGTCGGCGGAGTGTCGCTCGATCAGTTCCCGCGATGCCCAATTCGAACTGTCGGCCCACCCTAGCGCAAAGTTGCGAGTGTCGGAGAGCAACCAGCCGATAGCGGCGTCGGCGTCGTCGATGGCGGTTAGGGCCCGGCACGTCAGGAACCGAAGGTGGTAATTCTCAGCGTTCCTGATATCGCGTAGAACTGCTAAACACGCTTCCTGGTTATCCTTGGCTAGGGCTGTCAAAGCTCGCTCGGTTCCGGCAAATACAGCGGCTGGCACGGTGTGCACCGTTGACCGGTGCAGTAGAGCCCAGGGTTGACTTCGAGGTAGCCGGCCGGGGAGGGGTTCGCTCTCAGTACGCCCCGCGAGTTGGATCACGAAGGGCATCACATGGTGGAGAAACTCGGCCGGAGTCCGCGAGGCGATTTCAATGATGACAGATTGGGATTGGGACGGTGAAGCACGCGACAGGTGTCCAGACTCGAATGGGTTGTCAGAACTGTCTTGACGAGCCCGCTCAAAACCACGGAGAAGGTAGGCGCCGACGAGGCGCGCCGCGCCTGCGGGATCTTTCCTGCTCAGGGAATAGAGAAGCGACCAGAAGTCGCTATTCACCGCAATCGGACTTCGGACATCGTCGAGTTGGCCCTCATCAATGAGTTCAGCAGTGAGATCAACGAGCCCGCTGCTCAGGGACCAGGAGACGAGCGAACGTAGACGCACTCGCCACTCCTCGGATTTGCCAATAAAGGGTCGGACCAGATCTGAGACGCGGACAGGCTGTTCTCGTGCTGCCAAAGTCAACGTGCCAAACACACTGTTGACCCGCTCGGGGTCGTTGAGCCACTGGTCCCACCGTCCAAGTCGATCAACTGCCTCGAACCATCCCGGCAGGTCCAACAACCCGAGCAGCTTCTTGCCGACGGGAGAGTCTCTCCACGCAACCTCCTCGAGGGCCTGCCAGTCTTCTGGAGTGGGCTGGATCTGGCGCAACACACTGACAGCGACAGCCTTCAGGTGGGACCTAATGTCGTCATGGGCGAGCAGTGCAGTGACCGTTTCCCGGAAGCGGACCCTATCGACACCGGCCAGATACTCCATGACCTGGCGCGTTTGGGAGCGTCGGAACAGGTACTGGCGGGACTCCACCAGAAAGTCGCATAGATCGTCTCCGTCAGCGACGAACGATCTGGCGAACAGGTAGTCGAAATAGGATTCATGGAAGAAGGCAATACCACTGTCGTCCTTGACCAGCACTCCATCGGACACTAGAGCATCAACTTCTGACTGGTTGGTGGTATCGAGGAGATGGGCAGGAGCCGTCAACACCTCGTTGCCACTCATGTGAGTGACTAGCAGGGCCGTGATTGAGACCCAGTCGAGGTGGCCAACTCGGCGCTCGATGTCTCTGCGAACCTGTGCTGTGTACTCCTGATAGAGATCCTGCAGAGTTCTGTACCGTTCAGCCCGGGAACGGCCATCAAGACGGGTGAACACGGAAAAGTGCAGCGGTGTCCGGAGTAGTTCCAACGTTGTTGCCGACGCCGGAACAGGCATGTTGCTATGAGCTAGATGCGCCTTGATGTCCTCGACATCCAAGAGCCCGACTGTCTGCCGTCCCACCTGTTCCTCACGGCGGAGCAGCGAAACCATCCGGGGGTCAGCCTCGAGGTCGACTGTGCGGACCACGAGCATAATCTTGAGGTTCTTCGCTCTTCTGGCTTCGGAAATGGCTTCAGTCACCGCTGTGAAGTTGTCACCCATGCGACCGCTGTACGTACTGACGGCATCGAGTTGATCTACAACTAGGAGGGCCGGTGTCCCGTCGGTAACACCCGCTAGGAGCACCGACGGTGACTCCGTCAGGCCCATCCGATGCCCGAGTTCAATAGCGGTAGACGTAGCAGCGTTGCTGTCCATCCTGGCGAGCCCGACATACCAGCCGTCGCTGTCGAGTTGAGTTGCGACATCGAACGCCACTTTCGACTTACCGGTGCCTGCCCGACCGTCCACGACCATCAGCTGTGCCCCGTCCGGCTCGCGAAGTTTGCCAACGATATCGTCAACGTCGGATCGGCGTACGAACCCCACCGAAGGTGCCGCGCTCTCTACACGGTGCCGTTGCCGATCGACTGTTCCACGCAACCCTCGGATGATGTTGCGATCCCCCACGATGAGGCGTCGGCGGAGACCCTTTGACTCGACGTAGGACCAGACCTGAGGTGCTGTGAAACGAAGACTCAGGTGTCCGTCACAGAAGTTCCATAGCACACCGACCACCAGATCAGGATCGTCCACGAATAACTGCCGCAGGGTCGTTCTGACAATCCGCCTCAACTCGTCGAGAGAGTATTGCTCGACTGTGACCTTCCGAATCAGAGGCCAACAATGCTCATTCCCGATGCCCCATGCCTGAGCAACCTGAGCGAGATGCGGGCGACGCTGTTGTGTAAGTGACTCTGTGAACTCTTCGTATGTCTCCGTCTTCCGGGAGCGATCAGCGAGTGTGCCCAGATCAGAAGCGGGCGCGGAAGCAACTAAACGGAAACGGCGCCCGCGGTCGATCTGCGCTTTGGCGGCCCTCAATACACCCTCATTCTTCAGCCTGTGTATTGTCCATTTGGTCGCCGACGACTTCGCCTGTTCCACCCAGATGGCACCGTCGATCTCGACTTCCATCTCGATTCCGACCCCTGCTTGACCCGGAGGCTCCAGACGGATCGAACCAACTCGCCCCTCCAACAAATCGCACAAACGTAGCACTGTCCAGAGGTACTCGTACTGGTCAGCGGCCTTGGATGCCGGCCCGCCGGGCATCGGAACTACCATGACCCGTCTCCAACCGGATTGCCTCCAACGCCTGCGCTCGCGACAAGGTTTCGGAACGGACCAAGGCAGCGATGCCCGTGCCTGGCCATATGGTTCACTACATGGCAGCCGCGTGGCGAAGCGACCCTGAGTCGTTGCTCAAATAAAGTTACGTCGGTCATCTAGATACTTGATTTCGGTCCTGGAGCCAGAGAACGGACTTCGGACGCACGAGAGCGCAAGCCTGGGGAAGAGTCCTCGGATCGATGAGGCCGTCCGGAGTATAACAGCCGGCGAAAGGACCGCTGGCTCACGGTGCCGTCCTCGCCGGTGTCGATATAGCGACACGCTTCAAACCCAGTCAGTGGGACCGACTGATCTACCGGTTAGGTCCTGTCGCTCTTGGGCTCGGCATGCAAGGCGCGGAGTCCGGAAAGGTATGGCGGTCTGGTGGTGGCGGTCGGTGGGTGCAATGGTGTTGGGCGGGTAGTGCTCCGGGTTGTGACCTGCTGTCCTGAGACGGTGATCTTCTCGACGCAGACCCAGGGCTTGGTTCGGAGCGAGGCGGATGGACAACCCGCCGTCAGGCGACGGCGATCTGGCTCATAGGCTGGAGCGTTTCGCGGATCAGGGCTGCGCCGTCGGTTCCGATTCCGTCGAGGGAAACCCCTTGGCTTACGGACAGGAACTCGTACGCGAAGACGCGGCCCGAGCGGTCGAGATGGGCGATGCGGGTACTGTCCAGTCGCCTCCCACCGGCTTCCCCGCCGCGAGCGGCGCGCAACACGAGGAAGATCGCATCGGCGTCCGAGTCATAACGAACGTGCATCCGGTTCTCCTTCAACGTGCAACCCAATAGGAGGGTGCTGAACAATGACGATAAACGGTCGAGGGCCTACGGAGACCCACAACATGTAAACGGCGGCCCCTCACTATGGACTCATACTCGTTCGCGGTGTCTCCTTCGAACCACCTGCGTGGACGTGTCAGTACGGTCTCCACCATCTCCTGGGTGATAACCTGCTCGCCCATTCGCTTCAATGCATGATGGCTGAAACGGAGTCGCTCTCGATCGGATCCTCGGAGTCCAGGTCCTTTGTTCAAGTGGATCTCGCGGGCTGTGGCGTATCGTCCGGAGCTCTCCGAGCGTGGTCGGTCTCGCTCATAAGACGAACGTACGCTGAGCCGCAGCCCGCTTCAAGAGGTGTGATTCTCAACCCGGATGGCCGAGCGCGAGTGCACCTACAACCCTGGGCACGTCCAGGAAGCCGCCTTAGGGGCGGTTGTGCTGACGGCAGGACCCTGCGCGTCGGCCCGCCCCCACTTTCCCCGACGCTGCGTGGTGATGCGTGTAGCCAGCCTTGTTGGCTGTCAATGCTGTAGCACGCGTGTGGACAGTAGTTGGTCGTGAGCACCACAACCGTTCGGCTCAATGCCGACGACAAGGAGACCCTCGACGGGTTGGCGCCGCTGTTCGGAAGCAGATTGGCTGCCATCCGTCACGCCCGACGATCGCTGGCGGCCGACCGGCGACGACACCTCGCCCTCGAGTCTTTCCTCTACGCTTGAAACGCCGAAGCCGCGGTGGACGAGGAAGCGGTGACAGCAATAGCGCGGCGCTACGGGCTGTGAGCCTTGACGCCGGGGTGTTGATCTTGGTCAACCGCGGAGACGAGTCCGCACGCGCCTTCTTCGCCGCTGTAGCTCGGTCGGATACGCAGGTGCATGCGAGACATCCGGTGGTAGCGCAGGTGTGGAGGAGTGGGTCCCGGCAAGCCCGCCTGGTTGCGTTTCCAAGACGGTCACGGCGCACTCGCTAGATGACGGTCCATCCGTTGGCCGGCTTCTGGCTCTCTCGCACTTCTCGGATGTCGTCGACGGCCATCTCGTCCGTCTGGCCCTGTTGCGGGACGACATCCTGACCGGCGATCCGGACCATTCCACCAAGTTGGTTGCCGTGCTCGATGGGGCGGGCCCGTGGGTTCACCCTGGCGGTGACGCACGAATCCTGTGTCAGCGCGGGCGGCGTAGAATGGCGTGCCGGAAGGTCCGAAGACGTGATTGGGAATCGTGGGCAGGGCACAACGCCGCAAGCAGGAGAACCGCCAACGTAGGCTGGAGGAGGCACGGGCTGCCGAACAGACGCGGGCCGCCCGGCGCAGATACCTGATGATCGCCCTGCCCGCGCTGGCGGCGCTAGCCGCGGCGGCGCTGTTCTTGATCCTGTCCCAGGATCCGGCTGGCGACGACACGGTCGCCCTCGATAGCGCCACCACCACGTCGCCGGACGCCGTCATGGAAGACAGTGTTCCCGAGCCCGAGCTCGCCGAGAGCCTCGACCCTCCCGCGGACACTCTGGCGTCCTCCGTGGACACTTCGCCGGCCCCGGAGGGATCGGAACAATCGGTCGCCGACGATACGACCGCTCCCTCCCCTGTGGCGCCGCCGGAAGGGTGTCCGGCGACGGATGGAAGCGACGGGCCCAGGATCGACTTCGAGGGTCCCCATCCGATGTGTATCGACCCTGCGGCCCGATACACCGCGGTGTTCGACACGAGCGAAGGGGAGATGCGCTTCGAATTGACGCCGGCCGACACGCCCGGGACGGTCAACAACTTCGTGACCCTCGCCCGCTGGGGCTACTACGACGGCACCCTGCTCTTCCGCACCGATCCCTCGATCGACATTATCCAGGGCGGTTCTCCCCACACCAACAGCCCCTCCGACCCGGGTCCGGGCTACAACATCCCCGACGAGCCCCAGTTCGAGATGGACCCCGACACCGGTCAACCGGTCGGTCCCTACCGCTACCAACCCGGCCAACTCGTGATGGCCCGGTCGTCGGGGTTCGACTCCGGGAGCGCTCAGTTCTTCATCACGACCGGCCCTGACGCCGCCCTCCTGGACTCCCAGGGCATCTACGTCGTGTTCGGTGTGACCGACGAGGCGGGCCTGGCGGTAGCGCGTTCCATAATGGATCTCCACACGCCCACCGGCGCTCTGGGAGGCGCCCCGTCGAGGGACGTGATCGTCCATTCCGTGACGATCGAGGAGTCAACCGGGCCCTAGTTCTCGGTTGACCCCTTCGAAGAGAACCAGGCGTGGAAACGGAAGTGTCACTACACCTGAGCGTATGTGTGTGAAGGTTATGCACTGATGTATACCAATATATGTGGTATAGTAGCGAGATGGCTATCGTAACTATCCGTCTTAGGGGCGAAGATGAGCGGATTCTCGACAAGCTCGCGCTGGAGTTCGGCAGCAAGACCAGCGCTATTCGTCAAGCACTTCGCATGCTCGCTGCTGATCGAGAGCGGCGTGCGGCCTTCGACGCTTTCATCAAGGCTTGGAACGCCGAGGATGGCCCGGTCGACCCGGACGGCGTGGCGGCCCTGGCCGAGCGACACGGATTGTGATCCTTGATGCAGGGTATTGATCTCGGTCGACCGCGGCTACGACATTGCACGACGCTTCATCGCCGGTGGCCCATCCTCCGAGATCCAACTGCATACAACGCATCCCGTGGTCGCACAGGTATGGCGGGGTGGGGCCCGCCAGGCTCGGCTTGCAGCATTCGTCAAGACGCTCACCGTACACCCCTTCGACGATGGCATGGCTGTCGGCCGTCTTCTGGCACTCACCTCAACCTCCGATGTGGTCGACGCTCACCTCGTTCTCGTGGCACTCCGGCTGAGTGAGGAAGTACTGACAGGCGACCCGGACGATCTCGGGTATCTGGCATCTGTGTTGGGTTCGGCAGCGTCCACCATTCGCCGTTGGCCGTAGGTCAGTGCCGGCATAGCCATGCGAGATTCGATGCTTGCTCCGCTAGAGATAACCCGACCGCCGGCTGCCGGGAAGCTATGATCCGGGCCTCATGAGAGCACTGCCAAGGGCTATGCCCGCCATCATCACACCCTTCGACGACAGCCAAGACATCGATCTCGAGGCACACCGCCACAACGTGTCCTTACTCGGCGGCCTGGGCTATGGCGGCTTCGTACTCGCCGGCTCCACCGGTGAAGGTCCCCTCCTGGAGCCGGGAGAGCGACGACAGTTGGCTTCTGCCTCACGGGAAAGCGCGGGTGACGACGCGTTCCTGCTGTGCGGGATCAACGCCGAGACCAACCGGATCGCCACCGGCCAGATCGCCGAAGCGGCCGAAGGCGGTGCTGACGCAGTGCTGGTGCTGACGCCCACCACCCTGTCCCGCAACCGCACCGACTTCGTGGCCGCCTTCTTCCGGGAGGTGGCCGATGAATCCCCCCTACCGGTATTCCTCTATTCTGTCCCGGTGGTTACCGCGTACTCGATGCCGCTGGAGGTTGTCTGGGAACTGGCCCAACACCCGAATGTGGTAGGCATGAAGGACTCCAGTGGAGACGCCATCCGCATCCAGCGGATGCTGGCGCGGCTACCGGACGATTTCGCCCTCTACAACGGGGCGGCCCCGGCGGTGACCCTGACCCTTGCCGCGGGAGCGCATGGCGCCATCCTGGCAGCCGCCAACTACGTGCCGGAGTTGAGCCTCGAAGTGGTGGCCGCCGCCCTGGAGACTCCCCCCGGGGACATGGAGATGCAGCATCGTCTGACGGCTGCCAACGACGGGGTGGCCCGCTACGGGATCCCGGGCGTCAAGGCCGCCGCGGAGATGGTGGGATTGCGCGCCGGACGTGCCCGCGCCCCGTTGTTCCTGGCTACCGAGGAGGCCCGGGCCTCATTCGCCCACCTACTGCAGGCCTGACCTTCATGCACCGCAACGGGCTGGATCCGACCCGGTCGTCCCGTGATCGCGTTCTATCCGCCGGCCTGTTCGCGATCTCCGGGGTTGTGTACGCCTTCATCGAGGTAGCTGATCTCAGATGAGAGGCAGCAACGGGAGCGCCGGATAGGGTCAAGGCTCTAGGAGGGTGCTGAGCAATCCACCAGCGGCCTGCCAACCGCCGGCAAAATGCCTGGGCTGGCGGGCGGCAGGCCCGAGCAATCGTCATTGTTCAGCACCCTCCTGGATCACGAACTGGCAACGTTCTGAGTCTTTTGGAGATATGACGTGCGAGAAATCGATACGAAACGTCCGATATGGTCTTACAAAGGAGTGACCGGCCCGGATCGTTGGTCGTCGCTATCGGACTCCTTCCAACCATGCGATAGCGGTCTGCGGCAGTCTCCCATCGACATCACGGGCTATGAGAGAGCTACCGAAACACATATCGAGTTCTTGTATAACAGCAAACCCATTGGTGTATATAACAATGGGAGGACGATAACTGTTTGGTATCATCCAGACAGTTATGTAGTTACCTCCACCGGCGTGTTCGAGTTGGTGCAAGCACACTACCATGCACCGTCAGAACACCTGATCGACAATCGACGGTACTCCGCAGAGATACATATCGTACATGAGAATAGCGAAAGCGATCTGGCGGTAGTCGCTCTTATGGTAGAAGTCGGGGACGCCAATACGTTGGTTGATGGCCTAATCACAACCTCCGAGTCCAAAAGGTCTCCGTATGGAACCCATCCCATGCTGCACAGTAGATTCCTCAAGCCAAGAGCTAATGGATACTTCCACTATATCGGCTCCACGACCACTCCTCCCTGTATCGAACCTGTTGACTGGTTCATCATGGAGGGGTCATTGACAGTCTCGGCGGACCAGTTAGCAGCCTTGACTTCAGCGACTCGGGGACCCAACAATCGTGCGATACAGCCGCTCAACGGGCGCACCATTAGACACGTGACCTGATCTGGGGGTGCCGAGTTCCGGATCGGATGTACTTCCTGGCTCCGCTCAGGGTTGGCCGACTCCGGTGATGCGGGTGGGGTGGATGAAGATAGCCGCGCGGCGTTCGGTTGCCATCACCCGGTCGTACTCGTCCCAGTCGTCGTGGGTGCCTCCGGCGGCCGTGAACACGTCCCGCAGCAACTGCGGCACCGCGGCCGGGTCGAAGCCTTCGTCAGGGTCATCCGGGCCGATGATGCTGGTGGTTCCCTCCACGCCGACCCAGAACCAACCCGACCGGAACACGATGGTGGCTCTCGGCGTGTGGCGCCAGTGCCGGAGCTTGACGGTGTTGCCGCGCACCACCAGGGCCACCACCTCCTCGCCGGTGACGGGATGGTCCATCACGCCCGCATTGACGACGGTGGAGTGCACCGACTGGTCGGGACGCCCGAACGAGACCACCGACAGGCCGTGGTCGGCGCCGACGAAGCGGCGAACTTCTTGCATCGTACGGGCCATCGGTTACTCCATGGGTAGTCGGGCTGGGGCCGCTGCCTACTTCCTGGCCTGCTTGTCGGACGGGGGCAGCACGAACCCTTCCGCTCCGTTCAGCAGCAGGAGCAGGTCGCCGGTCCACTCGGCGCCGGCGCTGTTGGGCTGCACCCAGTAACCGTCCGGATCCTGGTGGACGAGGAAAGCCTGCTCGGTCTCCTCCTGGAAGCGATGCTCGGTCATGTAGAGGCGCGGTTTGATGACGGCCGGGTCACCCACCTCGGGACAGAACACCATGCAGTTGCCGCATTCGTTGCACAACTCGGCGAGGACCAGGTACTGCTGCAGGCCGACCGCGTCGAGTTCGGGTGGGGTGGGTATCCGGAAGAAGGCATCGTTGGGACAGACGGTCACGCAGAAATTGCATGCCACGCATCCCCACATCTGCAGGTCGTTGTCCACGGCTCTGGGCAGCTTCGAGTTGCCCTCGAGGGTGTAGCGCCCGTTGGTCGCCGGGTCGTGGAGTTGGGCGATGTAGGCCGCTACCGCCCCCTGCCCGTTGGACAGGGTCCCCCGATGGGCCTGCCAGTCGGACAGCGAGGCCGCCCCCGCGCCGACCATGACCTTTTGCAGGGCCTTGAGCATCGGCTTCAGGCGTCCGTAGCCACCGGGCTTGAGGAGGTCGGAGCAGATGGTCAGGGGTGCTAACCCCAGTGCGGCGGCGTCGGGGAGGTTCTCCTTGGTGATGCCGGCCGAGAACGACACCTGGACCGGGCCGTCCTGACCGTCGATCCTCAGCCTTCCGGGCAGCGCCTTGTGCAGTTCGCCCAGCAGCGTGGTGGACACCACGTGCAGGGGAGGCCCCGACAGGTACATGGTCTGGTCGGGCATGAAGCCCTTGGTGTTCTCCACCACCAGGGTGTTGGTGAGCTTGATACCGAAACGGCGCCCGTGGTCGGCGGCGAAGCCCTCTAGTTCCCCGATCAACTCCAGCCCGCGATCGAACTGGAGGTCGTTGTCGAAGTCCTCTCGCCGCAGTACCGTGAATCCGTACCCCAGGGTCTGGTGCACGATCTCCTCGACCCTCTCGAAGCCGAGCAGGGTGGGGTTGAGCTTCACGATCACATCGAGGCCGTGGCGGGTTATCAGGTGTTTGGTGATCGACTCGATCTCGTCGGGGGGACACCCGTGGAAGGTGGAGAGGGTCACGGTGTCCGCTATCCGGGACGGGAACTCCAGGTCGCGGTACCCGGCGAACGCCCCGTCGATCTGCGGTCTCAGGCGTTCTATCTCCTCGGAGGCGTCCATCATCGAGTCGATGAACCAGGCCACCTGCGGGGTCGAGATGCCCTCCAGGTCGTAGCCGACCGATAGATCGAAGATGCAGGGTCCGGGATCGGTCCCGATGTAGGGGGCGAGTTCGCCCCACTCCTGGAGGATCCCGAGGATCATCCAGGCCTTGACGTACTCCTCCAGCGACTGGGGGATCTTGAGTTCCTGGCTCCACTCGATGTTGTACCCGATGGTCTCCATGTCGATGCAGGGCCGGCCGATCTCGAGTTCGTCCATGATCTGCACCGTCTTGAGTTCCATCAGCCGGCCGCCACCGAGCCAGGACAGGACGATGTTCTGGGCCATCTGGCTGTGCGGTCCGGCCGCGGGCCCTACCGGGGTGGCGGCGGGCCGGCCCAGGAAGTCGATCGACAGGTCCGGGCCTTCGGACACGTTGAAGAAGCGGGCGATCGGCAGGTCGAAGACGCGCCGCCGGCTCTCCCACTCGTAGTCGATGCGGTCCAGCAGATCGGAGAGTCCGAACGGGGTGAGGGGCTCGTGCGTCTCAGGCATCGCTCATAGCCTGGCGTGCAGGCGGGCCGACTGCACGCGCGCCTTCGCGCGCACTTCAGCGGCGTCCACCCGCGTGGGGGCGCCGTCCGCATACACGACCTTCCCGCCAACCTCCACTTCGAGGGGGCGTATCCCGGCCGTGAACGCCACATGCCATGGATCCATCGGGTCGTAGCTCCAGGTGACCCGGTCATCCCGGCACTCGGGCATGAGGTCCCACCCTGCTTCCATCCAGGCCCAAGCCGTGTCGGGAGTGGCGGTGACATCGGCGGAACGGTGCATCACGTAGGCGAGCCGGAAGGACTCGATCATGTTGGCGCCGATACCGTCGGTCCCGAGGGCAACCGGGTTGGAGAAGCGCGCCGGGTCGGCGTATCCGACCGAGTTGTTGAGGTTGGAGCGGGGGTTGTGCAGGACCGTCCCGCGCATCCGGTGGTCGGTGGCCAGGTGAACGCAATGGGCGAGCAACCAGGAATCTTGGGTCAATCCATGGAGTCGCTCGGGCGCGTCCCGGTCCTCCGGTCCCTCGCACACATGAACGTGGACACCGGCCCCGAGGTCCTGGGCGAGGCCGGCCGCCGCTTCGAGGGTCCCCTGCTCGCAGGTGAAGGCAGCGTGTATCCCTACCATTCCGCGGCCGTCCTCGGTCAGGAAACGGCGGTTCTCCTCCAGGCCGCGCCTGGCACCGTCCGGGCCGTGCCGGTCGGTCACCCCGTAGCAGGTACTGATCCGCACACCCACCTCGGCACAGGCGTCGGCGATCACCGACAGGCTACCCTCGATGGCGTTGGGTGACTCGTGATGGTCGACGATCCCGGTGGTGCCCGACTCGAGTGCCTCCAGGGCCCCCAGCATGGCTGACCAGCGGATCATTTCCAGGTCGAGGGCCGTGTCGAGCCGCCACCAGATCTGCTCCAGGATGCCCTGGAAGCTCGTAGGCACGGCCGGAGGGGCGGGCATTCCCCGCGCGAGCGTCGAGTACAGGTGATGGTGGGCGCACACCAAGCCCGGCGTTGTCCGGCTGTGGGGTGATCTGCCGTGTCCGGCTTGCGAGCGACGCCCCTTCACAGGCAGACCAGCGGTCACTTGGCAATCGGTCCGTGAACGTTCATGGGAAGCCGGTTCCGCCACTGGCCGTCTACCTCGTGAAGGGCGGCCGCCACCGCCCCGGCTGTGGGGACGAGCCCTATCTCGCCCACACCCTTGATGCCGTAGGGTGCGCGGGGCTGGGGGACTTCGACCAGGATCACGTCCACATCCGGCATGTCCTTCGGCCGTATGATCCCGAGGCTTCGCAACGTCATGTTGGTGGGACGGGCCTGGTCGTCGGCAGGGAAATCCTCGGTAAGGGCGTACCCCAGACCCATGTGTACCGAGCCCTCGATCTGGCCCTCGCACAGCACGGGGTGCATTGCCCGGCCCACATCGTGGGCGGCTACCACCCGTTCGACCTTGCCGGTCCGCTTGTCCGCGATCACCAATTGGGACGCGTATCCGAACGCCGAGTGTATGGTCGGGTTCGCCAAGCCCTCTTTGAGAGAGTTCGTCCAGTCGATCCGGTACTCGCCGTGGTAGTCGACATTGGGCAAGCGTCCTCCCTCGTCGGCTGCCCGGCAGGCGGCTTGGACCGCTCCCGCTCCCATCAGGGTTCCTCGTGATCCGGTGGTCTGTCCGGCTCCGAGCTCCCGGCTGGTGTCGACGATCACCCTGATGGACTTGGGATCGAGGCCGAGTTCCTCGGCGGCTACCTGCTGGGCCACCGTGTGGATGCCCTGGCCCATCTCGGTCCAGCAATGACGTACCTCCACGGTGCCCTCACGGGTGAAGCGGACCACGGCCCGGGCCACCTCCTTGAAACCGTTCCCGAGGCCGCTGTTCTTGAGGCCGAGACCGACACCGACCGCCTTCCCGGCCGCCCGGGCTGCGTCGTAGTGGGGTTTGACCGCGTTGAGAGACTCGCGAGCGCCCCGGCATCCGTCGTCCATTATTTGGCCGGGACCCCACACGGTCCCCGGTTCGATGACGTTGCGGCTTCGCATCTCCCATCCGGTTATTCCTACCCGTTCGGCAAGCCGGTCCATAACGCCTTCCATGGCGAACTGGGCCTGGTTGGCCCCGAAGCCGCGGAAAGCCCCGCACACGGGGTTGTTGGTACGGGCCGCGATAGCTCTCACATCGATGTTGGGAACCACATAGGGCCCGCTGGCGTGGCCGGCGGCCCGCTCCAGAACCTTCATGCCCACCGATGCGTAGGCGCCCGAGTCACCCAGCATCCGGGCTCTGAGCGCGGTCAACCTCCCGGCTTGGTCGCAGGCCGCCCAGAGTTCCATACGAATCGGGTGGCGTTTGGAATGGATGCGTAGGGACTCCTCCCGCGACAGGGTGCACTTCACCGGGCGGCCCAGTAGATGTGCGGCGAGGGCCGTCTGCGCCTGGTTGGCCATGTCCTCCTTGCCGCCGAAGGCGCCCCCGTTCGACACGAGTTCGACGGTGACCAGAGAGGGATCGATACCGAGTACCGAGGCCACCTGGTCGCGGTCGTCCCACACTCCTTGACCCCCCGAGTAGAGCATCAGCCGTCCGCCGCCCACCGGCACGACCAGCGTCGACTCCGGTTCCAGGAAGGCGTGCTCCACCCGCTGGGTGATGAACGTTTCGTGCACCTTGTGCGGCGACGCCTCGTAGGCGGACTCGAAGTTTCCCCTGGCGTACTCGGAGACGGAGAGGACGTTGCCGTCGAGTCCCCATACCGCGTTCTCCGAGGATGCGACCGCCTCGGCAGGATCGGTGAACGGCTGCAGCACCCGGTACTCGACCTCTATCACCTCGGCTGCCTTCCGGGCTGTCAGCCGGTCGTCAGCCACCACCACCGCTAGTACGTCCCCGTAGTAGGAGGTCCTTCCACCCTCGGGGATGAACACCGGCCAGTCCTTGTGGATCAGGCCCACCTTGAGGTCGCCCGGCACGTCTGCGCCGGTGAACACGGCATGGACGCCGGGTACGGCCTCGGCCGCTGCGGTGTCGATCCTCACCACGTCGGCGCGGGCGTGGTCGGTGAGACGGAGAGCGGCGTGGAGGATCCCGTCGAAACGGATGTCGTCGATGTAGTCGCGGTCCCCGAGGGCCAGTTCGTAAGCCTCGTACTTGATGCCTGACTTACCGACTCCGCCGGAGGTCTCGAGAGGTGGGATCTCCCCGGAGGTCAGCATGTCGATGGCGTCGAATATCTTGGTGTAGCCCGTGCACCGGCAGAGGTGAGCTCCGAGCCGGCCGGCGGTTACCCGCTTGGTGAGCCGGGAGCCCTTCTGGTCGATCAACGCCTTGGCCCTGACCAGAATGCCCGGGGTGCAGAACCCGCATTGCAGGGCGCCGGTCACCGCGAAGGCGGATGCCAGGCGGTCCCGCTCGGCGGAGTCGAATCCCTCCAAGGTGACTACGTCCTTGCCGGCCACCTTCTCCAAGGCCAGAACACAGGCCACCAGGGCCTTTCCGTTCACAAGGACGGTGCAGCAACCGCACTGGCCGGATGGCGCGCAGCCGTCCTTCGCCGAAGTGATGTCGAGTTCCTCTCGGAGCGCCGACAGCAGGTGCGGATGGTCGGCGCTTACCGAGACGGTCCGCCCGTTGAGCCTGAATTCGATTGTTTGCTGGGCGATCAGCGTCATGAGAAGTCCTCCACCGGATGGACCTAGCATTCCTCGGTCAGTTGGAAGTCGATTATTTTACATTCTGTCAGCGTTGGTCCGTTGGCGCAACGTCGGAACTTCCTCGAATCGAGCGATCTCGTATACCCTTGACCTATCCGGAAGAGGAGCATGATTGCTGGTCCGCGCTGAACTCACCGTGGAACCGTTCGAAGAGGGGAACCCTGGACCCCACGTCGAGGCAGCGATCAACGCCCTGGCCCCGAAGGAGTCGGATATCGGACCGTTCGGTACTTCTGTTGAGGGTTCGCTCGACGAAGTGCTCTCGGCGGTTGCGAGCGGCATCCGTGCCGCTATGGAGGCCGGGGCGACAAGGGTGTCGGTCAGCATGGTCGTGACACCATGACGACCGAGCATCCTGTGATCGCGGCCGTTCGACCCCTGGTCGGTGCAGTGGGCGCGGAGATCGTGGGACCCGACGAGAAGGACGGTCACTGCATTCCGTTGGAGTGGGAAGGGGAGGTCCTGGCCATGGTCAGGATCCTCTCCCTTCACGATGTGCTCGATCACATGGTGACTCAGGTGGAGCGCGAACTGGGCGGAAAGCTGACCGAACTCGGCCGGGTGCAGAAGCAGATAGCCGTCAGGTTGCTGGACGAGAGAGGAGCCTTCCGCTTGCGGAAGTCCATCAACGAGGTTGCGGACCAGATGGGTGTGAGTCGCATCACCATCTACAACTATCTGAACTCGATCCGCGACGGGTCGGGTTCTTGATCGGACGGTTGGTCCGAGCAGTCCTCGTCAGTGCCCTGCTGACGGCGCTCCTTGCGTGCGGAGGCTCAGGAGTGGCGGAGGACGCCACCGGCGAGGAGATCTACGTCCAGTTGTGCGTCCAATGCCACGGTAGGGACCTGCGCGGAGGCACCGGTGTGGCTCTGGTAGGGGAGGACGCCCGGTCGATCGACAAACCCGAACGCTACTTCCAGCAGTCGATCACCGCCGGGATCGGCCGGATGCCCTCCTTCCGGGGAACCCTTTCCGAGGAGCAGATCCTGCGGGTCACCCGTTACATCATGAAACAGCAGGGCAGGTGAGGTCAGTGGACCGTCTGTTGTCAGTCCGGATCGTTGGTGGTAGTTCTGACCGCCCTGACGAAAGGGTCATCGATGCTTCTCATCTTGGGCGACACTTTCGTGAGAATCATGCAGCGTGCATGAGATAGAAGAGTACAATCGGGAGAAGGGACTCGTGTTCAAGTCCTCTTGTTTCTAACGAGAGTTACTCAAGTCCGCTACGGCCTTCGTAATCCACTCCAGTATTTGATCTAAGTGCTCCACAGATTCGAAAATTACTTCCATGTTACCTGTACCAGCATGCCCGATGTGCGTAACGTCACGAACGAGATGATGAACATGTTGCTTCGGATCTAGTGACAGAAACAGTTTCATCCGCTTCTGTTGTGGCTCAACACATAAGACAGAACGTCTGCCGATCTTGTAGCTAACGTAGTACTTTCTAAACGATCGCTCTATGTCTACACTAAGAGACATGACCTGCTCATGAAGCCGTTTGTATAAGTCAGTAACAAGAGCTGGCTTCTTCCCAAAGTGATACTCGAATGTATAGAGAGGTGGGAGATTCTTCTTAGGGTCCGCTTGACTAATCTCGTCCGGGCCGTCGTCGTTAATCAGG
The DNA here is from genome assembly GCA_026710435.1 of bacterium. Classification (GTDB taxonomy): domain Bacteria; phylum Actinomycetota; class Acidimicrobiia; order Spongiisociales; family Spongiisociaceae; genus JAPPFW01. Next base: position 3,047 of record JAPOQZ010000259.1, on the reverse strand, counting down.
TTAGTAGGTGTGGAAGGCTTCTCATGGAGTGAAACTAAGATTCGCTTAATCGAAGCTCGAATCTGTGCCGTCGACAAATTGCGCTCTGATCTTGGGATAAGACTACTTATTAGATCACAAAATGGCTGGGGTGGCTCTATAATCAAGGTCCTCAACGCTCTGGAAACTCGTCTATCACTGATGTAGTCCGCAAGGGAGTTGGTCGCTATTGATTCACTAGAGAGAAGGTGAAGCATCTCAATAACATTTGAATCCTGGGGATCTTCTACCACATCGGTCAAATCAACTTCGAAGACAAGCTTCCTGTCCATTGCAACTGGTTCAGTAGCCTTGAACACCCTGTAATGTTGCCCATCGCTGAGCACACACCAAGTCACACCCTCGTTGTTGGCGTAGTTTATGGTTTGAGCTACGACCTTGGGGTCGTCAAGCTTGGTACCCAGCGCCTTCGCTTCAAGAAACAGAGCCGGTCGGCCGGAGATCTTGAGTGCGTAGTCGAGAAACTTGCCATCGAATACCTTGTATTCTCGGGTTACAACTCTCAGATCGCGAGTGTCCCATCCCAGAGCGTCGAGCAAAGGCTCAATCAGGAGAACACGCGTGTTCATTTCGTTCATTGGTCCTGACGCTGCGCGGCTAAGGACCTCCTTGATCACCGTCGTGAGTGTTGCCATTGCACCAGGATAGCCGTGGTGCCCCACCTTGCTGGTGTTTACAACTGGAGCCGGCCGATGGCCTCCACCGCAGCGGGGTTCTCTAGGCTGGTGAGATCGCCCGGGTCCTTTCCCAGGGCACGGGCTCGTACGACCCGCCGCATGATCTTGGCCGATCGAGTCCGGGGAAGGTCGTCAACGAACGTGATGGCGGCGGGACGGAAGGGTTTGCCGAGGGCCCTTACCACTAACTGGGACAGTTCGCCTGCTAGCCGGTCGCCGTCCCCGTCACGCGTCGGTACCACGAATACGGCTATCACCTCACCCTTGACCTGGTGGGGAATACCTATCGCCGCGGCCACGACCACATCCGGGTGCGCAACGACCGCCGATTCGACCTCGGCCGGTCCGATCCGCTTACCCGCGATGTTGAGAGTGTCGTCCGATCGTCCATGGAGGAACCAGAAGCCGTCGCTGTCGACAGAGGCCCAGTCTCCGTGCACCCACACGTCAGGCCAGCGACTCCAGTAGGTGTCGAAGTAGCGGTCGTCGCCTCCCCAGAAGTCCCGCGTGATGCCCGGCCAGGTCTTCCTACACACCAATTCGCCGACCTCTCCCCGGATCGGAAGTCCCTCCTGGTCGTATACATCCACGGCCATGCCCAGCGAGGGACTGCCTAGTGAGACCGGCTTGATTCCCTGGAGGATGTTGACCGACAGCAGGCAGGCACCGACCTCCGTCCCGCCGGAGATGTTGATGATGGGGTGCCGCTCACCACCCACGTCGCGGAATAGCCACCACCACGGAGCCGGGTTCCATGGTTCGCCGGTGGACCCGAAGGCCCTCAGGGTGGAGAAGTCCGCGGCTGCCGCCTCCTGGGCACCGTGAGGCTGCAGAGCACGCACGAGAGTTGGGGAGATCCCGAGGATGGTGATGCCCATCGATTCGACCAACTCCCACGGTCGGCCCGGTGTCGGGTAGTCGGGCGCTCCGTCATAGCATCCGATCGAGGCGCCGTTCGCCATCCCGGCGACGACCACCCAAGGTCCCATGATCCAGCCCATGTCGGTCATCCACATCACACGGTCGTCGGGCTGCATCTCGAACTGGAAGGCGCCTTCGGCGGCGAGTTTCACGGTCAACCCTGCCTGGACATGAACTACGCCCTTCGGTTTGCCCGTTGTGCCGGACGTATAGGCGAGCAGAACCGGGTCTTCGCTGGCCGTAGCAAGCGCCGGCAACCTGTCGGCCTTCCCGAGGGCCTCGTCCCACCATCTATCGCGTTCCGGGGTCCATGGGATGTCGGTCCGTCCCAGATTGGAGACCACAAGGACGGACGGCGCCAGGCCCGCCATCCGGATGGCTGCGTCCGCCACTTCCTTCATAGCGATGGGCCTTCCGCGGCGGGTGTAACCGTCGGCCGTGACAACCACGGCCGGATCGGACGCCGCCAGCCTGGAAGCGACCGCTTCGGCTCCGAAGCCGGAGAAGATGGGTACGTAGATGGCACCGATCCGGGCAGCCGCCAGCATGGCCACCACAGCCTCGGGCACCATCGAAAGGTAGACCGCAACGATGTCGCCCTTGGATGCGCCCGCCCGGGCGAGAGCTCCGGCGGCCCGCTCCACCAACTCGAGCAGTTTGCCGAAGGTGTACGTGCGCTGGGAACCGTCCTCCCGCTCGGCGACCATCGCCACCCGGTCGGGGTCCTGGGCGGCCCACCTGTCCACGCACACCTCCGAAAGGTTGAGACGCCCTCCTAGAAACCACCTCGGGTAGGCCGGGCCGTCGGAAGCATCGAGGACGCTGTGGTACGGGGTCGAGAAGTGGATTCCCATATAGTCGATGGCCGCATCCCAGAACCACTCGATGTCATCGCTCGAGCGACGCACCAACTCCCCGTAGCTTTCGATCCCGTGAAGGGCCATGAACTCCGCGGTTCGGGAGCGGGCAATGTCCTGCTCGGAGGCCTGCCAGACAACCTGTTGTACATCCATAGTGAAAGGGTTCCCAGTTCTCGACACCGGATACGTGGTGGCTCCCTACTCTATCGACCCTCGTTCGCGATCGAGTCGTGGGACTGCCGCGGGCGGGGCAGCCTCCTGGCAAGCTAGTGTCCCGAGTCGGAAATTCGTCACAGAAGAGCGGGCTACACCTCCACCCCACCGAACCCCGAGATCGCGAAAATCACCGGAAGGTGCCTCTTTCCTTGGGATCCCACCCCCGCCGCCACCTCCGAGGGTCACGGACGCGACCTTCTATCCCCTGTGCGGGCCGGTTCTGGACAGTATGAACCCTGCCACGGTCCGCTCGACGTCGGAAACGAACCGCCGGTGTATACGGCTATCTACCATTGTGCAACGTGCCTGTGACAGATACAGCCTGCTCGTGGCG
>JAPOQZ010000258.1 GCA_026710435.1 bacterium | reverse complement strand
TACGGGCGGGATGTTCGTCCAGTCCGCCCACTTCGTCCAACGCCACCGCCACGACCCCAGCCAGGAACTATCGATCTACGGCCAGGAAAAGACCGGCGAAACCGTTCGGCTCGCCAAGATGAACATCGCCGTCCACGGCCTCGGCGGCGAAATCACAGAAGGCAACACCTACTACGAGGACCTCCACGACTCGGGCGGCAAGTTCGACTACCTGATGGCCAATCCCCCGCTCAACGTCAAAAAGATCGAAAAGCCCAAACGAGAAGACGCCCCCCGGTTCCCGTTGGGCCTGCCGAAACCCGACAACGGCAACTACCTATGGATCCAGACCTTCTACTCCGCGCTCAACAACACCGGCCGGGCCGGCTTCGTCATGGCCAACTCCGCGTCCGATGCCCGAAGCAGTGAACTCCAAATCCGCCGCAAACTTATCGAGGATCGAAGCGTCGACGTGATCATCGCCGTAGGCACGAACATGTTCTACACAGTCACCCTGCCCGTCACGCTCTGGTTCCTCGACCGAGGCAAAAAGCACACCGACCGAGCCGACCAGGTGCTCTTCATCGACGCCCGCGAGATCTACAACCAGATCGACCGAGCCCACCGAGACTGGACACCCCAACAAACCGAGTTCCTAGCCAACATCGTCCGCCTCTGGCGAGGCGAGGAGCCAGAGTTCGGCGCAACAAGCAACAAGCAACTGACAGAGCAGTTCCCAGAAGCCACTTATGCTGACGTACCCGGGCTATGTGCGGTCGCCACCATCCGAGAGATTGAGTCAGAGGGCTGGAGCCTGAACCCCGGGCGCTACGTAGGCTACGACGAGTCCTACCCCGTTGACCTCGACTTCCATGAACGCTTGGAACAGATGACGAGAGACTTCCGGGCTCTCGCCCGGCACTCGGATGAGTTGACAACGAAGGTCAGTAGAGGCCTGACTGCGATTCTGGGGGGCTCGTGACGACTTGCTGGCCACTAGCCAAACTTGGTGACCACGTCGACCTTCTCGCGGGCTTTGCGTTCAAGAGCCGATACTTCACCGGGGAACCCGGTGACATACGACTATTGCGCGGGGCCAACATCGGTCAGGGGAGCCTGAAATGGGATCAGGAGCGACGTTGGCCGCGTTCAAGGGCTGACGGACAAAGCAAGTTTAGGCTTGCCGTAGACGACGTCGTACTCGCGATGGATCGGCCTTGGATCAATGCGGGACTGAAGTGGTCGGTTGTACGAGAGGCGGACCTGCCCATGCTCTTGGTACAGCGGGTCGCGCGCCTGCGAGCGTCGGGATCGCTCAGTCAGGACTACCTCCGATACTTGATCGGAAGTCCGCAGTTTGAGGCATATGTGCGACCAATTGTCACCGGAGTCAACGTTCCGCACATTAGTCCAACACAGATTCGTAACTTCTCCTTTCAACTCCCCCCGCGTGATGTGCAAGACTCTGTGACGAATCTTCTCCGTCCGGTAGATGACCTGATCGAGGACAATCGGCGGCGGATTGAGATTCTGGAGGAGATGGCCAGGTTGTTGTTTCGGGAGTGGTTTGTGCATTTCCGGTACCCGGGGCATGAGGATGTCGAGTTGGTCGACTCCGACCTAGGCCCGATCCCCGAGGGTTGGGGTCAGACTTGCATAGCCGACGAACTCGATCTCCAGCGATTCAACGTCAAGCCGTTCGAGTATGTGGACGAAGTGTTCGACCATTACTCGATCCCGGCCTTCGATGATCGAAGGCTCCCGTCGCTTGAACTCGGTGCGAGGATCAAGAGTGGCAAGTATCTTCTAGAGGGCGAGAGTGTGATGGTTTCCAAGCTCAACCCACGGTTCCGTAGAGTTTGGCGCGTGGATCGTTCCGGCCTCAGCCGTCGAGCGGTCGCTTCGACCGAGTTCATGGTCTTCGCGAACCCTGTCAGATGGACGCTTCCCTTTGTGTACGGTCTTGTAACCTCGACCGGGTTCACCAGCCGGCTGATAGCGATGGCCGGAGGGACTTCAACCAGCCACCAACGCGTGAAGCCCGCCGACATCATGAACATGAATGTGGTGAATCCACCTGCGGGGATAGTGCTGAGATACTCGGACCAGGTGCAGCCGATCTTGAAGCTGACCGACAACCTTCTTCGGCAAAACGAGGTATTGCGTGAGGCCCGTGATCTGCTGTTGCCTCGTCTTGTGTCTGGTGAGTTGGACGTGTCGGAGCTGGATCTGGTGGCGGTGTGAGTCCAGTGGGTTTGACCGAGGATGTGCTGGTTGAACAGCCGGCTCTCGATCTGCTGTCGGGGTTGGGTTGGGGGGTGGCGTCGGGATTTGAGGAGGTCTTGGGGCCGGGGGGCACGCTGGGTCGCGATTCGCAGTCGGAGCCGGTGCTCAGTTACCGGCTCCGGGACTCGTTGCGTAGTTTGAATCCTGGTCTTCCTGAGGCGGCGCTGGATGAGGCCGTGGAGCGGCTGGTTGAGGATCGGTCAGCGATGGGCCGGGTTCGGGCTAACCGTGAGGTTCACACCCTGCTCCACGAGGGGGCACGGGTCGAAACGGCCGGAGACGATGGGATACCGCGGACGGTCACGGTCCAGTTCGTTGACTGGAACGATACCGAAGCGAACGACTGGTTGGCGGTTTCGCAGTTCTGGATCGTTGGTGACATGTACAAGCGGCGGGCCGATGTGGTGTTGTTCGTGAATGGTATCCCGCTGGTGTTGGTTGAGTTGAAGGTGTCTCATAAGAACGTCCGCGACGCCTACGACGGCAACCTCCGCGACTACCGGGACACAGTCGGGCATCTGTTCTGGTTCAACGCTTTTGTTGTGCTCTCGAACGGGGCTGACACTCGGGTTGGTTCGACGTTTGCCCCGTGGGGGCATTTCGCCGATTGGAAGAGGATCAACTCCGAGGGCGAGCAGGGTGTCGTGTCGTTGGAGACCGCCCTGCGGGGTACGTGTGAGCCTCGCCGGTTGTTGGATCTGGTGGAGAACTTCGTTGCTTTCACGGAACGCCCGGGCGGTTTGGTGAAGGTGTTCGCGAAGAATCATCAGTTCCTTGGGGTGAACAATGCGCTGGCGGCGTTGCGGGAGTTGAAGGAGCGTGAGGGGCGGCTGGGGGTGTTCTGGCACACTCAGGGGTCGGGCAAGTCGCTGTCGATGTTGTGGTTCACCCAGAAGGTGTTGCGCAAGGAACCGGGCAGTTGGACTTTTTTGTTGGTGACCGACCGCAAAGAACTCGACGAGCAGCTTTATGAGGAGTTCGCCGATTCTGGGGTGATCACCACCGGGCAGCATGTCCACGCCCGCACGTCGGCGCATCTGCGGGAGTTGTTGGGTCAGGACCATCGGTATGTGTTCACGCTGATCCACAAGTTCATCCCACCGGAGCGGGGCCAGCCGATGCCGGTCCTGTCTGAGCGGGACGACATTGTGGTCATCACCGACGAGGCCCACCGGTCGCAGTACGACACGCTGGCCGCCAACATGCGTTTGGCGTTGCCGAACGCGTCGTTCCTGGGTTTCACCGGCACGCCGCTGATCGCCGGCGAAGAGGAGCAGACCCGGCGGGTGTTCGGCGATTACGTGTCGATCTACAACTTCCGGGATTCCATCACCGACGGGGCGACCGTTCCTCTCTACTACGAGAACCGCATTCCCGAGTTGCAGTTGACCAACGACGACTTCGACGACGAACTCGAGGAACTGCTCGAAGAGGCCGAGTTGGACGACGCTCAGGAGAAGGCGGTCGCGCGTCGTTTCTCCCAGCAATACCAGCTGATCACCCGACCCCGGCGCCTCGCAGAGATCGCCGAGGACCTGGTCAGCCATTTCGTCAACCGGGGATTTCGGGGCAAGGCCATGTATGTGGCCATCGACAAAGCCACCGCTGTGCGCATGTACGACTTGGTCGAAGCCGAGTGGGCCCGTTACTTGGCCCACCTCGAAGATCGGCTGGTGAACACACCCGAGTTGGAACGTCCGCATCTGGAGACGCTCATCGCTTTCATGCACAGCACGGACATGGCCGTGGTGGTGTCCCCAGCGCAGAACGAGGTAGCGGAGATGGCTGCTGCGGGGCTCGACATCGCGAAGCACCGCAAACGGATGCTCGCTGAGGACCTCGACTCCAGGTTCAAGGACCCCGACGATCCGTTCCGGTTGGTGTTCGTGTGCGCGATGTGGCTCACGGGGTTCGATTCGCCGTCGACGTCGACGGTGTATCTCGACAAGCCGATGCGGAACCACACGCTGATGCAGACCATCGCCCGGGCCAACCGGGTGTTCCACGACAAGGACAACGGTCTGATCGTCGACTACGTCGGCGTGTTCCGGAACCTGGAGAAGGCGCTCGCCATCTACGGCGCTGACCGCACCGGGTCGGCCCGGGATCTGCCGATACGACCCAAGGACGACCTGGTAGCCGAGTTGGCCGCGGCGTTGGGCGAAGTTGCTGATTTCTGCGACGCGAACGACATCGACCTAGACGACATGGAGGCGGCGCAGGGGTTCGAGTTCATCGCTTTGCAGAAGGCCGCTGTGGAAGCGCTGCTGGTCGACCAACAGACCCGCCGCCGGTATGTGTCGCTCGCCCGTCAGGTCCGCAAGACGTTCAAGGCGCTGCTACCTGATCCCGAAGCGATGGCGGTCACCCACCGGGTAGCGGTGATCCGCTCGATCGCATCGAAGATCGAATCGGCGTCCGAAGCACCCAACATCCGCAAGGTGCTGGACTCGGTGTCGGAGTTGTTGGACCGGTCGGTCGGAGCAAAGGAATACATCATCCGCAGCGCCGGTGGGTTCCATCCACTGATCGACCTCAACCAGTTGGACTTCGAACAGCTCGCCCTGCGATTCGCTGCCAACAAACGCACAGCCGCCAACGCCATCCAAACGGACCTCAAGAAACGGCTCGACGAAGCGGTACGCAAGAACCCGACCCGGCTAGACCTGGCAGAGAGGTTCCGCCAACTCATCGAAGATTACAACGCCGGCACCCACAACCTCGAGGAGTTCCTCCGCCGGCTCAAAGCCATCAACGACGAACTGACCAACGAAGAGCAACGCGCCGTCAGACAGGACGCTACTGAAGCAGAGCTGGCCGTCTTCGACCTGCTCACCAAACCGGAGCCGGAACTGACTGACACCGAAGCGAAGAAGGTCAAGGGCGCTGCGAAGAAGCTACTGGAACACGTTGAGGAGAAACTCGTCCTCGACTGGAAACGCCGCCAACAAACCCGCTCCGCAGTCCGGGTCGCAGTCGGCACCGTCCTCGACGATGAACTACCCGACGTCTACGGCCCCCAACTCTTCGACCAGAAAGTAGACGCGATCTTCGACCACATCTACGCCAGCTACTTCGACAACGGCCAAAGCGTCTACGACAAACCCGACACTGACACCGGCACCTCGACAGCAGTCGTGACATTGCCGACCACCGCTGAGGAGGTCAACGATGACCTCCTAGCCCAAGTCCGCACCGACCCCGAACTGTTCGCCCGCCTCATGGAGACGGCCTTCGGCGCCAACGCCACCTGGGCATCCCCGACCCAAGAACTCCTCATAGACGACGAGACGAGGACAGTCGAGTACAAACAGACCGCCCGATGGAACGTGCGGGAGCAGCGCAGAGACAAAAGGATGGAACAAGTAGTCGTCAAAACCGTCGCCGGCCTGCTCAACGACCGGGGCGGGACCCTGCTGATCGGCGTCACCGACAATCGCGAACCGGTCGGCCTCCACGACGACTACGCCCAAGTCAAACCCCCCAACGCCGACGGCTACGTCAACTGGCTCGACACCCTCTTCGAGAACAACCTAGGCCACGCCGGCGCCAACCGCCTCGACATCCGCATCGACCGCGTCAACAACCACGACATCTGCCGCATCGACATCCCCGCCAGCTCCCGGCCCATCTGGACCAAGACCAAAACCGGCGGCCTCCTCCTCTACCAGCGCCGCAACAACTCAACCCGACAAGTACCCGAAGCCGAGACCGAAACCTTCATCACCGAACGATTCGGACAGCAACAATCAGGGGTGTTCTCATAGTCGGCAGAGACTCGCACTCATTGGTTGCTCCGTTGTCGAGATACGCCAGATAAGGACCGCCATGTCAGCGTTTCGAATACTCAGTGAACCTGCATGGCAAGCGCTCGCAGAAGCCCTTCGCACGTACTACTGGTTCAAGTCCGATTTCCAGACCTTGGTACTAGCACGCTTTGCCGAAGCTCCCGATGCCCTGGCAGCCGTGAACTTCGACGGGACCAAACGAACAGCGACGGGCGAACTTGTCCGAGCCCTCCGACTCAAGGAGCACAAGTACCAACCAGTGGTGATCGACGCGCTCATGGCACTTGGCGACGTAGACCCAGAGTTCCCTCACCTCGCTCGCCTCGACGACGGTCCCACACGTGTGGCCGAAGCCGAAGCAGCATACGACGCTGTTCGGACCGTCATAGACCAGTACTCCGAACTCGCAGCGTCAAGAGAGGCTGCACGACACGAGGCGGAAGAGACAATCGCAAGAGAGTCAGCGCGCCGATTGCACAACAGCCGCCTCAACCAACTCCACAGCCAGTTCTTAGAAATGCACCAATCATCCGACGAACCACAGAAGCGAGGAATCGCGTTCGAAAGACTCCTCAACGCGCTGTTCGAGCTCTGGGACCTCAATCCGAGAGCGGCCTACTCGATCGAGCATGAACAGGTCGATGGCGCCTTCACATTCCGCACCGACGACTACATCCTCGAAGCGCGCTGGCGGGCCGAGCCGCTTCAACCCAAGGATCTCAATGACTTCAGAGTGAAGGTAGACGGCAAGGCACGCAACACGCTCGGTCTCTACGTATCGATCTCAGGCTTCACCGACGGCGCTATCGCGAAACACTCGCACGGCCAAACTCCATTGATCCTGATCGACGGCACCGATCTCATGCCGATCCTTGAGGGACGCATCGAGTTAAGCGAGGTCCTAGAGAGGAAGCGGCGACACGCAGCGGAAACAGGCAGTCCAATGTACCGCGCATGAACCCCGACCTAGCGCCGAGACAGCCGCCATGTCATCTGGCGGGAGCACCACACGCAACTGCGCTTCTCCGGCACTGCTCAGCATTGGACTGCCCCACGATCCGGGACACCAGCGGGCGCTCACCCAACGCAACCCGAGCACACGAGGCCCCCACCACAGCCATCACCCCAAGGTTTCAGCGGCATCCAACAGTACCACTCGGCGCCATCTAGATGGACGCCCTGAGCTACCCTCTTGATCCGTCCGAACAGGAGTGTCGTCACCCCACCGAGACGACTCGTGGGAGACAGGAACGCCGCGCCATCTGCGAGCAGGAGCCTCCGCTCCTCTTGGGACGGTACAGCCGTAGTCCGCGTCCTCGCCTAATTACGGACGTCCGACCACGACTCCGCCGGGTTCAGCGGCTTGACAAGCGCCGCTCGGCACAGACGTACAATAACGCAGCCCCTTCGTTTGGATCAGCTAGCCGAGTTCAAGGTTCGGGTATACACCACCTCTACCGGGATCGGGGATGGCTCCACCCGCATCCTGCTTGTAACATGACCCCCCACCGGCACGAGAACACCCAAAACCCACGAAATCGCGCAGCCTCAAGGGGTTAGTACCTGGTTGATCACTGTTAACGCGTCGCCTCGCACGAGTGCGTCGTGATACGCCGCGTTGTCGTAGGAGCGTAGGCATCCGTAGCAGCTTGAATCTGCGCCGCACTCGCATTTGGCGACGACGTCGCTGGCTGCCTTGAGGAGGTCTGGGAAGCGGTCGATGATCCGCCGGGTGTGTCCCGCGCCGCCGGGTACTGTATCGAAGATTACGATCGATGGTGTCTGGTTGGGGCCTGCGGAGCGGAGGGTGCCGTTCACGTCGTTTCTGATAATACCGATTGGGTGGGTTGCGGCTAGCAGTGCGTAGAGTGTGCTGCGGGCTTCTCTATCTGTCATGGGGACGGGTAGACCTATTTCGACGACGTCGGTGAGGTATTGGTGGCCGAGGTGGCGGCTACTCAGCATGGTTCCGCATTTGCTCTTCCGCCCGGGGCGAGTATGTGGAACGCGTTTCTTGGCTGTCCTTGTTCTGCTCGTCGGGGCTGGCTCGGCGTGTCCACAGGTTTTGCAGATCTGGAAACCGCGACCGCGGGGACCTTTGTTTAGGACCGTGATCTGTCCTTGGCGGCTGGATCGGATGGAGATCGTTTTCTCTCCTATAGGGAGGTGCTGGTAGTCCGGTGTGGTGTTGGCGTAGTCGTTGAAGTGGAAGGCGGAGTATCCGGCCTTGGGTGGGCGGGCTTCTCCTGGCTTCTGTTCACTCAGTGTTCCGATAAAGCCGAACATTGGAATCACGAAGGGTCGACTCTGTTCGGTGATGCGGCTGCTGCAGACGTCGCATCCGGCTGGGTCTGTGCCTCGGCGGGCTCGAAACGCTCCGCAGTTTCCGCAGATCGCCCATACGTAGTCAAGTAGTGCTTTGCCTGCAGGGATTCGGAACCCGACGGGTTCCCATAGTTTCTTGTCGGCGACTATTCGAGATCCTGGGGCATAGTCGGTTATACCGATGCGAAGATCGCGTGAGAGGTTGAGTCGGGAGGCACCGGGGTCGCCCTGTTTCCAGATGTCTAGTGAGACCACGTCGACTGGGAAGCCGTACTTTGGGAGCACTACTCGCTGGGCGAGGAATTGTATGAGCTGCCGTTCCTCAAGGGTTCTTTTCACTCCGAACAGCGCCCTCTGGTATCCGGCTAAGTTCGAGGCTCTCTGGTTCGAGCCTTTCCGGCGGTACTCGGCTATACGCTCGGAGACCTCGTCTAAGTCGTCGTTGAGTTCGTCTAGATCGAATCCCACTTCGTTTTGGGCTCGCTTAAGCCAGCCGTAGTGTTCGCTCTCGCTCTCCTCGGCGAGGGCTTCGACCCATAACCAGTGTCCGACACCGAGTTCGGCGGCCAGTTCTGGCGGAGTGATTCGCCTCACCGCCGCTCCGAGCTCTGTTGGGTGCGACCTAAGCCACTCAATGAACCGATCGACGGGAGCCGACCCTTCGGCGGCCCTGTCTGTGAAGAAGGACGCGACGGTCCTGTGCCAGTCACCACCCGAGTCGACATGTTCACGTTCGAAAGCCGCGAACGCTGCAGCATGGATATGTCGCCTAACGATTTGGGGGTTGGTAAGCGAGACGATCGGTGTGGCTACGTGGCCATCAACCAAGGCTCGCGGGTTGTCGAAGTAGTGGATGTCGTGGCTACGCCGCTGAGCGAACGTCACAGCCAATGCCGACGATCCGCTCCGTCTACCAGCACGGCCAGCTCGCTGCACGTAGTTGGCTGGGGACGGCGGGACGTTGCGCATGAGAACGGCTTGGACCTCGCCTACGTCAACGCCTAACTCGAAGGTTGTGGAACAGCTCAAGGCGTTGATGTCACCGTCGAGGAACTCCTGCTGTAGCCGCCCGGCATAGTCGGCGTGAAGCTGCCCGGTATGTTCCTCGACCCGTAGCCCTACCGGGTCGAGTGTGGTGTACAGGTGCAGGTAGTGCTCATCCCGCTGCCGGGTCCGTGCGGTGATTGGTTTGAGCGTACCTTCGCATGTGTATGTGGGGCACACGCCGCTGACGGACCGCCACCAGATCTGTCTGCACGAGGTACAGCGGAAGGCGGGCGCCTCGCGAGTAGCGAGACGCATCGTAACCCACTCTGGGTCGAGGGCGAACAAGACACCGTGTCTCCTGTCGTTGACCGAAGTGAGTACCTTGCCCCACGGACTGCGCGAGGCGGCGATCCATCGCTGCCACATCTGTTTGAGAAGTTCCGGGGCGTCTTTGCTGATATCGCGGCGGGTTAGGACTTTGCTGAGGTAGTCAAGACGCCGGTTCAGGCCTCGACCCGGCAGCCAAGCGAGGATATTTGGGGCGGACTGCTCCAAACGAACTCTCGTGACAACGTTGCGAGGGGCGAAGGTGGGGTCGGTGATGTCTACACCGTCGGGCAGGTGAACCGCGGCCTGTATCCGCAGCGTCTCAAGGAGGACTCGTGCGAGGTCAAGGGTCTCGTCGGGTGTGAACCCGAGTTCTAACAGTGCCGGTACTGGGGTAAGGCCCTTTGGTAGGGCGAAGGTGATCTCGGCCAGGCCGACACCGTCGAGGCTTTGCCGTCGATCGACCGCGAGGACCTCCCGCATCAGCCAGGTACGTACCCGGTTGCTGTTCTGCATGGCTCCGGCGTCCTCATCAAGCACGAGCGCCTGTTCGGCGGCTTTGCGAATCGGGATGACCAGATCCTCGAATCGTGGCCTCGAGTCGCTCAGTCGCTTGAGCGCTGCCCAGATGAGGCGTCGTTCAACAGCGCGCGAATAGGTACGGTCGAGATAGGGAGCGAAAAAGGCTGCGTCCTGGCGGGAGTCTGAGAATGACAGGAGCTTGCGGCCTTCACCGATCTTGGTTGCCGTCTCCGGGTTGGAGCTTGGTGGGAGAGATTGGTAGAGGGCGGTTGCGATTACAGAGACAGGTGCGTCCTGGCCGGTTAGGAAGCGGAGCACGATCGGACCGTTGGTTCGGCCTGAGCAAGCGAGGCACCGACGGAGTGGTTCACCGCGTTTTGAGGGATGCGCGACCGTAACTTGAGTTTGGGCGCCGGCGTCACAGTCACAGGAGGGTTCGGAGCCTTCGGTGAGAGATCCACACATCGTGCATAGCACCCTGTTGTCGATCTTGGCTGCGATGAGGTCGTCGCCGACGATCGCTTCTTCGTCTTCGTCGTCCAAGGTGACCTGCTTGTCCAGAAGAAGATATGTCAGGTTGGTGTCGAAGGGTTGGGCCGACCGCACGAAGACGTGCCCATCCGCCTCGTTGCGGCTTCCAACGAGGTACGTGGCCCCGCATTTGGTGCACACCCCGGACTCGAACACTCGCGAATCGATGCTCTTGGTGGCACAGTCCGGACACTTCCTATGACGTTGGAGCCGCAGTCGTGGTCGGCCCGGCGGATGACACGGGGACTTGCAGATGAAGGCCCCTTCCAGCGCCCGCACCAAGAAGTGGTAGCGAACTGGAATGACGGGGCTGTCCGTGTGCGGAGCCTTGGCACGAGAGCACGCTTCGACCAGATCCGTTAGAGCCGCAACTGACCTTTCGCCAAAGACCACTTCCGCCGCTTCGGAGAGGCCGACGGATCCTCTTTCCAAGAGGTACTGGAGGTTCACGACATGCCGCTCGGTAGCCAACACCTGGCCGAAATAGGTAAACGGACACCGCGACGAACCCGATGTGGGGGCCCCCATGGCAGCCAGTTCCGCGACCAGGGACTCCGGAACGGTGTCCCCCGATGTGAGCAGACGGGACATCGCGTCTAACGTCGTAGCGTCGGCTTCCCAGATCGCGGTGGTCTGCACGAGCGGTCTCCTGACCGGCGCCACAATATCTTGTCTCGCTGGTACATGAGCCTCGTACTCGACGGTTTCGTCGAACAGGTCACACCCGTATTGGGCGAGGTCTGGGTACTCTTCTTCGCTACCGAGAGTTGCGGACGTACCCACGAACTGGATACGACCCGGTTCGCTCATATTGACCCGATCCCGTACACGACGAAGCAGCATCGCTATCTCTGCACCCCGCGCTCCGTTGTATACGTGTACCTCGTCGAGGACGACGAACCGCCAGTGTCTACCGGTTGGACCGTCGAACAGTTTGGTGTCGGCCGGTCGCAAAAGTAGGTACTCGAGCATGGCGTAGTTGGTGAGCAGGATATGCGGCGGCCGGTCGCGTATCTGCTCACGGGAGATAAGCTCGTTAGGTAACGGGTCGGACCCGAATCGATGCTGGTAGACACCGAGAGCGTCCCGATACGAATTGGGGGTGGCGCCGATGAACCGGCCAAACGTGATGTCGGGGAAGGCGTCGATGATATCGCGAACACGTTTCATCTGGTCGTTCGCCAGCGCGTTCATCGGATAGAGCAGCAGCGCTCGAACCCCGGGCGTGGCGAGCGTGCCCGCTGTCCGCTCATTCAGTAGGTGGCTGAGAATCGGGAATAGGAAGCACTCTGTTTTGCCTGAACCCGTGCCGGTGGCGACAATTAGGTTACGACCCTCGACGAGTTTTCTTATCGCCTCGGCTTGGTGGTGATAGAGGGGCCTGCCGAGTGGGAAGGCGGATGCTGGAAGATCACGCAACCCTTCGCTGAGGAAGCCGTCGTCGATGAGTCCCTCAAGCGTGCCCACCGTCTCGTATGGAGCAGCGGCCTGAAGCAGCGGCCCCCGAACGAGCGGGAAGCCAGCGTCGAGTGCGTGGTAGAACTCATCGCGCAGTTGCGGGTCGCGAGGGGCGTGGCGTGACCTGAGGTACCGCTTGTAAGAGTCACCTATCTGTTTAGAAGCGGCAAGCGGGTTGAGAAAAGGGGTGTCTGCCATCGTTGTCGTCACAGTCGGTGAAGAACGATAGCTAGGACCAGGCTTCGGTTGGTAAGTTCAGGTGCGAATTCCACCGAGGACCACAAGGCTCTAGCCGCGAGCCTGTACTCGCCACCGAAAGCGACGAGGTGAAAAACGCAGGCCAGAAGGTCACGAGGAAATGAGCACCACCCCGGGACACCGTCAGAGGTCTCCAGCTTGCCCAGATATGAGTGATGCACGGGATCGAGCCAGTCCGTGCTGGTCGTGATCGTCTCGTAAGTGGATCGCCACTGCTCTACCGCAGCGCGGTTACCGTATGTGTGGGTTAGAAAATCGATAGCAGCATCAAAGTAGCCACTCCATCGCAACACCTGCACATCGCTGGGCTCCAGGACCGACGCGAGGGCGCGCAGCTGGTCGGGACTGCAGGTATCAAGGGGTGGCTGGATGGGTCCCCCTCGAGACGGCAGTTGGTCTGCCTCTTCATAGTCGTCCTTTTCGTCATATGGCATGGACGGGTCCCAACCGGTGAACGAACGCCACCGCCCCGCGCTTCGCCTATCCCCCCGCCGGTAGGTATCGAAAGCGGCCCCTACCACCGGACTCATCGTCCAGAGCTGATCGAGGACAGGTTCGTCGATCCCACTGGGGGCACAATCGAGAATACCCTGAACCAGGCTAATGAGAACTCGGACTAGGTCCTGCTCGGAAACCGTATGCCCGATCTCCGAGATGATTTCCGCTAGATGGTCGGGGCGGAGCAGTGCGAGTTCACTCAGTCTCCCGTACACCCGATCCGAGACGCAGTCCGGCCCGGTATACCGATGGCGAAACACCAACGCTGATCTAAGTTCCTCAAGGATGTCACCCACCAATCCCTCATCCAGACTACGAACCGGTCCCCGCCCGGCGGACTCTAGTTCAAGCGCCGCCAAAGAGTCCCCCTCGTCCAAAGCGGCGAGATGACGCTGTAGGTCACCATCAGTGCCAAGCGTGACCTCGGTCGCGTTCGTTGCCCTAGTAGACGGCCTAACCGGCAGGGACCAAGGATCCCCAATCCCGACTTCCAACAAGTACGGACCCGGCGGTAGGTTATCCTCGATCACAAACCCACAGTGCCCCTGGTTCGTGTCCGGGACCGGCTCATTGATCGGCGGCTCCCACGGACGCTGGTTCGACCACAGCCTGATTTCACGATCCTTGAACGCTCGATTCTCACACCAACGGACCTCACAGTACGTAAACCCGTCCTCGACATCGACGAGGCTCTCCATCTCAACGTCGGAAACCTCGTGAGTTGCCTCGATAACCGCGACGGTGGCTACGACTTCACCACAAACAAGTCTCAGCTCGAGTCGTGCTGCGTCGGCGTGAGCAGCCGACGTCTGGAACTCCCCAACCGGGAACCTCCAGCGACCCTCGGTGCCGGTGGTGGTCACCTCCTCTGATGCCTGGATACACTCCTTCGCATGAAGCTCCAGACGGACCGGTGACGGCCTCCCAACCCGGACGAGAACACCCTCGATGTCACCGTTCTCGAACTCATCAAGACCAATGCTCTCGGGTCTACCGGCAAAGAACGACGAGCGACCGTCCCGATAGCGAAGTGCCCAGACAAGGCGGGGAACCGATACCAGAAGATCCCCATGCCCGGGTCCTGCCGACACGGGTCTCGTGTACTCACCAGCAGAGAAATCAAGGTCAACCCGCCCCGCGCTACTGTCACCAATCGCAACGTCCGCGGAAAGACGGACAACAACGGGTTCATCTGGAGCTACCACACGGCCTGGCATCGTGAGATCCATGCCAGGGACGATGATTACCGGAGTCCGTAGGTCAGATCCGAGAGGACCGACGACCTCGATCACCCCACTCACAACCCCCCCAGCGGGGAAGAGTGGCGAAAGATCAAAGACGTTCTCATCCGACCCGTCCGAGTCGAGGTCAGAGAGATATTTCAGCGTAGAATCGTAAGACGTTCTGAACCGGACCCTCCATGCCCCCCGCGACGTTGTTCCCAGGTCGACACGAACCCTCGGAGGGTGACCGAAAACGAACTGTCCGTTCGCGCCGACGACCCCGGGAAGGTGATCGCCCACAAGACGGGGTCTGTGTGTGGACTCGGTGACTGCAACAGTTCTCGAGAAGGGCCCACCTGAGGGCCCCACTCCGCAGATAACGACTTTCGTCAGTCCGCTGAGGTCCAAACGGCGTGGCTGCCATGCGGACCAGACACCAACCGCGCTCGGTAACTCCACCTCCTCAGGAACCTTCTCAGTCTGGTCGTGGTCTTTGTAGAATGACACCTGCCTGGATGCCAGAACCAAAACGGAGTCACCCCGCATACTCGTCTGGTTTCGGGCCAGTTCACCGCTGTCCTCAAAGATGTACACCGGTACTTCGTCCATAGGCGCGAACGAGGTCGACCGCTCGGACAGATGACTCACAAAGGTCACCTCCCACCGCGGTGCCGGAACGAGCGGAACCTCGCGCGGGTCATACGATGCCTTGTAAGACTGTCTCTTCCCCTTCCCCAAAACGCGCCATTCGCCACCCAACCCCGGCGAAGACGGAAACAGCAGGTGGGGACCCTCACCGCTGTACGGATCGAGAAACACCCGCGGTTTCGGCACCCGCGGCCCGCGTCGCTGTGGCTGCTTTGGTCCCTCAAGGAGTTTCTCCACCAAATACCGGGGTACAACAGCATGGGCAGCCAGCTCGGCGGCCCCTCGTTCAACCGCCTTCGCCTTCCCCAACTCGGCCACATCACCCGCAAGTTCGATCATCCGCTGGACAAGGTCCACCGCGAAGTCCCCGCCGTGAAAGACAAAACGCTGAGCCGGCTTATCGACCCCCTGAAGAAGGTACTGGCGACTCCGCCAACGGGCCAAGAGCCGGCCCGCGTCCTCCTCGCCCCAGCGCATCTCCTCAAGCAGGCACCTCCACAGATCGCTGGCACAGTACGCGGGAATCCCCCCATGAAGCAGAATCGGCGTAACATAACGCCACGCACCCTCACGGTGAACAACATCCTCAAAGGTTTCTAAGTCAAGCCTCTCAAGCGAACCCAAGAACTCCAAACCGATGTCGCTCTGGTTGCTCACATCGATTCCGCTAACGGAAACGTTAGGCCAGAACTTCCCTCCCTCGTAACGGTGCATCCCCTCAGCGACCAGGAAAATCACTGTCGCACTTGGACAAACGACATGAAGTGATCCGACGCTACCCCTTGAGATCAGCCGGCCACTGGCACTCCGAGCCTTCCGATACACCTCCCCCGCCAACGAAAGGTCCAGTTCCGCGATGAGGCGAACATCCTGCACGAGCGGCCTGAGTTCAGCCTCAAGCGATCTTGGACTAACCCCTCTCCACGGATCCACAGTGCCTCCACTTACCACGACTCTCCCCACCTTCGGTAGTACACACGAGCCATCGGGGCCCTCCGTAGTCGGCGACTCAGTTCAACTACCGATAGCAGCCGGGCCCCGCCCCCAAACCAAGAACCTCCGACCCCCCTTCGCCGAAGACTCACACGAAAACCGCTACCGCCGCCACAACAACAGTACCGACGACTACCCAACCTCTGACATAAGCTCTTCGCATCGCCAACACATCTTGTCGGCAGCCACTTGGACCACCCTGCGTACCGCTTTGCAGGCCTTTGTCACCTGCTGCAAGACACGACGGCCGATAGACGATCGCCCCGCTCTCTGCCATGGAGCCCCGCCGACAACCAGCAGACAACACCAACGCGAATCCCAGCCCATGCAGCATTCCTCTATTGGGGGTAACGACGGCCGGGATCATGTTCGGCAGTGAGCGCCGCTACCGCCTCCACCCCCGGCCGTACATACCGATCCAGGCTACGCAGGCTGCGGTGGCGGCTCTTCGCTTTCAACAACGGTGCCCCCACTCCCGCCTCACCCAGGTGGGTCAGAGCGGAGTGGCGCAGCTGGTGCAGCGTCCAACCCGACGCTTTGCGGAACAGTTTCCAGGCTTGCTGATACGACAGACGGCCCCGACCCGTGTCCGGACACACGTCCACCAGAGCAGGCGCCACGTTGGGTCGGCGGTGGGTAACGAACACAGGACCCCGACCCCTACCGCTCAGATAGCGGGGCAGAAGACGAGCTGTTCCCGAAGCCCACACCACTTCTTGGCGGCGGCCGCCCTTGCCCCTGACCACAGCCCGGCGTGCTCTCACGTCGACATCCTCGACGTTGAGGGCCAGTATCTCGTTGGCTCGGGCCGCGGTTTCGTACAGCATCCGCCACAAGGTCTTTTCCCGAACGTGGATATCCGGGCGGGTCCACAGGGTGTGTAGCTGTTGGTAGCGGATCGGAGCGACCTCGTCGCGGGGCTGGGGTCGGCGTTCGATGCCCGCTAACAGTCCCGCCCGCACCCAGCCCTGCGCTTGGGCCCAGCGGCAGAACGAACCGACAGCAGCCAGCGGTTGTTCCACGTTGCCGGCGCCGCGCTCCCCCACCGCCGCTCCGGGACACGGCGCAGGCCTTCGGTGTTGACATCGGCGAGGGCAGTGTCCGCGCCTAGGTCTGAGGCGACCGCTCTGAGGCAGTACGCGTAGCTGCGTCGGGCGTTGGCGGACAGCGGCTTGGCGGCCAGGAACTGTTCCACCGCCCGTCCCAGGGACGGCACCCGATCGGGCGATGCCGCAACCCTGGTGGTCGCCGGATGGGGCTTAGTAGAGATAACCGACTGGGTTCACAGGGTTGGAGGCTAGCCGGAACCCCAGCACATTCGGGGTTTCATCCCAGAGTTAGGAGAGACAACAGTCCAGTATCTCTAGTCCCCCGAAGGAGTTACTGCGCCGGTGTCGGCAAGATAAAGGTTAGCCTGTCGGCTATGTGGATTGCCGATGTGGAGATTCCAGGTGAGTTGGTTGCGGATCACCGTGGGGGTCGGTTGGTGCTCTTCGTTGGTGCTGGCGCGTCCAAAGCGTCGCCTTCGAACTTGCCCTTGTTCAAGGAGCTGGCCAAGGAGATCGCGAGACACGCTGAGAGTGAGTATCCCGATGATGGGTCGAGACCGGATCAGTTCCTAGATCGTCTGCAGGATGAGGGTGTTGATGTCCGTCGGCTTGTCAAGAAAGTGATCGGCCGCCCGGGGTCGGAGCCGAACCCCCTGCACAGGGCGATCGTTGGGCTTGCTGAGGCGTCTGGCAGGTTCCGGATTGTCACTACGAACTACGACTGTCATCTGTCGACGTGCCTGCCGGAGCCAGTTGAGGAGTACGCGGCTCCGGCGGTTCCTATGGGGCGGGACTTTGGGGGCATTGTTTATCTTCATGGTTCCCTGCGTCAGGAGCCCGAGTTGTTGGTGGTGACCGCCACCGACTTCGGGGAGGCCTATTTCAACATTCCGTGGGCTACCGAGTTTCTCAAGGTGATGTTTCGTTATTCAACGGTTCTGTTCGTCGGGTACAGCCATAGTGACGTTCTGATGCAGTACCTAGGTCATGGGTTGCCCCCTGAGTCGAAGCGGTATGCGTTCTGTAAGGAATCGCAGGTTGATCATTGGCGTCGTTTGGGGATCACACCGGTTGTCTACAAGCGGCACTGTGATCTGCCAGGGGTGATCGAGAGTTGGGCTGACCAGGCGCGGATGGGTATGACAGATCATGCTCAACGGGTTCGGGATATTGCGGGGGGCGCGCCTCCCTTGTCACGGGAAGACGAGTCTTACCTTGAGGACACGGTGGCTGACCCAGTGCGGGTTCGGTTCTTCACTGATTATGCCCGTGGTCTCCCGTGGTTGCGGTGGGTGGTCCAGCGACCGCAGTTCCAGAGCATCTTCGAGCCGCTGGAAACGGTAGGGAAGGTGGGAACCACGCTGGCATGGTGGTTCTGTAGGAACTACGTCGCGAACGAGGAGTTGACAGCCGATGCGCTCCGGGTCGTCGGCGAAAACGGGGGTCGCTTGGGTCCTGCACTAGGAGCCCGTGTCGTGGATGCCCTTTCTCGTGGCAGTGGGGATGCCGGTCTTGGGGTGTTCTCCCGATGGGTGTCGCTGGTCCTGGCTGAGGAGTTACCAGCCGGCGGGCGGAGGAGGCTGTGGTGGTGGTTGCGGACATGTGACCCGATGCGGGACCGGGAGATGGTGCTGTTGATGTTCGATTACTTGTCGGTGCCTGTGCCTGGCTTGAGCGGTTCGAGTCTTGTGCCGGTGGTGGATCCATGGGTGGAGCCGCATGTCAACGATCAGTACTGGTTTACGAAGACCTGGGTGCAGGTCTTGGAGCCGAACCTTGAGAATCTGGCTTCCGACCTGGCTCCGATTATCGACCGGCACCTCCGCCAGGCTCATCGTATCGCCCAGGTAGGGCGGGATTCGGGGTCGGGGCCGGACTCCATCAGTCTAAGCAGGCCCGCCATCGAACCTCATGAGCAAAACCCGTCGCTGGGCTACCCCAAAGGTATTCATCCTCTGGTTGACGCGGCCCGCGACACCCTCGACGCTCTATTGCGCTGTTCCCCCGAGGAGGGCCTCCATTACTTGAGGTCCTGGAGTCAGTCTGAGTATCCGCTCCTGCAACGTTTAGCCATCCACGGCTGGGCACAGCGCGACGATGCGAGCCCCGACAACAAACTCCGCTGGCTCATGGGCAACGTCGACCTGTTCGATTGGCGGATCCTCCACGAAGCTATACAGCTCCTAGCGGTTGCTCTCCCCGACGCATCCGAGGAATGCCGGAACACGCTGGTAGACCTTGTAGCAGCGCACCTTGAAGCCGGACCCCGGTCTGAGGAGCGGGATCGGGAGACGTATGAGTACCTAGGGTGGATTCTGCGCTGCGTTCCCGAGTTGGAGACCGCCCAAGAGACATTGTCTCTGCTACAGACGGACCACCCGGAATGGTCCACGCCTGAGCATCCATACTTCCCGATCTGGACCGAGGTCGGAACCGGACAACTCGGCCCGACTGTGCCAGCAGATGACCTGCACGAACAGATCGCAGCATCACCAGCAGAAGCCCTCACACACCTGACCGAGGCCGCTTCAGTCCCGTCCGGACGCGACTGGATGGATACCTTCCAGAGGGTACATGAGACGGTCAAGGAGCATCCCGCTGATGGTGTGGCCCTGCTGCGGGAACTCACGAGCGGCCGCGAAGCAGAACCCTTAGCTGACCTACGGTTGGCGACAGCGGTGATCGGGGCGTTAGAAACCGCACTCTCTCAAGGCACACCATGCGAAGGCATCGCCGCCATCCTTCCCGAGGTCTGGGCAACCGGAACTAGCCGATGGGCAACCGACGCCGATACCCAGACCCCAGACAACAGATGGCTGTCCCACTCTATCAACCATTGGGCCGGCCAGGTAGCACTCATCGCGCTCCGCCTGCTAGCCGACTCCTCCCGAAGCGACCCTAATCAGACCCAGATTCCCGACCCTTTCCGGACCCTCTTCGAGGAGATGCTCACGGGTACAGGTAGGCCTTCAAAGTACGCCCAGGTGGTACTCGCCAGCCAACTCTACCTCCTCTACAAAACCGACGAACCGTGGTCCCTGAGCCGGGTGCTACCCCTTCTCGACCCGAACTCAGACCAAACCCAGGCTCTCCGCTGCTGGAACGGTTACCTCACATGGGGACGGAACGACCAGCAACTACTCGAAGCCGGGCTTCTCAACCACTACCTCAGCCTGATTCCACTACTCGATAAGACCACATCCGAAGCGAGAGGAGCCTTCCACCACCACCTAGCCGATATCGCTCTCTTCAGCGGGATCAACCCGGTCGAGAACAGCTGGCTAGGCCGGTTCACACGCACAGCCGAGTCACAGGATCTGGTCGGATGGATCGAACGAGTTGCCCACAGGCTGCGCAACATGCCTGCCGAAGCAGCGGAAGCCCAATGGGACGCCTGGATCCGCACCTACTGGCAGAACCGTCTGGATAGCCGCCCCTGTATGTTCACCATCGGCGAAGCGTCAGCAATACCAGAGTGGGCCTTCACCCTCACCGACAGCTTCCCAGAAGCCGCTGAACTAGCCGTCCAACACGAAGCGGGGCTCGATGAACTTTCTAGCGTCCTCATGTGGCTGGACCCATCGCCCGACATCGAGGAAGAGCACCCCCGACCGGACTATGCAACAACACACCCCGAACACGTAAACCAGCTGCTAACCCACCTACTCTCCAACACCGAAACGCTCGACAGCTCACCCTTCGACCTGGCCCCAATCATCCGAAGACTCCGCAACCAGCTCGGTCAGGAGCAGACCGCCCCGCTCCATAACCAGGCACTCCGCCTCGGTATCGAAGGCATCTAGGTCAAAGGCGGGCTCGTCTGACCATGA
This sequence comes from bacterium, assembly GCA_026710435.1. GTDB lineage: Bacteria > Actinomycetota > Acidimicrobiia > Spongiisociales > Spongiisociaceae > JAPPFW01. The sequence goes on along the minus strand of JAPOQZ010000258.1, from coordinate 4,477 downwards.
TCTCGATCGATGGCGGCTAGCTCACGCATCAGGATTGGCTACATCCAACTCACCCGGCCGCCAACGCGCGACGCCCAGCCAGCAGGATCCCCCAAGCCCGTGACCGCCAGTTCGCCTCGCCTTTCACACATGTTCGACGGTTGTGACGAGGGTCCTGCTAGTTGGGCGCTTCTGCGTATGCGTCGGTGAGCGCCTCGAGGGTGTACCGCCTTGCTCCGACGTCTTCGTAGATCGAGAGGATGACGCCGCTCCATTCAAGGCCGCGAGCCCACTGCAGCATCTGGCGTTGCGACTCGCAACTCTCCAGAGGCGCTCGTCTGATGGTGGCTCATATAGCTCGCTGCCGGGACGGAGAGCGCCGGATTCCGTGCGGCGTGTTTTCTCCACGGTCACCTCAAGCCGCTCCGGTGTCCCACGCTGGGGGAGCACGACGGACGTACCGCCGACGTTGGAGGAGTTGACGGCAACCAAGTCGATGATCGGCTTGTCGGTTGCGGCCTTCTCGAAGGTGCCTGTCAAGGGCCCGTTGTGAACTCGTCAACGTCGAACGTATCCTCGCGAGCTGACCGCACCGCATCCTCAAGCGATCCGTGGCCGCGTTTCGCCAACCCGTCACCGAAGCGGCCTTCGAGCTGTTCTCGGGTTGTGCCGTGAAGACTCGCCCCGTAGGCCAGGATCTGAGCTACAACCGCGGCGACGGGCTCCATTGTTCTGAGCGAGCCTGACCTCGATGATTACCAGCCCAGCCCGACGTCTCCACCCCCACAGGATCGGCGTAGCCCAACCCCAGCGGCACTTCCCGACCCAGGATCAGCAGCGGCGCCCACGGCAACGGCAGCATCTCCGGTGTCTTCCCGATCAGGTGGCGCAAAGCCGCCTCGTCGGGGAAACCCCTCGGGCCGGTTCAGCGTCCATCCCCCATCCTTCTGCGTCCAGACCCCCGAGATCGTCACTTGCTGCCCCCCCCAGATCGGGTCTGTCCCCTCCGAGCCGTAACCGAACGAGAGACCAAATGCTGGCGTCAGTCCGCCGGAGCCAGATCAACCGTCACCGTCATGCCTATAGCTGCAGCGGCCTTGTGCAGCGTCGCCAGCGTGGCGCTCGTGCCGCCGGCCTCAAGGCGGGCAACCGCCGCCTGGCTCGTCGACATACGAGCAGCAAGGTCGCGCTGTGTCAGCCCCGCCGCTTCACGCGCGCCGCGTACCTTCTCCCCCACCTCCATAGCCAGACGAGCCACAGCAAGAGCCTCGTCGAACTCGGCACGCTCGTCGGCGCTCATCGAGTTCAGCCGTCTCTCTCGCAACTCTTCAAACGTTGGGCGCGCCATCACTCCTCCTCAGGTGCGTGTCCCTCAGCAATGCACCGTCGCATCGCCCCCCGAGCACGCCGGGCTTCGGCCCGCTCGTTCTGCCGCTGCTTGCGAAAAGGTCGTCAACAGAACAATCCGCCGGTCTTGCGCGAACTAGAACGTGATCCGCCGCGCGACGCGGCCACAATCAACCCGAAGCTCGAAAAGCCCACCACCCAGCGACCGCGAAGCCGGGAACCGCAGAACGGCTGCCATCCTCGGCCACTCGCTCGACCGCCGCCGCTACCTTCGCGAACTCTTCTCACAGAGAGCGACTCGACCCATTGCTCAACTTCTCGCTCGACCTCCACCAAACCACATGACATCAGCAATGATGTCAAACGTCTAGCCAGATCGCGTTGCCCTAAATACGATACGAACCCCGAACCGGGCGACCCCACCCACACGCCGCCGGTACCGGAGCCGGGACAATCCATAAACCACCTGGACAGTCAGCTAGGAACCCACAGGCATGTCCGAAGTGTCGTTCCACCGCTACCACAGACACCCCACCAACACCTCTACTCGGGCGACCCCTCCGAGTTCCTCTTCAGGCGGCTTTCCCGATACGGATGGGAATGCTGTACTCGTCTTCCATTGTCGAACAGCTGACCGCCCTGACCAGGTCCAGAGCGGGCGGGGGAGCGGCAGGAGCATTCGGGTGTCCCTGTCCATGCACCCCACCCTGACCGGACGGACGGGTGGGACATGGCGACCCGAAGCGTCGAGGGCGGGGCGTTGAGGGCGCTCCGGACTGTACCCGACGCGGGAGGACACGGAGGCTGCCGCCAGCCTTGCTGTCGATGTCGTGGACGTGCACTATCCACTCCGCTTCGCCGGAGGGTCTGGCAGTTCAGAGGGACCGCCCGGCGGCGGCGGGGGTCCGGTCCTCGTCGGAATCAAGGAGTGGACGCCGAGCCTAGGATCAGTTCGACAGGGAGCCCGGTGAGAGACGCCGCAGCGGCGGCCAACTCCAACCGTGTGTTCGGGTCCGTCTCGGCTTGGATCACCCCTTAAGACGCCCCGAGTCGGCGGCGGCCGGCGCTGGGGTTGGCGGCCCCTCGGTAGCCCGCCAGGGTGGCGGTCAACCGGGTCTCGACCAACGGGACGGCAGCCCTGGTCGGCGGCCGGGGCTACGTCTCGGATCAGGTCAGCGGGTCGTTCGTGGCGGGCCTCGGCTATGTACAGGGCCACGTCGTCGCTGCTCAGGTCGCTGTCCACCAGGCTGCTGGCGGCCTGGTAGTCGGTGGCGACGACCACCGCACGGTCAGCGAACCGTCCCAGGGTCTGGAGATGGGCGGGTGTCAGCTTCGGGCTGCAGGGCGCAACCGCTCCGTTCAGCCCGGCCCGGTGGTAGGCCACCCGTTGACGGGCAGTCGGCCACGATGTTGGCGATCACAGACCGGGCCGAAACCAGCCCGCACGGAGATCCCTCCACCACCGGGCGGTGGTGTCATCCTCCGCCGGCGTCCCCGGCGGCAACCCCGACACCCTTTCAGGTCCGGTCACCACCGGGTACAGCACCCGGCCGACATGGATGGCGAACAGCCGGCCCCCTGAGGTGTTCGGGCACACCGACGGGTCTACGGGCGCCCAGCCGATCCGCACACCAGCCATGTCCCCACTCTGGTAGCCGTGAACGCGACGCAGAAACGCTCGGGCTCTGGCCGCCGACGGGTCGCTTCGGAGCAGTTCGTGGCAGAACCCAGACGTCTGCCAGCGTATCCTGTCGAGCCGCTGCGGCCCGGTCCGCTGAACCGACAACGGGCCCAGATCCGCACCGGCCCGGCGGGCCAGAATATCCAACGACTCCCCGAACCCGACTCCCTGAGACTGCTGCACAAAATCGAGGGGCGTCGCCCCCGAGACCGCAACCGAGACAATGCCAGACACCCCTTGCCAACAGCTGACCGACAACGACAGGGTGTCCCTTGTCGGCGTGGAACGGGCAGAGTGCCTTAGCGGCGGCGCCGGCCCCCTAACCTCAGCGACTTCGCCGATCAAACCCACGAGAGCTGTGGCCTCTTTGACCAGCGTCGCCACCTCCGATGCCACAATGCCCTCCCTCCGGGCGCAGCAACGCCAGGTTCCTACCCGACCGCCGCGTACTCCGGTCCCTGACCTGGGAAAACCCCGCGCCGGCTCCAGCACCGCCGGTTACGTCCTCCGTGGCCCCTTCCTCTCGCCCACGTCGGCTACACCGCGCTGGCTCCCCCCCGACGGTTGGCCATCGAGGCAAGGGCTGGCACTCCACGAGTCGCACCCCGCGGGACCCACCCCAGATCGGGACCGACGCGAGACTAGACACCGACGGACACGACGACATTGCACGGCCCACAGGGACAACCCGCTCCCTCGAGACGTTTGGGTCCGTCTTCGCCAAACAACGGTTACCGGCACCCCGGCCGGAGCAGCGACACAGGTCCACACCGAAGGCCGCCCGCTAACACCCGCGTACTCCCCCGCGTACTCCGCCGCGTACTCCCACGCGTACTCCGGTCCCTGACCTGGGGTTTTACCCCGCCGACAGCGACACTGGGAAGCAGGTCTCCGACCACCCCGGCGTTCGCCCGGCGACAGCGGTACCCACCCCCGTTTACCGCTGTCGCCGCCTGGTCGACCGCCCTAGACGGTCCCACAGACTGCATCCCGTCGGCCGCTACCGGCTGTTCCCCACCCCTTCGGCCCCGCAACCGGGGGGTCCTCCAGGGCCTCCGCCCCGCCGCGGCGGCTGACCAGGGGGGCCTAGACAGGCGCGGAGAGGCTAGAAGGCCCGGTGGACAACCGGGAAGGGGGCCGGAGGCGGGGGTTCCCGGGGCGGCTCCCCCAGCCGGGTGAAGCCGGTGTCCAGAAGGACGCAGGCTACCGGGCTCTCCTGGGTGCGATGCGGGGTTCTGACCTGGGAGATCGTGCGGGTTCGCCGTCCGCCTCAGAGCGGGGTCCCGGGTGTGCGACGGTTCGGTGGCTGCAGGTCGAGGAAGGAGGGTAGGGGTGCGACGACGGGGGTGTGGTGGTGAGGGTGGTGGGTTTCTTCGGGAACTGGTGATCCAGGGTGGGGCTGGAGGCGTGGAGGCGGGGTGGTAGGGGCTGGGGGTGGCGGGGTGTGTATTCGGGTACCCGGGGGTGGTT
>JAPOQZ010000222.1 GCA_026710435.1 bacterium | reverse complement strand
GTCGGGCGCCTTCTGGGCTCTGCCCGGCGGTTCGGTACTCGAGATGCTCCAGTACCACAACCCTCCGCCCGGCCGGGTGGACATGGCCACTTACAACGCGGGGAACACCCATCTCTGCCTGGAGACCGAGGACATCCACCGGGACTACGAGCGGATGCGGGACCACGCGGTGTTCGTCTCGCCGGAGCCGGTGCGCTGCGCCTGGGGCAGGTACGAGGGCGCCCTCACCTGCTATCTGCGCGACCCGGACGACATCTCGATCGAACTGATCCAGTTCGCCGAGGGGGGAAGGCCCTTCGAGGTCGAGAGTCCGTACGCCAACCCCTACGGCTAGCGGGAGGATGGAGCCCGGAAGGCGGGTCCGGGTCGGGGTCATCGGCGCCGGATCCTGGGCGATCGCCAATCACATCCCGGTTCTGGTGGCCCGGGACGATGTGGAGTTGGTGAGCGCCGTGCGAACCAACCGCGAGGCGTTGGCGTTGGTTCAGGAGAGGTTCGGCTTCGAGCATGTAAGTGAGGATTACCGGGACGCCCTGGAACTGGGTCTGGACGCGGTGGTCGTGGGCAGTCCGGCCGGACTCCACTACGAGCACGTGAAAGCGTCGCTGGAGGCGGGCGCCGATATTCTGTGCGAGAAGCCATTCACCACGGATCCCGGTCATGCCTGGGACCTCCACGACCTTGCCTTGGACACCGGGCGGCATCTGGTTCTCGCCCTCGGGTGGAACTACCGCCCCACCGCCATCGAGGCCAAACGGCTCATGGAGGATCCCGGTGTGGGCGATGTTCAGCACGTCTTGGTAGCGATGGCCTCCGGTCTGCGCGGGCTCCTCCACGGTACGAGCGTCTACCGGGGCCAGGACTCCTTCTTCCAGCCCGCCCGCAAGACCTGGATCGATCCCCGGCTGTCCGGAGGGGGGTACGCCCCTGCGGCTCTGAGTCACGCTCTCGGGCTGGCTCTGTGGCTCACCGGCCAGCGCGCCTCCCAGGTCTTCGCCTTCATGAACCACGAGGGAGCTGCAGTCGATCTCCACGACGCGATCAGCGTTAGGTTCCTCTCCGGTGCTACGGGTTCGGTCTCGGGTGCGTCGTCGCCGCCGGGGGGGAGCGCAGTCGATCAGGAGGATGCTCCGTGGCCCAGGCACCAGCTCCAGGTCCGGGTGTACGGAACGGAGGGCCATCTCGTAGCCGATCTGGAACGTGACTTCCTCTGGCTCTTCCGCGAGGACGGGAGGGATGTCAAGGTCGATCTGCCTCCGCAGGCCGGTCTCTACGGATGTGAGGATCCACCCAACGTCCTGGTCGACCTGGCCCTTGGGAGGGCAGCCGTGAACCGATCTCCCGCCGATGTGGGTGCCAGGACCGTCGAACTACTGAGCGCCGCCTACCGCAGCGCGAGCACCGGCTCCGTTTCCCATATCGCCTCGGAACGATCCGAGGGTCTAGGAGGATGCTGAGCAATCCACCAGCGGCCTGCCAACCGCCCGCAAAATGCCTGGGCTGGCGGGCGGCAGGCCCGAGCAATCGTCATTGTTCAGCACCCTCCTACTAGCAAGACTGGAGTAGGTGGTTCTCCGGCAGGAGGTCTGATGGAATCAACGCAGCAGACCCGCAGCACAGCGGAGCGGGTGAGGATCGCCTTCTTCGGCATAGGCAGCGTGGCGACCGCGGCTCTCAACCTGTGCCGGCAGCGGCCCTGGATGGATGTGGTGGGTGCAGTCCGGAGACCGCCACCGGCGGGCGGTGGTCGGCGGCCGCTACCGGAGGAATGGAGGGGTGTCCGCGTGTGGACGGACCCGGAACGCATGCTCGAGGAGGCGCGCCCCGATGTGGTGCTCGTAGCGACCCGGTCCGAGCTCGTTTCCGTCCTGCCCCTGGTCGAGATATGTGCCCGAGCGCGTGCTCACGTCATATCCACCAGCGAGGAACTCGCCTGGCCGGAAGTCGAACAACCCGGCGCCGTCGCGTCGCTGCGCCGCGCCGCGAAGACGGCCGGGGTGGTGATCGCCGCCACCGGCATCAACCCCGGCTTTGCGTTCGACGCCCTCCCGCTCGTCCTGGCCGGGACCGCGTGGGATGTATCGAGGATCATCGTCCAGCGCACGCTGGACGCGTCGGTCTTCGGCCGGGACATCCACCGTTCGCTAGGCATCGGGTACACCGGGGCAGAGTTCCGCCGCGCCGTCAGTTCCCGCATGGTTCGAGGACATATCGGCTTCGCGGAGAGCGCCCACATCATCGCGGACGGGATGGGACTGGAGATCGACCGGTTCGAGGAGGAGATCGAACCGGTGCTCGCCGACCGAGTCCATGTGCTTGCCGCATATACGATCGAACCACGCGAGACCGCAGGCGTTGTGCAACTGGCCACGGCATCGGTGGGAGGACAGGAATGGCTCCGGTTCGAACTCTCGCTACACGTGGCTCCGGAAGCCGTAGGTTGGGAGACTCGCGACCGCATTCGGATCTGCGGGGAGAACGACCTCGATCTCATGGTGCAACCGGGCATGCCGGCCGTCTCCACCACCGCGGCCCTGCTCGTGAACACGGTCACCGCGGTCCTGGCGGCCCGGCCCGGTTTCTACCCGCCGGGACGGCTACTTCCGAGCCCGCCCTGGCTGGCTCCGTACCGACCGGCAGGCTTACGGTGAGGGTGCTTCAGTCGAGGTGCCAGACGTCGTCAGCCCAGTAGAGGCTGTGGTCTCGGGCTACCCCGATCTCGCACTTGCCTAGGACCGTCCGGTGCGGACCAAGGTTGCGCCATCCATTCTCGCAAGGCGGGCATCGAGGGTGTGCAGCGATTCGGCACCGGCTCTGGAGGCTGCAGCGATGATCATCAGATCCGAGAAACCCGGTCCGCCCGGTCTGTAGCGGAGCGCCGAGCGGGTGACATCGTCGGCGGACTCGAACACCAGGCAGTCTGTCGCTACCAGTTCCAGCAGCACATCGGCGATCTTGGCTCGTCCGAACCGGTAAGCCCGTTCGAGCACCCAGACGACCTCGACTACAACCGCGCGACAGACGAAACCGGGGCGTTCGCGCGTCAACCCTTCCAGCAGTTCACGGGCTGCCTCGGCTTGCTCGGCGTCGTCTCTTACCAGGTAGCGGACCAGCACGTTCGTGTCTATGCCGATCACGCCCTCCGCGCTCCCTCGGCGATGGCGTTGTCCATGTCATCAAGGGTTGCCGCAGGGCCATGATGCTGAAGCACCCCGTACAGCCGCTTGATGGGACGCACTCCGAGCAGTCGTACCTGACCATCCTGGATTACGTACCGCACACGGTCCCCTGCGTTGACAGATAGGGCTTCACGCACAGCTTTGGGCAAGGTTGTTTGGCCTTTAGCAGTAATCGTGGACTCAATCATTGTTGGGACCCTGCTTCCCTGCTGTGTAAGTAGGTTCCTTACCTTAGGCAGGGTAGTAAGGTGTCAGGCCAAACAACAAGGGGCTGAGGCGGTGGGCTGCTCAGTCGAGGTGCCAGACCTCGTCGGCCCAGCAGAGGTTGCCGTCCTCGTCCACGAGGCTCACGATCACGTCCTCGAACCACTTCGACCAGCGGGCGTTGACCTCGGTGCCGCCCACCTTGCCGAAGGCGGTGGCGATGTCCGGGTGGCACTCCACGTAGGCGATGACCTGGGTGCCCCGGCGGAACAGGCTGTAGTTCTTGAGTCCGGCACTCTGGATCAGTTCGACCAGTTCGGGCCAGATCTCGTCGTGGCGCTTCTTGTACTCGTCCGCCTTGTCCGGATAGATTTCGAAGGTGAAACAGGCTCGCTGCATGGGACAGACCTCCAAGACGATGTTGCCCGCCGGACCCTAGCAGCGCCTCCATGACACCTTTCTGTGTCGAGTTGTGGCCGGTCTGGCTCGAACAAGTTTCTCGCGTCCCACGTGACGAGGGTCTTGAATCCTGGTCGGGGACCGGGCATGCTGAGGGAGACAGATCGAAGGCCGGTGTGCTCCGGACCAAACCGGTGCTTCTCGAGGATGAGCCGGGCCCGGCACGCGTTCGCCGGCCCGGCTCTGCTGCCGCGGACAGGCGGTGGCGGGTGGGGAGGGAACCCGATTAGGGCCAACGGTGCCACGGCCGGCGGCGGTCTGTGCTCGGCGAGGCTATTAGTGTCTTGGCTCGTACTCTCGACGGTGGATTGGAGGGCTCATGGGTGCGAACGATCGGGTGCGGGTGGGTGTCATCGGAGCCGGTTCCTGGGCGGCGAGCAACCACATTCCCGTTCTGAAGGCACGGGACGACGTAGAACTGGTAGTCGCCGTCCGCAAGGGCCGGGACGCTCTGGAGCTGCTGAAGGACCGGTTCGGGTTCGAGCACATCTCCGAGGACTACCGGGACGCCCTCGAGATGGATCTCGACGCGGTGGTGGTGGGGAGCCCATCCGTATTCCACCATGAGCACGCCAAAGCGGCGATGGAGGCGGGCGCCAACGTCCTGTGCGAGAAGCCGGTCACCATCGATCCGGCGGACGCATGGGATCTCGATGCCACAGCCAAGGTGTTGGGCCGGCACCTGGTGATCTCCTTCGGATGGCACTACCGGCCGACACCTATCGAGGCCAAGCGGATGATGACCGAGGATGGAGGGGTAGGCGAGATCGAACACATCCTGGTCACGATGGCCTCGGGTACCAGGGAGTTGCTGAAGGCGACCGGCTCCTACGAGGGCTCCGCCACCGATTTCATGCCCGACTGGGACACCTGGACAGACCCGGCCATCTCTGGAGGCGGCTACGCCCCGGCCCAGTTGAGCCACGCCATGGGCCTCGCCTTCTGGCTGAGCGGCGAGCGAGCGAAGGAAGTGTTCGCCCTCATGAACAGGGTGGGAGCCCGGGTGGACCTGCACGACGCCTTCAGCATCCGCTACCAGTCGGGGGCCACCGGCGTCCTGAGCGGGGCCAGCTGCCCCAGCCAGGCCGGAATCGGTGACATCCCCGACGAGCCGTGGCCCCGCCACCAGCTCCAGGTGCGCCTCTACGGTTCCGAGGGCCAGATGATCGTCGACCTGGAGCGGGACTTCCTGTGGCACTACCGCGAGGACGGCGTGGACACCAAGGTCGACCTCCCCGACCATGCCGGGCTGTACCAGTGCGACGGTCCTCCCAGCACGCTCATCGATCTGACCAAGGGTCTCGACGTACCGAACCGATCACCCGGCGAGGTCGGCGCGAAGTCCGTGGAAGTCGTGGCGGCCGCCTACGAGAGCGTCCGTACGGGAGGCTTGGCGAGCGTTACCTGAACCGGCGTGCGGGTCGGCATCGATTCCTACTCGTACCACCGCTTCTTCGGCGAGATACGGGAGGGTGAGGAGGATCCCGGAACCCGCTGGACGACCTGGGACTTCCTGGACCGGGCCGTCGATCTAGGCGTGGACGGTGTCAGCCTGGAGACCTGCTACCTGGACCTCCACGACCCGGACTTCCGGGAGCGCCTCTCAGGGTTCCTGACCGATTCCTGGCTCGAAGCGGTGCTGGCGTGGGGCCATCCCGGCGGCTTGGAGATGGGCACGTCCGACCAGTGCCTCCAAGACCTACTGGCGATGATCGACATTGCAGCGTCTCTGGGTATTCCGTTGGTGCGCCTGGTGATCGGCACCTACACCCATTGGGGAATGGAACCGGCCGATGCTTCGGTGGAACGTCTCGTTCCCCGCGTACGCGCGGCCTGCCGCCACGCAGCCGAATCGGATATCCGGCTGGCGATAGAGACCCACACCGCGCTTCCGGTCGCCTCGTTAGCCGGGTTGATCGACCGGGTCGACGCCCCCAACCTCGGAGTCGTGCTCGACACCGCCAACGTGGTACGCGTCGGCAGCAACCTGCTGGAAGCCACCCGCCTGCTGGCCCCCAAGACCGACCTGGTCCACCTCAAGGACCTCAACCTCGCCGACGCCTCCTTCGGAGACCCGGGAGGCTGGTGGCCGAGCGTCTCGTTAGGCACCGGTCATCTCGAACTACGCAGGGTCCTGTCGGAACTCCGTTCGGCCAGCTTCAATGGCCTCGTCTGCGTAGAGCTAGCCACCCTCCCACCAGGCACTGACGAGGACCAGATGGTTGAGGAGAGCGTCACGTGGCTGCGTGAGTCGATACGCCTCACGGGAAGGCGGCAGTAGAAGTAGTTCGCTGCCCACCCCGCGCCTCACCTGGCCATCTTCGGGGCTTCGGTGTTGTTCCCAGCGCGGGCGGTACTCTCAGAAGGCCGGGATCCTAACGCGACCCGAGGAGACAACGTTAATCTCTGCTGTCACGAACACATGATCCGGCAGGGTCGGACCCAACCGGACGATACAGCTCGACCTGTCGAAGAGGTAGCCGTCCGGGAGTGTCGCTCCAGGTAGCGGACGTTCTCTGCCAACACGTTATCGTTCGCGCCGGCCTCCACCTCCTCCTGCTGTCTCTGCAGGCGAGCCTCGAACTCCTCAGCCGTTTCCCTACGCTCTCTTGTCGCCATTGCCAGACCGTTACATGTTCGGACAGCCTTGTCAATGCCACGGGATGATTGCCCGGTGTGGTGTGAGCTTCCGGAAAAGTTCCTGAAGCCCGCTTAGGGTCCAAGGGTCGCTATTGGTATTACCTGGACGCCTTCGCGGTGCTTGAAGCCGTAGCCGGTGGCGGTGATGATCACCAGGGCCGATGGCTCGCCCACCCGGTCGGTGTCGACCCTGTTGCGAAGCCTCAGCAGAGACCTGACGCCCTGTTCGATCAGTTTCTCGCCGCCGAGCTTGATCTCCACGGCCATCCATTCGCCGTCGCCTCGCTCGATCACCGCGTCGACCTCCAGCGACGTGTTGTCGCGGAAGTAGGACACCCGGCAGTCGTTGGTCTGCGCATACACCCGTAGGTCTCGCATGACCAGGGACTCGAACAGTAGACCGAAGAAGCTGAGATCGGTGCGCAGCCGGGTCGGAGAGGTCCGGAGGGCTGCCACCGCCAGCGAGGGATCGACGAAGTAGCGTTTCTCCGAACGTCTCAGCTGCGCCCTCGACCGCAGGTGCGGCGCCCAGGCCGGTAGACCCTCCACGATGAACAACCGCGTCAGAGCGTCGATGTAGCTCTTGACGGTGCGGGGATGCACCGGGGTGTCGCGGCCGCCGCTCATGTCGCCTGCCAGCGTCTTGTAAGAGGCATTGGTGGACTCGTTGCGGCCCAGCGATACGAGCAGACGGCTCACGCCTGTGGGATCGTGGGCAGGGCCGCCCGACCGGGCCACGTCGGTTCGAGCGATCTCGCCGAGGTAGCCGCGCAGCCGGGTTTGGGCCACTTGAGGCGACTCTCCTAGGAGCCAGGGCCATCCACCGCGGCACACGAGATCCACCAAGTCGGCGATCTCCAGATCGGAGCGCCCGCCTGCGGTCTGCTTGCCGTCGAGAAGCTGGCGCAGCGACACTGATCCGCTCGACTCACCCGACTCGAAGAGCGACATCGGCCTCAAACGCACGCGCATCACCCGGCCGGCGCCGGAGTGCCTGGTCACATCATCGGGAGGATCGGCGGAGCCCGTGAGGATGAACTGGCCCGGCCGGGCCCGGCGGTCGCAGGCATGCCTCATCGGATTCCATATCCGCGGCGCCAGTTGCCACTCGTCCAAGAGACGGGGAGTGTCGCCATCGAGTAGGGCGCCGGGATCGAGCGCCACTGCCAACCGGACGTCGTCGGAGTCGTCGATGGTCACCGCGCCGGCAGCGAACCGACGCCCCGTCCAGGTCTTGCCAGTGGCCCGTGCTCCTTCAATGACAACCGCCGGAGCGGCCCGCAGTGCGAACTCCACTTCGCCGTCCGCCACCCGAGGCAGGTAACCATCCGGTGTCAAGGCTCCATGCACACGCACCTCCTGCCTCAAGCCGACTCAGTGTGAGTGCTAAATCATACCAGTTCTAGGTGTGATAATAGGCCACTTGTAAGTGCTGAATCATGGAGCCTGCGAGTGATGTACGTAACGCCAGGTAGTCGAGTTAGAGGTAGACGGCGTGAGCATGGAGACCTGTTACCTGGACCTGGACGACCCGGCGTTCCGGGAGCGCCTCGCGAGGTTCCCGACCGATTCAGGGTGGGGCGCGGTTGGTCGGGGCGTGTAGCGCTCGGAGGATGGCGAGCGTGTGGGGATCGGGGTCGGGTGGCTGGTAGCCGCAGGACCTTGTCCTGGGCGGTATGAGCCGCCGGCGTCGGGGCGGTGATTGGGGATCGATGCGCATACCCCGGCGGTGTACGGCTACGTGGTGGTGCCACCAACATAGGGTGGCGAGATTATCAGCTGCGTGTTTCCCGCCTTGGGATGAGGGGACGATGTGGTGAACCTCGAGGCGGTAGTCCGAAGTGCATCCGTCGATGGTGCAGCCGTCGTCTCTGGCGAGCACCGCGCGGCGCAGAGACGGTCGGATCGTGGTGGTGGTTCCGTGCTGCACGATGTTGAGACCGTCGGTGGTGATCCTCTCGGTGGGGCCCAAGCATCTGATGAGGTCCACGGTGTCGGGCCCGACACGGGCTCCTCCCAAGACGGCTACGCCCAGCTCGTAGCCGGATGTCTCGGCTATGGGCTGGTGAGCGACGATCATGACCGACGGTTCACGCCGCCCTCTGGCAGCCCGGATCCGTTCCGCGGTGGTGCGGGCCGGTTGGGGTTGGCGGTCTAGTTCGTCTTGGCAGAGCGAGGTGAGTGCCAGGGCTCGGCGCTGTCCCGCGCCGGGACGGTCGTCGCCGGCGGGAACCAGCTTCTCTCCTCTACGGTCCAGGCCCTGGCGGCATAGCTCTCCTTCCAGGGCACCGAGCCGCCCCTTCACCTGGATGTGGTTGCCATCCAACGATGGCTGCAACATCAGGTACTGACCTTCGAACAGTTCCCGTTCGTCGGCTCTGGTCATCTTGCGGCGCTCGTACAGGAGCCGCCGCACGGCTTCGAGGTCGAGGTCCCGGCTACGTTCTATTACTTCCTCGGACGCTCCCGCCTCGGCGAGGCGGGTCTCGGCCAGAGCACGCTCATACGAGACGGCACCCGCCCGGATTGCCTCGATCTGGTGGTCCGCCAGCCGCTCGGCCAGGTACACCAGGTCACGGGCCGTGGACCGTGGCGCATCGAGGCGGGACGCGACCATCTCCGTGGGGTTGCGGTACCCCATGCGGGCCACAGCACCACGTCTCAGCATGTGCCGGACCCATGCGATCTGCCCACCCTTGGCTCGGCTTACCTTGGCCTGATCGCGTACCAGGCCGGCTTCGGCCTTGGCATCCTCCACATCCGCATGCGCGTAGCCCGCCGTGTTCACCATGTGAGCGGCCCGGTCGTAGACCCGCTGCCGTTCCTGCTGGTAGCGGCTAGTGAATGCGTCGTCGCCCGGGCCGGTTCCGGAACTGTTGCCGAGCCCGGGTCGGATGGTGTCCCGGTCCGGGCAGTCGAGTAAGTAGTCGTACATACGTTCGTATGATACCACCCGGTTGTGACATAAACGCTCGGAAACCATCTCAAAACTCAGAGATATCGAGATACATCTGGGATACTCATGCCGGGATTGACCTCACAGAGCGGAACCGCCCAGTGGGCGGATGCCCCCTGCCACGGACGCCCCGAGAGTCATTGCTCATTGCGCGCCTGCACATTAGGCAAGGCCGGGGAAGGAATTGAGTATAGAAGTGAGACTCATTATCATTCTGGATGAGAGGTCGTCTATCGGAAGAGAACTGCTACGCCATGGTCAATCTGAGAGCCTTCGAGTCCTTACCCCACCGGGCAATCCGGGTTTGCGCCTTGCTAGTGGTATTGCTTCTTGTGGTATCCGCGTGTGGTGGTGAGGACACGAGCGACGCAACGGAGGGGGCCACCACTCCGATGACGGAGGCTCCGGCCCCGCCGACTACCACCGCCGCGCCGACCACTACCGAGGCGGCTGCGCCGGCTACCACCACAACCGCCGCGCCGACCACCACCGAAGCGCCCACGACCACCGAAGCGCCCACGACCACGGCAGCGCCGACGACCACGGCAGCGGCCCCGACCCTCACGGTCACGGACGGAAGCGGACGCGAGATCACCCTCGACAATCCCGCCGAACGGATCCTATGCGTGCAGGACAACTGCACCGACCTCACGTCGGACCTGGGAATAGTGCCTATCGCCCAGCATCGAGGCGATGGGTGGGGCAGTGCCGCTGCCTACTACGGCGACGGAGCTGCTGAGATTCCCGTGCTCGGCGACCGCATGTCGGTGGAGGAAGTCGCACAGTTCGAACCGGACCTCATCATCGGGCGGGTCGGCGAGGAAGAGGTTCGCGATGCGCTCGAGGTCGTAGCACCGGTGTATCTGGTGGACATCGGCGGTGTCGAGACTCTCAAGGAGGGGTGGATTGACGTGGGTGTCCTGACCGGCCGGCAGGAAGAGGCAGCCGCAGCTATCGCCAGGTTCGACTCGAACGTCGCAGCCCTGTCGGCCAATCTTCCTGCCGGTGCGGTTGGCACCAGGGTGGCCGTCGGTTTCGGGGACAGCAACTGGATGATCTGGGACTCCTCCTCCTTCTGCGAGTTCCTCCATTCGGAAGGCGCCGGGACCTGTGCCTTCCCGGACCAGGGTGAATCCGAGTACGGATCCCCGGACAGCGAGTTCGCCTGGGAGTTCATCGTGGAGACGGATCCCGAGGTGTGGGTGATGATCACCTGGCCCGGAAGCGCCCGCTACGACACCGTCACCCAGGAAGTGTGGCTCCAGACCACCGCCCATCGCGAAGGCAGGGTGTGTGAAGAGGACTCGGCGGGTTCCTTCGGTCACGGGCTGCTGATGCTCCAGTGGGCCTACCAGTGCTACCTGAGTGCC
This sequence comes from bacterium, assembly GCA_026710435.1. GTDB lineage: Bacteria > Actinomycetota > Acidimicrobiia > Spongiisociales > Spongiisociaceae > JAPPFW01. The sequence goes on along the minus strand of JAPOQZ010000222.1, from coordinate 12,178 downwards.
GGCTGGCCCGCCATCTACGATCATCCGGGGGACCTGTCGGTGTGGTTGCCGACGACATAGGTGGGGTGACCTGGGGGGTTAAGCCTGTAGAGGAGGGTCGCCTGGGCTCGCGATCCTCCTCTACCTGAGGAGCCACTCGCTCTTCCGGAGCCGGTGGGCGCGAGCGGCCATCGTGGTGGCGGTCGTCGCCTGCCTTTGTGCGGTGGTGGCTGTGGTGTCACTCATGCGGGGGACACCCGACCTGTCGGCCGGGCAGGTACTCGACGCCCTCCTCGGCTCGCCGACATCCGAGGGAAACCAGCAGTTCATCGTGCAGAACCTCCGCCTTCCCAGACTCATAGGCGGACTGTTAGCGGGTGGGATGCTCGGTGTTTCAGGCGCGGTGATGCAGGACACACTCAGGAACCCTCTTGCCGGTCCGGAGTTGATCGGCGTGTCCGCAGGCGCCTCCCTGGCGGTCGCCACCATCGTTGCCTTCCGGCTTCCGTTCCCCGGCATCGCCCTGCCGCTAGCCGCTCTCCTGGCCGGTCTGGTGACGGGAACGATGATCCTGTCGTTGGTGAGCCTGAAGGGCAACCCCATGCGAATGCTGCTGGTGGGAGCGGCATTCACCGCCTTGCTCAACGCGCTGGTGATAGCGGTCATCACGCTCGCGCCCAATTTCGGCGGCGTTTCTGTCATCTACCGTTTCCTGGTCGGGAGCCTCTCCGACGTCCAATGGGAGGAGGTGCGTCTGGTGGCCCCCTGGACGATTGCTCTCCCGGTCGTGTTCCTCCTGGCCGGGAGGCCACTGAACATCCTGAAGTTGGGTGACGAGACGGCCGAGGGCCTGGGTGTCGGTGTCCGGCGCACCAGGGCGCTCTTGTTCGTGGCGTCGGTTCTGCTGGTGGCTCCGGTGATCGCCATCGCCGGTCCGATCGGATTCATAGCACTCGTGTCGCCCCACATCGTCCGCAGGCTGCTGCGGACCTCGGACGCCCGGATCGTCCTCCCTGTTTCTGCCGCGGTAGGCGCGATCCTCGTTGTGGGCGCCGACATGGCCGCCCGGCTCGCCCTTCATCCTCACGAGATAGCGGTCGGTCTGTGGACGGTCGTTCTCGGAGCTCCGGTATTGCTGGTGCTCATGCAACGAGGGCTGGTGCGGAGAAGGGCCATTCCGTGACCGCCACCGCGGCCGTCGCCCGGCGCCGGAAAGCTGTCGCCACACCGGAGATCCGCTCGCGGCGGAGGCTCGTGACGCTCGGCGCGTTGCTCCTGGCTGTGATGTTCGCTTACATGATGTTGGGTCCGGTGATCTTCAGTCCCGATCTCGTCGTTGGGGCCCTGTTCGACCGGGCAGAGGAGGTCCATCACCGCATCTCTGTGTGGGAGGTGCGACTTCCCCGTGTCCTGATCGCCGCGCTGGCCGGGTCGATGCTGTCCTCTTCCGGGGCGCTCCTCCAGTCGGTGCTCCGGAACCCTCTGGCTGCTCCCGCAACAGTCGGGGTGACCCAGGGCGCCGTCCTGGCGCTGGTGTTCACGTTCGGATCGGAGGGTTCGCTCAACGATCTGAACGCCCTCGTACCTCTGGCGGCGATCGTGGGTGGTTTGGCGGCCGGTGCCCTCGTCTACGCGCTCAGCTACCGCCGCGCCGGCACCGATCCCATCCGGCTCATCCTGACCGGGGTTGTCGTTGCCGCCGCGGTCTCGTCGGTCACGTCGTTCATGGTGTTGATCTCGGGCAGCCACATCGATTCGATCGTACTGTGGCTGGTGGGATCGCTCAGCACTCGGACATGGGACCACCTGGTCTTTCTGGTCCCTGTTGCTGCCCTGGTCCTTCCGCTGGTGGTGGTGGCCATCCCTCTCGCCAATGCGCTGCAGTTGGGAGACAGCGTGTCGGTGAGCCTCGGACTGCGTTCGGAACTCGCCCGTGCATTCATCCTCATGACTGCCGTCGTGCTGGCGGCGGGATCGGTGTCTGTCGTCGGTGGCATCGCTTTCCTGGGTCTCATCGGCCCGCACCTGGCGCGCACCCTGGTGGGCTCGGACCTGCGCAGGCTTCTGATCTGCTCGGCTCTGGTAGGAGCCGTCATCCTCGTCGGCGCCGACCTGCTGGCTCGCGTGTTCTCGCTCGACTGGATCCCCTTTGTCGATATCCGGACCGAGAGCGGCAGCCGCGTACCGGTTGGAGCCTTCACAGCCCTGGTGGGAGCACCGTTCTTCCTCTACCTCATGCGGGAACGCATGCGATGACCGGTAAGGAGCCGATTGTCAGGGATCCCGCCTTCGTGACCGAGGGCATTTCCACCGGATACGGGGCTCACGTCGTGTCCCAGCACCTCAGCCTAAGCATCGAGAGGGGCGGCAGGACCGCGCTGGTGGGTCCGAACGGATCGGGAAAGAGCACCACCCTGAAGACCCTGGCGCGCCTGATCGCTCCCCTGACAGGCACCGTGTACCTCAACGGCCAGCACATAAACCGCCTGCCGACCCGGCAGGTGGCTCGGCAGATGGCGATCCTCCCTCAGGTGCACGAGATCCCGGCCGAACTCACGGTGCTGGAGCTGGTGGAGCAGGGCCGGTTTCCCCATGTCGGCACGCTCGGGATGCTCCGCCGCCAAGACGATGCGGCAATCGAGGAAGCCGTCCGGCTGACCCGCCTCGAGGACTTCGTCCACCGCCCTCTCGACACGCTGTCGGGGGGCGAGCGTCAGCGCGCCTGGGTGGCGCTCGCCCTTGCTCAGCGGACCGATATCCTCCTCCTGGACGAGCCCACCACCTTCCTCGACATCGGGCACCAGCTGGAATTGCTGCAGCTGGTGTCAAGCCTGAATCGAGATCGGGGGGTTACGCTCGTTATGGTGCTCCACGACCTCAACCATGCGGCCAGGTTCTCGGATCGCATGGTTGCCATGTCGGGCGGTGAAGTGGTAGCCGACGGCGTTCCCGGCGAGGTGTTGACGCCCGGGCTGCTGCGGGACTGCTTCGGGGTCGAGGCCTCCGTGGTCACCGACCCCAGGACCGGGTCACCGATGTGCATACCCTATTCCCCGATCTTCCAAGAGGACGACAGCAGGGAGTGAACGAATGAACCAGATGAGAACCGGGTCCGGCGGCCCGCCTATTCCCCCACCTTCCATCGGTGACGTGCAGGAGGCGGCCGGTCGTATCAGCGACGTGGCCTTGCGCACCCCGCTCCTGAGGTACAGGACCATGGAGCCTGGAGAGCCCGTCTGGATCAAGGCGGAATGCCTCCAGCCTGCCGGGTCGTTCAAGCTCCGGGGAGTGTTGAACTGGGCCCGATCGCTGTCCGGCGCCGAGCTGGAGAGGGGGCTCAGCACGCAGAGCGCGGGTAATACCGCCCAGGCCCTCGGGTACGTGGCCCGCCTTCTCGGGGTGCCGGCAAGGAGCCTCCTGCCGGACAGCGCTCCGCGGGTGAAGGTCGACGGTGTCCGCTCTTACGGGGTCACCCCGGTGCCGGTGCCGTTCTCGGCGTTGATGGACTACGTCTTCGACCGGGGATGGGAGCAGGAGCCGTACAGCTACCTCAACCCGTGGGGTGACCCCTCGATGCTGGCGGGCTCCGGAACGATCGGTCTCGAGATACTCGACGAGCTCTCCGAACTGACGGCCGTCTACATCCCTGTGGGCGGCGGCGGTCTGGTGGCGGCGATTGGAAGCGTGATCAAGCACCTGCGGCCTGCCGTCGAGGTGGTAGGAGTGCAGAGCACCGCCTGCCCCTCGCTGGGAGCGGCCCTGGAGGCCGGAAGCCCGACATGGGTACAGGCGGGGGAGACGATCTGCGACGGCACCGCGGTACCGGTGGTGGTCGACGAGATGTACCCGCTGGTGAGCTCCGTGGTGGACAGGGTCGTTCCGGTCTCCGAGGACGACGTGCGTACGGCCATCGCCCGCTTGGCGCTGGGGAACAAGCTGGTGGTGGAGGGTTCCGGCGCCATGTCCCTGGCCGCCGCGCTCGGAGACCGGAGGGACGGCCCTGTCGTCTGCATAGCGAGCGGCGGCAGCATCGGCGCTGACCGGCTGGCGGAGATCCTCACAACCCGATCCGGGTGATGATCGCCGGTCCTCGCTCATGGCCGGTAACGGGGGGTGTGCCCGGCTCATGAACGGTGGGAGGACGGGGCTCGGGCTTCTTTCGGACCTGGGCGTCCGTCCGGTGATCAACGCGCACAACGACCTGACCGGGCTGGGTGGCAGCCTCCCCCGGGGACCGGTGCTGGAGGCCATCTCGGTCGCCAACGAATCATTTCTGGAAGTCGAGAGCCTCTCCGACGCGGCCGGCCGGGCGATCGCCGGGCTGCTCGGGATCGAAGCGGCACTGGTCACGCCCGGTGCCGCCGCAGCAGCGGTGCTCGCAACGGCTGCCTGCATCACGGAAGGAAGGGAGGACCTGGTAGCCCGGATTCCCGATACCACAGGGCTCCGCAACGAGTTCGTGGTCCAGGCCGGTAGGCGTACCTTCTATGATCGGAGTCTCGAGGGCGCCGGCGGTCGGATAGTGATGGCCGGTGACGAGGCTTCCACTTCGGAGGCAGACATCGAGAACGTCATCGGCGAGCGGACGGCCGGGATCTTCTTCTATGCTCCCGGCGCGCCGAACGTGGTTCCGTTCGACCGGGTTCTCGTGATCGCCGAACGCCATCACCTGGCGGTGATAGTCGACGCGGCCGAGCAGGTGTACCCCCTCGACAACTTCAGCAAGTACGTCCGCGCCGGCGCCGACTTCGCTACCTACAGCGGCAAGTTCTTCGGCGCCGGTTCGATGGCGGGCATCCTCACCGGAACGGCCGCCGGGATCACGGCTGCCCGCAGCAACAGCTACCTGGCCTTCGAGGGACCGGACGCGCAGGCGTTCGGACGGCACATGAAGGTCGGGCGCACCGAGATAGTGGCGGCATACGCGGCTCTGAAGACCTGGTTGGAGATGGACCACGCGCAGCGATTCCGCCGGTACCGGCGGCTCATGGACAGCATGCGGTCCCGTCTCGACGGGTTTCCGTACCTAAGTTTCTCCTACGAGGACGGATCCGCTACCTCTGATCCGAAACCACCGGACTCCCTGCGCGTCACGTTCGACCGCTCCCGCTCGCCCAAGAGCCTGGCGAAGGTGGTGAAGGAACTGCACGAAGGGGAACCATGCATCATCCTTCGCCCCCACTACCAGTGGGTGGATCCGGATCGGGACCATCTCGACATCCGGGTGTCCACCCTGCAGGCCGGCCAGGAGAAGATAATCGCCGACCGGTTGGCGGAGATCCTGGGAGGATGATCCGCAGATGATCCGGCGCCAGGGGCCCTCTCCCCTCTACTACGAAGCAAGTCCCACGAACCGTTCGACTCTGTCGGTGGAACCGGGCGAGGTGTTCGAGGTGGTCACCCAGATGAACCGGGGTCCTGACATCTCGGTAGTGCCTGACGAGCTCCGGGATGAGTGGTCGAAACACCACTCCTACGAGGTCGAGCGCGCCAACCCGTCCTCTGGCGCCATCTGGGTGTACGGCGCCAAGCCGGGAATGGCGATAGAAGTCGTGATCGAGGACATGGAACTGGCGCCGGTCGGATACACGACGTTCGCCGGGACCAACCCGCTCTTCCCGAGCACACCCGTCACGACCTCGAGCCGAGCCGCGGCGCGTGTCGTCCGGATACGGGGCGATGAGGTGATCTGGGATCGTGGGCTGACCATCCCTGCCCGGCCGATGGTGGGGATGGTGGCTGTTGCCCCCGCCCACGAAGCGCAGTCGACGGTACGGGTCGGCCCATGGGGCGGCAACATGGACGTGCAGGAGGTGGGACCGGGAGCCAGGGTGCGCCTCGTCGTCAACGTCCCGGGTGCTCTGCTGCATCTCGGCGATGTGCACGCGGTACAGGGCGACGGCGAGATAGCGGGTACGGGTATCGAGACGAGCGCCCTCCTGCGGCTGAGGGTCGAACTGATGCAACGGCCGGCGGAGATGATCTGGCCCCGGATCGTCACCCCCGACCGCATCTTCACGGTGGCGGCCGACCGCCCCGCGGAAAGGGCCTTCAGGGTGGCCGTCGGCGAGCTGATCCGCTGGCTTCATGCCGACTACGGGCTCGAACCCCGAGAAGCCGTCCTGCTGCTGAGCCAGATCCTCGAAGCGCGCGCCACCCAGGTGGTGAACCCGACCATCACCTACGTCGCAGGTGTCAGGCTGGAAATCCTCCGGGGACTCCTCTGAAACGCGGTACGGACGCTTCCTCCCTCAGGCGTACTCGAAGTCTGTACCGGCCGGGTTCCTGCGTACCGTTCGTGACCGCGCGCGCCTGCGCTCCGGATTGCGACCGATGAGCACCGGCCGGCATCCGGACATGCGGGAGCGGTACCGGCGAGCCGAGGCGATGCTCCATCGGAATGTCAAATCCCTGGTGTTCAACCTCGAAACGCCGGTGCGCTGGCTACCGGACTCCACTGCTTTCTGGTACCGGTCCGAGTCGGCCTCGGGCCGGCGCTTCATGCTGGTGGACGCCGAGGACGGCCACCAGCGAGAGGCGTTCGACCACCGGATGGTGGCACGTGCTCTCTCGGCGGTCCTTGGAAGGGAGGTCGAGCCCCGGCGGCTCCCGTTCGAGACGTTCGAGTACGTGGCCGATGGCTCCCGAATAGCCTTCGAGGTCGGTGACGGATCGTGGGAATGCGGGCTGGATGGTTCCTCCTTGCGGGAGCGGGCAGTCCGGGCGCCGGGGATCCGGTCGGGGAACGTCTCACCTTCCGGAAGGTACGAGGCGAGAGTCGATGCAGGCGACTTGGTTCTGGTCGATCACGTAGAAGGCACGTCGGCGTTTCTTACCAGCGACGCCGAAGCAGCCTGCGGTTACGGGTCGTCCCCGGAGGGCCGCAACTCGGCGGTCACCGACCGTCTCGGTAACCGGAACGTTGTGCCGAGGGTGCTCTGGTCTCCCGACGAGCGTTACCTCCTGACCCATAGACTCGACGAGCGGCGTGTCGGGACGATGCACCTGTGGCAGGGAGCCCCGCAGGACGGATCGCTGCGACCCCGCATCCACTCCTATCGCCAGGCCTTGCCGGGCGATTCCGAGTTGCCGCTGGCCCACTTGATCGTCTTCGAGACAGGGACCGGTAGGCGTGCCGAGCTGTCGTGGGCACCGCTGGAGTCGTCGTTCCTGACTCCCATCGAGTTGGGTCACGCCTGGTGGGCCTCCGGCGGCGACGCGGTGTTCTTCCTGCACTGGGACCGGGACCGGCGCTCCGTCCGCCTGGTCTCAGCCGATCCGGTGACCGGCGCATGCGCGGTACTCGTGGAGGAGGAGAGCGAAACGCCGATCGACCTCAACGCGCTCTACTACGGCTGTCCCAATGTTTGGGTTAGCCGGGACCACCAGGAGATCATCTGGTACTCCGCCAGGAGCGGCTGGGGCCACTTGTACCTGCTCGACGGTCAGGGGCGCCCCAGCAGGCAGCTGACCGGCGGCGAATGGCTGGTCACCGACTTGGTACGGGTCGACGAGGAGACGCGGACCGCCTTCTTCATGGGCGCCGGCAGGGAAGCATCGAGAGACCCGTATTACCACCACCTCTATGCCGTAGGCCTCGACGGAGGGGCGTCGCTCCTCCTGACGCCGGAGGACGCGGAGCATGGGGAGTGGCCTCCCTGGGTGGACTTCTCGCCCGATGGCCGCTATTTCGTGGATCGCTTCTCACGGATCGACCAACCACCGAGGACGGTCCTGAGGAAGTCCTCGGGCGAGTTGGTCGTACGGGTAGCCGAAGCCGACGTATCTCCGCTCCTCGCCACGGGATGGCGATACCCGGAGCGGTTCACCGCCAAGGCAAGCGACGGCGAGAGCGACCTCCACGGGATGATCGTCCTGCCCCACGATTTCGATCCCGCCAAGAAGTACCCGGTGGTCGAGAGCATCTATGCGGGTCCGCAGGCCACGAGAACTCCCCGCGGGTTCACCGACGTGGTGGGGGAGAGCACGCGCTGCCTGGCCGACCTCGGATTCGTGGTGTTCACCGTTGATGGCCGGGGAACGCCGGGCAGGTCCAGGGCCTTCCTCGATGACCAGCACGGCAAGGACGGGCCGGCGGGCAACCTTGCGGATCACGTCGCGGTGCTGGCGCAACTGGCTGAAGCCCGACCTTATCTCGATCTCGATCGGGTAGGCATCTACGGTCACTCGGCAGGCGCGTACGCCGCGGTCCGCGCAATGCTGGGATACCCGGATCTTTACCGTATGGGCGTGGCGTCGTCGGGCAACCACGACCTGGCGCTCACCAACGTCACCTGGGGCGAACGCTGGGTCGGGCCGTTCCAGGGACCCGGCTGGGATGCACAGGCCAACCGGACGCCGGCAAGAAACCTTCGAGGCAGGCTGCTCCTGGTGACAGGCGACATGGACGACAACGTCAACCCTGCGGCAACCCTCCAACTGGTCGATGCCTTGGTCGAAGCGAACCGGGACTTCGACCTGCTGGTACTTCCCAACCGGAACCATGACTACGCCGCAACGTGGGGCACCTGGTACGAGGACCCGTACTTCACGCGTCGCCGCTGGGATTACTTCGTCGAGCACCTCATGGGAGAGCAACCGCCCTCGGTATACCAGGTAGGAGCTCTCGGTTGAGTCCTCCCGTCAGCGGTGTCTCCCGCTAACCCCTTTGTGGGGTTGCCGATGGCTTGGAGCCCCGCCGGCGCCCCGAGCTCCATGGCCGGCTCCAGCCTGACGACCGGAATGGTGGTGATGCGAGATCACTCCGAGGCTGCGATGAGATCCACGTCATAGGAGTGCAGGGCACGGTCGGCAGTCACCAGCGTCAGGGACTCGAGTTGAGCCTGAGCGACCAGCATCCGGTCGAACGGGTCCCGGTGATGCGTAGGGAGGCCGGCTGCGTGCTCGGCATGCCGTGCCGAGATCGATAGGGCTTCGAAGCCCTCGGCCTTGAGCTTGTCCGTCAGGCCGGCCGGGAACGAGAGCTTTCCGAGAGCCTTCTTGATCCCGAGTTCCCACGGGGTGACGGCCGAGAAGAACACCATGTCCGCCAGCTCGATCGAACTGCGGCACCGGGGTCCCAGAGACGGGTGCGCGTCCAGCCACCAGAGAGCCACGTGACTGTCGACCAGGATCCTCAATCCACTCCACCACTCGCCGACTCGGAGAACATCGCGACGACATCCTCATCGGATCCGACGATGTCGCTGTGATACCGGACCCTTCCAGCCCATGCGCCGGGCCGGCGTTCGGGGCGCGGTGGCGGCCACGCGATTATCTTGGCGACAGGTTGTCCATTCCGGGCGACGATGACCTCGCGTCCTTCGTGGGCTTGGCGGATCAACTCCGACAGTCGCGACTTGGCTTCATGAGTGTTCACTACCGTGGTAGCCATGGATATAGCTTAGCCAGACCAGACTAAGTAGACTCTACATCCCACCGGTTGGGATCGGTATAGTCTCGGCAGGTCGGAGGGAGCGGTATGCGCAAGATGCGGATGAACCAGGCGGTAGCGACCGCGCTGGCGGACGAGATGCACGCCGACCCGGATGTGGTGGTCTTCGGAGAGGACATAGCGGTTGCCGAAGGACCCTTCAAGACCTCGGCCGGGCTCCTGAAGACGTTCGGTCCAACCAGGGTGCGCGACACCCCGATCTCGGAGATGGGCTTCCTCGGAGCGGCTGTCGGTGCTGCCGCCACCGGGCTCCGTCCCGTGGCCGAGATCATGTTCATCGAGTTCATAGGCGTGGCGCTGGACCAGTTGGTCACCGAGGCGGCCAAGTTCCACTACCTGTCGCGGGGGAAGGTGACCGTGCCGCTGACGATCCGGGCGTCGATCGGGGCCGGCCTCGGGTTCGGATGCCAGCATTCCCAGACCCTGGAGAGTTGGATGTACAGCACGCCGGGAGTGAAGTTGGCGGTGGCGTCCGGGTCGCACAACGCCTACGGACTCCTGCGGGCGGCTATCCGGGACGACAACCCGGTAGTGTTTCTCGAGCCCCGCGCACTCTACGCCAAGCGGGCCCCGGTGGAGACAGGCGGCGGCGCCATAATCCCGCTCGGCCAGGCCGCCAGACTCACCGACGGTGCCGATGTCACGCTGGTGGCTCTCGGCGCGATGGTGCCGGCGGCGCTCAAGGCTGCCGCAGGGGCCTCGTGGTCCGCCGAGGTCATCGACCTGCAGACGCTCGTTCCCTACGACAAGGAGACCCTCCTCGAGTCGGTGGCCCGGACAGGGCGGCTGGTCACCGTCGAGGAGAACCCGCTCACCGGCGGGTGGGGCGGGGAGATCACCGCCTTCGTCACCGCCGAACTGTTCTCGGACCTGAAGGCTCCCCCGATCAGGATCACCTGCCCGGACGTGCATGTTCCCTTCGGCAAGGAACTCGAACAGCGCTACCTGCCGGGACCGGAGTACATAGCCACTCAGGTGAGCACCTTGCTCGAAACAGGACGCCGCCCGCCGCACTGGTGGGAGGGAAAGGGGGTCGGCAGATGACCGCGACATCGTTGGACCGCCGGGCCAGGCTCCAGGCGGGTCGCCCGGCCCGCTACGAGGCCATGTGCGAGATAAGGGCCTTCGAGGACCGTGTCCAGGCCATGTTCTTCGAGGGTTTGGTCCATGGCACTACCCACACCTGCCAGGGACAGGAGGCGGTGGCGGTCGGGATCGCAGCCGCTGCTCGGCCGACCGACCGGGTTACCTGTACGTACCGAGGGCATGGTCACGCCCTCGCCCTGGGTATGCACCCCCGAACCGTCCTGGGCGAGATCACCGGACGGACTATCGGCTCCATGGGCGGGGTGGGCGGATCCATGCACCTGTGCGACATGTCCGTCGGCCTGCTGCCGACTTTCGCCATCATCGGCGCGGGGATACCGGTCGCGGCCGGTGCCGCGCTCACCGCCCAGGTGAGGGGCACCGACGACGCCGCGATCGGGATCTTCGGTGACGGCGCCGCCAACATCGGCGCCTTCCACGAAGGGTTGAACCTCGCGGCGATCTGGAAGCTGCCCGTGGTGTTCGTGTGCGAGAACAACCAGTACGGCGAGTACAGCGCCATCCGCCTGACCACTCCAATCGAGGACTTGGCCGACCGGGCGATCTCCTACGGGATACCGGGCGAGATCGTCGACGGCCAGGACGTGGATGCGGTCGCGGAAGCCGTGTCCGGCGCGCTGGAGCGGGCCAGGGCCGGTCAAGGACCGACCCTGCTGGAGATGAAGACCTACCGGTATGCCGGCCACTCGCGTGCCGACACCGCCCCGTACCGTCCGGAGGGGGAGTTCGACCGCTGGTACGAGCGCGATCCGATCAATACCTATCGCGCCCGCCTCATCGACGAGGGAGAGATGACCGCCGAGCAAGCGGAGGAGATCGAGGCCAGGGTTGCCCGCCGGGTGGCAGAGGCCGAAGAAACCGCCGCCGCCAGCGACCCGGCGTCGGTCGACGACATGTTCCGCAATATCTACGCGCCCGCCGGTGGCCGGTGATCGGCCCGGAAGGAACCGTCGCGGCTCGGGAGCGGCCACTGGTAGATTGTCTATCGGCGTCGAGAAGGAGAACGAAATCCGCACCAACGTGAAGATGCCGAAACTGGGCGAAACCGTCGACGAGGTGTCGATTATCGAGTGGACCGTGTCGGTGGGAGACATGGTCTCCGAGGGCGACACTCTGCTGCGCGTGGAGACCGACAAGGTCGAAGCCGATCTCCCCTCGCCGGTCTCGGGGATCGTCGTCAGGCTCCTGGTGGATATCGACGACGAGGTCGAGGTCGGCGTCCCTGTCTGCACCATCGAGACCTAGAGGGTACGCGGACAGCTGCTCGGCTCGAGAGTAAGCGACTGCGACGGTTAACCAGTTTTTGGGGGCTTTGACCAGCCGTTTTCTACATTGGCACTGCGTATGGTGTTGCAGATGACGGCGGTTGTGTCGACCTATCCGTGCTCCTAGGACGGTGCTGAACAATGACGATTGCTGAGACCTGCCGCCCGCCAGCCCAGGCATTTTGCTGGCGGTTGGCAGGCCGCTGGTGGATTGCTCAGCACCCTCCTAGTGTCCTGTATCTCTGTTTCGCTTGCGTTCCGGGCTTGATGAGCCGAACCGGAACCGACCAACGCTACGAGCAGGCTGTATCTGTCACAGGCTCGTTGCACAATGGTAGATAGCCGCATACACCGGCGGTTCGTTTCCGACGTC
>JAPOQZ010000257.1 GCA_026710435.1 bacterium | reverse complement strand
GAGTCCGGCTTCTTCGGGGGGCGGGTACCTGGTGCTGGCCGAGTTGAGCAGCCTGGTGACAGCCGCCACCGGGTTGTCGATATGGGTCGGGAGCCTCATAGAAGGCCGCTTCGACATCGCCCCGGCCTCCGTGGGGCTGGTGTGGGGCGCGGTATTGGCGTTCCATCACCGCATGGCGGGGCGGGCGGGCCGTCTCGCGCACGGTGTTCTGGCCGGATCGCTCATCGGGGTGGTCAGCAACGCCGTATTCGGGGTCCTTTTCCTGGCGAGGCTTCTCGAGTGGGGCTACGACGCCATAGCGGGCGCGGTGGTTCTGATTCGCGACATCGGGACGTTGCTGGAAGCCCTGACCGGGCTGGTGGTGGGGGCGCCATCTGGCTGCGCTACTGGGGGATGCTGGGGCAGCGCGGTGAACGTACCACCTTGTGGCGGGCCTACGTATTGCTGTCCGGAGTGGTCGGCGGGCTGTTCACCGCCCTCTCCGGGGTCTGGTACCTCGCCTACCTGACCCTCGACTGGTGGTTCGGGAGCCCCACCGGGCTTGCGGGACCTCATTTCCGCGGGCTGCCCTCGGGGCTCGCGCTGGTGATCGTGGGTTGGATGGTGTGGAAGTATCACCACGACATCATGCGTTCGGATGGCACCGAGACGCGTACCGAGATTCACCGGGCCCATGACTACACGGTGGCCGGGGTCGATCTGATCGCCACGGTAGGGGGGACGGCGGCCGTGGTCGCCGCCACGGTCCAAGCCCTTGCGCCCGCCACCGTTCTCTACCCATCCGATCGTTCCGAGCTCGTGGCCGCCGTCACCGTCCTTCTGGTGGGGGCGCTCTGGTGGCGCCACTGGACCGGGATCCAGCGGATCCGCAGTGCTCAGATACATCGTCGAACCCACCGCCCCGGACCCCGACCATCGTGGCCGATACCCGGTCACGGGCGACACGCGATCGTTCGAAGTCGGTGGCCCTCTCACCGTCAGGCTCTCGTCAGCAGGGAGCAGATCGGCAGGCCGCGGCGCAGCCGGCAGGGGAGAGGCATCCCTGACTCCTTGGCCCGATCCCCGAACCTAGGTTCACGACCTGAGCTTGCGGGGAGTGCTGAGCGCCGACGATCCCGAAAGCTTGGAGGCTCCCGCCAGCCAGGACCCGGCCGCGTACTACGTGGTCGATATCAGTGTCGAACCCCGCGACGGCGATGCCGGACACTCCGGGCGGAGCATCCGGCGCTGCACGCTGACCCAGGTCTGAACGTCGAGGACGTGCCGTGAAGGTCCCACCCTCACTGTGTGCAAGTGTCAAGCGCAGACTGGTTGCAGGGCGTTGGCCTCCCAGCGGGCGTTGAGTTGCATGGGCGTCGTACCGTTGGCGATGCGGTCCCTGGCGTCCCACCACAGGTCGGCCCACTCGGTGGGATCGCTGGTGACTCTGTCGGGGTGGGCGTTGCTGCGGGCTACGAATCCGGGGAAGACGGAGCGGCCGGTGGGCTGGCCTATCGGTTGGTAGCGCAGGTCGAAGCTCCAGCGGATGTCGTCGCTGTCGTTGTCCAGGGAGCCGTGCTCCGTCATCTTGTGCAGCAGCACCGCGCCTCCGGCCCGGACCTCCATCGGGATGACCCGGTCCCCGTCGATGATCGACTCGGGGATGTAGATCTCGGCGGGGAAGATCTTGCCCGGACAGTGCAGGGTCAGCTCCTCGCGGTGGCTGCCACGCTCGACGATGAGGCACCCGTTCTCGATGGTGGCGTCGGTGACCGCCAGCCATACGGTCAGCATGTCGGTCTCGTCGGCCTCAGAGTCGATGACGGCCGAGTCCTGGTGCCAGAGGGTGGCGGCGATGTTGGCGTCGAGGGCCGCGCCCGGCAGGTGGCGGGCGGGGGGCTTGATCCGGGTGTGCTGGACCGGGTTGGAGTAGATCTCCGGTCCGATCACCGATTCCACGATGTCGAGCAGGCGGGGGTTGGTGAGCAGGCGGAACACCTCGGGTCCTGCGTTCATCGTGTGGGCATGGTCGAGTCCGTCGAGCAACGGCAGGGAGATGTCCAGATGCTGGTAGAGGTCGTACATGTCCTCTAGCTGCTGCATCGCCTCTACGTACTTCTCGGAGAAGGTGGTGCCGGTGAGCGGCAGTATCTTCCCCTGGTCGGCCAGATCGGTCGACACCCGGTCGACGATGTCCAGGTATTCGGCTTCGATGGCCACCAGGTCCGCTCCGTCCAGAACGTCCTCGACGACCAGGTAGCCGTCCTCGTGGAACCGATCGAGTTGCTCGGCGGTCAGCCCGGCCATCTTGCCACCTCCTCGGGTGCCGGTAGGCGCGACTGTATACCTCTATGAGCCGGAAAGAGAGCCCTTTCCGGTGGAATTCTCTGCTTCAGGCGCAGACGGGGTTCAGGGCGTTGGCGTCCCATCGGGTGTTGAACTGCCATGGAACAGTGCCGCTGACGATACGGTCGCGGGCCTGCCACCACAGGTCGGCCCACTCCCGGTGGTCGGTGACGACCATCTCGGGGTGGGCGTTGCTGCGGGCTACGAATCCGGGGAAGACGGAGCGGCCGGTGGGCTGGCCGATCGGTTGGTAGCGCAGGTCGAAGCTCCAGCGGATGTCGTCGGTGCGGTTTTCCAGCGAGCCGTGCTCGGTCAGCTTGTGCAGCAGCACCACTCCCCCCGCCTCGACCTCTAGGGGTACGACCCGGTGCTGGTCGATGATCGACTCGGGGATGTAGGTGGTAGCGGAGGCGGCGGTACCAGGGCAGTGGAGGGTCAGGTCGTCCCGGTGGCTGGCTCGCTCGACGACCAGGCATCCGTTCTCGATGGTGGCGTCGGTGACGGCCAACCATACGGTCAGCATGTCGGTGTCGTCGGCCTCGGGGTTGATGACCCCGGCGTCCTGATGCCATGTAGTGGCGGCGATGTTGGAGTCCGTCACGGTGGCGGGCAGGCAGTCGGCGGGGGGTTTGATTCGGGTGTGCTGGACCGGGTTGGAGTAGATCTCCGGTCCGATCACCGATTCCACGATGTCGAGCAGGCGGGGGCTGGTGAGCAGGCGGAACACCTCCGGCCCGGCGTTCATCGTATGCGAGCGATCGAGTTCCTTCACCATCGGAAGGCAGATATCGAGATGCTGGTAAAGGGTGTACATGTCGTCGACTTGCTGCATCGCCTCGATGTAGCGTTGCGAGAACGTCGACCCACGCAGCGGTCTTATCCGGCCTTCCCCGACCAGCTGAGCGGCCGTCGAGTCGAGAACGTCCCTGTATTCGGATCTGATCGCGGCCAGATCTTCCGGCGACAGGACACCCTCGACGATCAGGAACCCGTCTTCGCGAAACTTATGGAGTTGCTCGGCTGTGAGTCCAGACATTCTTCTTCCCCCGTCGCTCCCTTCTGGGTCGAGGCTAGACAGCGCGAGGCCGGTAGGAGGCGATTCAGCGGGGTTCTCGTGTCGATCCGACCGCTGTGATCCTGCGATACTCAGGAAACCGGAGGGATGGCCGAGCGGACGAAGGCGTCGGTCTTGAAAACCGATGGGCCCGGTGACGGGTCTCGTGGGTTCGAATCCCACTCCCTCCGCCTTCAATTACACATATTCCCAGGTAGAAGGCCGTTTGTGATTCTTGGTTATCACTTTTGCTGTACTTCGGTGTTTTGGTTATGCACATGTGGCCGGTCGGGTCGAACCATGTCGGCCTTCGGTAAGTAGTCAGGTCCGGTAACAACGACGACACACCGATTGGGTTGAGCAGTAGCACCCTTTGTGGGGCGCCCGGCTGCGCCGGTCGAAGTCGTGGGCGGATACTGGCGGGCTATCCGGTTTCCAGACGACTGCTTCTGTTGCAGCGGGGAGTTGAACGAACGCTGGGACACAACCGGGCTTCACAAGCGCCTGGTGGTATGGCAGTGGAGTTCATTCTTGTGGTGTGCGGCCGGCGACTCCGAAGCCGGGTATGTGCGTCGGTGGGGAGGCCTTCCGGGAAGGTCTGTGGCGTAGGGGGGAGGGAGGCCTGGGGGAGGAGAGCTGGACGCCCATTCGGGGCCTGCGAGGCGGTTCCGTCCAGGATCTCGTCCCACCACTGTTGGGACAAACTCGAACCGTTCCTCGCACGCTTCCAGATCGGGCACGAACCAGGGCAACACGCCAACAGGACACGCACCGTCATCTACACCCCAACCGTCACCGCCACCCCCCGCCAAGTCCACACGCACATCACCCACACCGCCGATTGGCTGAGCTTCGTCATCCTCCAAGCAGACGACAGCCACGACCCACTGCTAGACCAACACCGGGCGGGTCCCACCACAGAACTGATCATCGTCGACGAAGCCGACCGGCTCAAGAACCTCGCCCTCGAACAAGTACGCGACCACCACGACCGTACCGGAGTCGGAGTCATCCTCATCGGCATGCCCGGACTTGAGAAACGCCTCACCCGATACCCACAGCTCTACTCCCGAATAGGTTTCGCCCACCAATACCGGCCCCTCAGCGCCGAAGAACTCACCTTCGTGCTCGAACACCACTACCACAAACTCGGGCTCACCCTCACCACCGACGACTTCACCGACACAGAAGCCGTCGCCGCCGTCGCACGAATCACCGGCGGTAACTTCCGGCTCGTCCAACGCCTCTTCGCCCAAATCACACGCATCCTCAACATCAACAACCTCACCACCATCACCCAAGAAGTCGTAGAAACCGCACGACAAAACCTCGTCATCGGCCCACCCTGACGCCCCCACGACCGGACAAAATGCCCAACATGCCAAGACGTAGCAGTATGGAGTTGCCCCGCTTTTTCGGACACTTCGCGATTTGTTATCCACAGGGTAGTTGGGGAATCCTTTCGTAGTCGGCGGGTGAGTGGTATCCGATGGTCGAGTGCCGCCGGTGGGGGTTGTAGAAGCCTTCGATGTAGTCGAAGACGGCGGAGCGGGCCTGGTTCCGGTTGGCGAAGCTGGCCCGGTCTAGGAGTTCGGTCTCGAGGGTGGCGAAGAACGACTCGGCTACCGCGTTGTCGTAGGCGTCGCCTCGGCGTCCCATCGAGACTTCGATGCCGGCCTGCTCGCATCGGACCCCGAACGCCCCAGACGTGTATTGGCTTCCCCGGTCCGAGTGGTGGATCACCCCGTCGGGTTTGCGCTGTTCGATAGCCATGTCCAAGGCGTCGGTCACCAACGGTGTGGATAGGTCATCTCGCATGGACCAGCCCACTACTTTTCTTGACCACAGGTCGAGCACAACGGCTAGGTAGAGGAACCCTGCCTTCGTCGGAACATAGGTTATGTCCGCAACCCAGGTTCGGTCCGGTCCGTCAGCTGTGAACTCCCGCTTCACCAGGTCCGGAGCTGCCGCTCGTTCTGGATTCCGCCTGGTAGTAGTCACTTTACGGCGGCGGTGAACCCCCTGGATGCTGGCCTGGCGCATGAGCCGGGCCACCCGCTTGCGGCCTACACATACACCCTCGAAGCTCAACTCCGCGTGGACACGGGGCGCACCGTAGGTTCCCCGGGACCGGCTGTGGATATCCACAATCCGGTCCCGCAGCGCCCGGTCAGCGACCTCGCGGGCGGAGGGGCTACGACCTAGCCACGCGTAGTAGCCGCTGGGGGAGACACCCAGGAGGCTGCACATGCGCCGCACGGAATGAGAAGCCTGGTTAGCTTTCACGAACCCAAACGCCGCCTGGGGGTCGATCCGGTCTCCTCGGCGAACCAGGCCGCTGCTTTTGCCAGGATCTCTTTCTCCTCCCGGAGGATCCGGTTCTCCCGCCGCAACCGGCGCAACTCCTCGCGTTCGGCAGTCGTTAGCCCCTCACGGCGGCCTTCATCAATATCGGCTTGGTTAACCCAATTGCGGATCGTCTGGTCCGACGGTTCGAACTCCCGGCTCAACCCACCAGGCGTGCGACCCGCCCTGACCAGGCGAACCATCTCCGCCCGGAACTCAGCCGGGTACGGCCGTCTCGTCTTCGGCATTCTCTGACACTCCTCTCAGGGAACAATCCCAAGTCTTAGAGTGTCCACCAAAGCGGGTCAACCTCAAGCCTCCCAGCGTTCGCAACGCCTCACCGAGCATCCGGAGCGCCGATTCGAATGCACGGTGGTGCTTGGACGCTTCCCCACCTAGGGTCCCGCGGGTAACGTGACCAACGCCCGAGAAGTAAACCAGCATGGCCTGCTGGACACCTGGAAGTTCAAGGTGGGGGTTGATGAGGTCGGTCATTGCGCACCTCCCCGTGGATGAGTCGACACCCGTCGCAGATGGCAACCACATGACACCGGGGGTGGTCCGATTCCACAGCCCATGACCGCCATCATCCGGGGCAACTGACCGTCACCAAGCCCTCACACTATTACGCCATACACCGTACACATTCACAGGCTGTCCGACGAGGCCGACCGTGGTTAGCTTGTCGGCTGTGTGGATTACCGATGTGGAGATTCCGAGTGAGTTGGTTGCGGACCGTCGTGAGGGTCGAGGTCGTCCCTAACGTCGGCGGACCGGCTGTATGTTGAAATATGGAATGCGAAGCGGACAGAACGGGCATTCGGATTGTTGGCGGTCGGATGTCACAACACAAGCATCTCCGTGCAACTACTGAACAGGGACTCAGCCCTTGGCGGCAAGCTGTATAGGTGGCTGTTCCCGAAGCGACGCCAGGACACGTACTCGAGTGTCGAGACCCTTGCGATGTTTTCGATTTGGGGTATCGTGAGTGTTTGAGGAGGAGCACACCATGACCGTGTTGACGCTTGAACGTACCGTTCTGCCCCCCGAGGAGTCACTCGACAAGCTGGTCGCTCTGCTCGGTCCGATGGGCGCTGAGCCAACAACGACGGTGTCCGGTCCCAACGGCGAGCATATGGTGTTGCCCCCTGAGGTCTTCGCTGTGCTGCGCGATGTTGTCGAAGCAATGGCCCACGGCCAGGCGGTCACGATTGTTCCCGTGCATCAGCGTCTCACGACCCAGGAAGCAGCCGACCTGCTGGGTATCAGCCGACCGACGGTCGTAAAGCTTCTCGAGTCAGGCGAGATAGCGTTTGAGCGGCCGGGCCGTCACCGTCGTGTTCGCCTCGCCGATGTGCTCGCCTACCGCCAGCACCGCTCAACCCAGCGTCGGGAGTCCCTCGATCGGATGGTCGAGATCGCCGACGACGGCGGAATGTACGAACGGACCGCAACACCCAAACGAACTCGCTGAGCAACGCCGGTGCCGTTCGCGGTCGTTCTCGATACGTGCGTGCTGTACCCGGCCCACCTACGCGACACGCTTCTGCGGCTCGCCGAACGCGGTCTATACCAGGCGTTGTGGTCCGCTGACATCCTCACCGAACTCCACCGGAACCTCGTGGAGGTAGGGATCCGCAGCGACACCGTCGACTATCTCCACGCCGAGATGCAAGGCGCCTTCCCCGAAGCTGAGGTCACCGGCTACCACACTGCCATGCACTCGATGACCTGCGACCCCAAAGACCGCCATGTCCTCGCCGCGGCGGTCCGTTCCGACGCCGCCGCCATCGTAACCTTCAACGTGGCGGATTTCCCTGCCCCCAGCGTCAACCCCTACAAGATCGACGTTATCCACCCAGCTGACTTCCTCCTAGACCTACTCGATCTGGCTCCCTCCATCGTGATCACCGAACTCAACAGCCAAGCGACCGCCAACCGGCGAGCTCCCAAAACGCTGAACGGTCTGCTCGAAGCCCTCAGCAGGGCCGGGGTGCCTTCGTTCACTGACCAGGCCCGCCGCCAGACCGGGTGACCAACCAACAGCGCGACACCAACCCCCCCAGCCACACCATCACCCACCGAGCCCGGTAACCAATGGACGAAGCGGCGACTGTCGATCTACCTACCCGCTAACCTTCTTGGTCTCCACAACGGCGCAGTCGCTCCTCGCCTTGGGGTTACTCGTTACCTGAACCGCCGACTTGTATGTGGGTGCCTGGTCGCTGGGGCTGTTGGGTCGTAGCGTCTGGTAGGTCGTTGGCTGGGTTGGCTCTCCCGGGGTATGCCTCCCAGCTGACGGCCGCCAACGTAAGCTCCTACATCGAAGTGGTAGCCAACATTCGGTACGCCGGAGAATGCTCGAAGCCGCACGCCGCATCACAGAGCTCGCAGGCGACCTCGAGATCGAAGTAGACGAAGCCCTCGACCAACCCGAACAGACCATGCTGGCGGTGGGGGAGAAGCGGGCCGGTGACGGTCTCGAAACCCTCGGCGGGCTGCTAACCGCGGTGTTGGAACGTCTCGAACACATCGAAACCGAAGGCCTCGACATCTCAGGTCTCCCCACCGGCCTCGCCGACCTCGACCGAAAGCTCGGAGGCCTCCAACCATCCACCCTCGTCGTGGTAGCCGGCCGCCCCGGCATGGGCAAAAGCGCCCTAGCCATGAACATCGCCTCCCACGTAGCAACACACCACGGACCGGTCGCCTACTTCAGCCTCGAAATGTCACCCACCGAAATCGCCTACCGATGGCTAGCCGCCCAAGCCAGAATCGACTCCATCCTCCAACACACCGGCCTCACCAGCGGTGCGGGAGCGGCTGACACGACACAGATATGGGCGAAACTCGTCCAAGCCACCAACCACCTCCACCAAGTCCCCCTCCACGCCGACGACAAATCCCGCACCGTCGGCGACATCCGCGCCAAGACCCGCCGCCTCAAACGCAGCGCAGGCCTCACTCTCGTAGTAGTCGACTACATGCAACTCATGCACACCCACGGCCGCAGCCGGGAAAACCGACAGCAAGAAATCGCCGAGATCAGCCGCAACCTCAAAACCCTCGCCCAAGAACTCAACGTGCCCGTCATCGCCGTATCACAACTCAACCGGGCCCTCGAAACCCGCAACGACAAACACCCCCAACTCGGAGACCTACGCGAATCCGGAGCCATCGAACAAGACGCCGACGTCGTCCTCATGATCTACCGAGACGACTACTACAACCCCAACACCCGCGAAGGCGGCATCGCGGAGATCAACATCGCCAAACAACGAGCCGGACCCACCGGCACCATCAAAACCACCTTCACCGACAAATACACCCGCTTCGACAACCTACCCCACGGCTACACCAACAACCCCAGCCAATGAAACACCACAGAACAGGCACCCGGCGCGGAGGATGTGGGTGCGGGCTGTCTCGTACGCTCCTCGTCTGCCCCGCTCAGACGATTCAGTGATGGGATTGGAATGCCAGGAGGGCGCCGGTGAACACGGGCGCCCTCTGTGGCCGGGCCCATGTTATATGTCACAGGCCAGTCACTTCGGCGTAACCTGGGAAGGTCATGAACGCCCGGATCCGGCTCCTATTGAGTTCGTACGTCCCCCTCTTCTTCATCGGTGCCGTACGTTTCGATGACAGTCGGTTACGTGTAGCTCTTGGTTTCCTCGTAGTCGCGGGCATCTGGTCGCTCATCAGCCTCATCCGTGTCTCGACAAGACGCGTCCACCCGCATGAAGCCACACCGACCTGTGTCCGTGATCTCAGTTCCGAGGTTGCTGCCTACGTTGCGACATACCTCCTCCCGCTCATGACGGTTGCAGACCCGGGCCTACGAGACCTTGTCGCCTATGCACTCGTCCTAGCGGTGATCGGCGTAGTTTTCGTCAACTCAGACCTCGTGGGCGTCAACCCCCTTCTGAGTCTTTGCAGATATCGCGTGTACCAGGTATCCGGTGTCCGTAAGCTTGCTACGGGTGAAGAGGCTGATACGATCGTTATCAGCCGCGACCGGGTTGTTGCTGGATCGACAGTCACGCTTGCGAATCTGGCAACGGGCGTTTCGCTCGTAATCCCCCAAACCAAAGACATCGAACAGTGACCACCCTCAACGACCTTAATCTTGGCAGACCCCTTGCCCTGGGAGTCGGCTGGCGCGAGCGAAACACTATCCATGGTGGCCGGGTCAAGATCACCAACCATGTTGCCGAGCGCTTCAGAGCCATCGCAGTCAGCCATGTAGAAGCTTTGGTCAGCCGCTCGCCCAAGGCGTTCTCTCCAGAGGCGGATCTTGAGCCACGCGAGGAGTACTTGGTCGCCGATGTGGCCGAACTCGACGCAGACGAGCCAATCACCAACCTACTCGATGGGCTCGAACGCCGCGACCCGATTTCTATCAGGGGCCTACCGAAGCGTTCGCTGCTCTTCTATGCGTTCGTATTTCCACAACAGGCAACGTTCTTGCGAAAACTGAATCCATACCAGACAGCGAAGACAGGCAAAGTGTGGACGCTGCTGGGAGACACACTTGAAGAGATTTCGGATCCTCTCTTCGCTTTTGATAGCAGAGTAGATCTTGTCATCACCACCGAAGAGATACTGATCAGCAACGCGACGGCCTTCGAACTGTTGTTCAAGGAAGAAAACTACTTCATGCGGCACATTGACAATTGGGTACAAGCAATCTCGGACTACCTCCCACTCACTGCCGGTTCCAGCAAACTAATCATCGAAGGGTGCAGGACCAACACACGGCTAAGACGCCGGCTTCAAAGCATCCACCACCGTGGTCATCTGAGAGACGTGCCGATCACGGAAGTCCAAACCCAGGCGGAGGAACAAGGCTTGGACCCTGAGGAATTCATCCAGAACGGCGAGTTGGACCTCCACGATGCATCCATCGACGACGTGCTGAAGCTCCTCAACGAAGACCTATTCATCGGTCCCTTCTCAGGTGCCCAGTTCGCCGTCGACAGGAAGAGCCCGCGATAGCAGCCACTCTCGAGAGGGGGTCACCGCTCCGTTTGGGTACGTAGGAAGGGAATTGACGATCCGGCCGGTCCTCGCCGACCACAGACCACGTCGCCACTCTCGGGGTTTTGCAGGTATTGGGCGTATACCTGCAATACCCGACCCCACCGAAACCCGCCGACCAGGCACGACGCGAACCCCGAAACTGCGTGAACCCTGCGGAATACCTGCAATACCACACCCAACCCGGCCCCATTTACCCGGAAATGTCACCCGCGGTGGGCATACTCGAAGCCATGGGTCGAGTCGTCCACTTCCCCCCTGCAGCATCCCCGGATCCGGCTCCGGGTCACCCGGTGCGCCACGTCCCGTCGCTGGCCGGGGCGGTGGAGGCCTACTTCGCCAACCGGGACCTCGCCGCAGAAACCCGCCACACCTACCGCAAAGCCCTCGACCCCCTCGCCGAAGCTGCAGGCGGCGACCGGCCGGTCATCGACCTCGACCGGTAGCTGGTAGCGGCTGTGTTCACCGCCCGGTGGGATGGCTGCGCGGCGGCGACGTGGAACACCCGGAGGGTCGCCGCCCAGGCGTTCGCCACCTGGTGCGCCGATCGCTGGCCCCTTGACGGCGATCTGCTGGCCGGGGTGCCGCCCCGCCGGCGAAGAGCCGACAACACACGGGCGATCCCGTAAGCGGATCTCGAGGAGCTATGGCGGAGGAGGACGGTGCCGCTCCGGGAGAAGACGCTGTGGCGGATGCTCTACGAAACCGCCGCCCGAGCATCCGAAGTGTTAGCCCTCGACATCGAGGACCTCGACCGGGCCCGCCGGAGGGCCCGGATCCGTTCCAAAGGCGGAGACACCGACATGGTGGTGTGGCGGCGCCCACCGCCCGCCTACTCGGCCGCTACCTCACCAACCGCACCCACGGACCCGTCTTCCTCACCCGGTGGCGGACCCGCACCGCCCCGGCCCGCCGTGACCTGTATGAAGCGACGGGCCAGGCCCGCCTCTCCTACCGCACCGCCGCGACCGAGTTCCGCAAACACAGCGGTGGGTGGACCCTTCACCAGCTGCGCCACTCCTCCCTCACGCATCTCGCCGAAGCCGGAGCCTCCGCCGTGATGCTGCAGGCCAAAAGCCGGCACCGGGACCTTCGAACCCTGTCGGTCTACACCCGGCCCGGGGTGGAAGCTGTGGCCCGGTTGACAGATGAGCGGTTCGACCACCCGTCTAGCTGATCGAACGGTCACGGGTGGGTGTGCCTAGCTGTGCTCGGCTCGGGTCGGCTATGACGTTCGATAATCTCGCGGATGGCCGGGACGCCAAGACTCAGATGTTCGGCAGCGGTCAACCAGGCTTCGTACGCGACAGCTCGGGTGTCCTCCCCGTCGTGGTCAGGACCGAATACCGGTGGACAGTTCCCCACTCTGTAGGTCATGATGATCACGGCCGGGTCGTCGATACTGTCGATGCTGGCCTTATTCAACGCTGTCTTGTATTGGGCACGCAGGTTGCTGTTCGGGCCCTTAGCCACCAGCCGGGCGAGGATGTATCCGCATTGCTCTGCTACGTCCTCGTTCCAGGTGTCCGGGTCGATGCCCTGACGATCGTCGTCGTACCTCACATGTATCCTCCTTCGTAGCTGTTCTGCGTTCAGTTATCTATACACCGTCGTCGGGGCGAAATTGTCGGTGGATGTAGCGGCGTTGGTCGGTGGTCCCAGAGGGGCCATGGGTGTGAGCCGATCCCGCTGGTTCCAATCGGGTGGTCGTGTCGCCCGGCGAGACCAGGTTGGTGGTGGGTGGGGTGCACGTCAGGGCTTTCGCCGTCAAGGCGTCTGTGGGGTGAGGTGATGAAGGGCAAGATCGGTCAGTTCGTGTGGCGGTAGCGGCAGCGTTTTCTGGCTCGCGGTCGAAGGTGGGGGAGTCGACGGGCGGACGCGGATGGGTTTGTGGCTCGTCTTTGCGGGCTGTGGGATTCCCGCTCGTGAGGTTTTCGCTAGTGTGGGGTGGCCTTCCGGTGATGTTCTGGGTGGAAGTCGTAAGCCCCGGAGTGCCAGTCCGAGGATCTGTCAGGTCGTCTAGGACGGGAGCCGGGGTTTACGCATTATGGGGGGTCGGTCAGCTATGTAGCGGATGTCGGTGACGATGTTTGCTTGTTGTAGTCGCTGATAGTGGTGTGATTGTCCATCGGTGAGGTATTGGTGGGCGACGCCGGCGAGTGCGTCGGGGTACCACAGCAGCGGTTCGGTCTTGGTGCGCCATTCGTAGATGAGTGCCGGGCCGGTGCTGTCGGCTCGGGACAGGTCGAGGATCGTGTGGCGGTCGCGACCGTCAAGGTCTGGGCCTTGTGATTCGATGATGAGGTGATCGACCCCGTCGTTGGTGAGTTCTGCTACGAGATGGGTGAGTAGTTCGCGGCGCGCGGCGACCTGGCGGCGGCGTCCGGCATTCTCGTTGTCGGGATGGTTGACCCCTCTCGGGTTCCGGCCCCCCGTTCCGTAAGGTGGGTTCTATTTTACAGTGATCTGCCGCTCGGGGTGGTGTCGCAGACCGTCAGCCGTTCCTGTTCCGGTCCCTTCCACATAGGCAGCATGATGAGTGACCGATCCATGCAGCCGTCACACCTGGGAGAGTGTGATCCTGATTCCCACGAGTATCTGTGTAGCACCCGTATCGGTTCGCCGGATGAGTCGGTTACCCATTCGGTTTTGAATTCCCAGCGGTGTCCGCATTTGCAGTTGATGCGGCTGGTGACTGTCTTGGGATGTGGTTGGAGTAGCACGCAGCATGAGTTCATTTCGTGCCCTTCCTTTCTCCTTTGGGGGAGGGCATTTGCCGACCAGCCGAACTTCGACAAACGGCTGGTCGGCCCCTCCGGGGCCGAAGCCTCACAGTTTACAGTGATCGGTGCTGGTTTTAGCGGATTTCGGCGTGGATGGCGGTGGCTCAGAGACTACAGTTCGATCCCGAACTCATGTTTGAAGCGACGGCCCAATTCTTGAAGCCGAGCACGAGTGTCAACAGCCTCATCGAGCAGAGTTTGGACTTGTTCACGGCTAGGGAAGCCGTCGGCTTGCCCAACCGTTTCGTAAGTGGAGGTCCAGAAAGGGGCTGAATACTCGGCGTCACCGGCCACCTTGCTCAGGTCGTGGAGAGACTTCTGTATTTGTGTGCGGTACTGTTTGGCGAGTTTGGTTAGGCGGTCTCGTTTGGTGCGGAGCCGTGCCAGTTCGTCGACTGCGTTAGCCTTGTCGAGTATGGGTTGGTCTGTCATACCCCTTGAGGGTAGCAGCCGTATCCGGCTGTGGGTGCTGGCCGGGTTGGGGTTGGCTAACCGAAGGCGTCGCTGAAAGCATTGCTGAACGCCCGTCTACGGTCGAACAGGCCGCCGAGAGCAAGCCGTAGCCTGTCGAGCGATGGCGTATCAGCGCCTAGACACTCTACGGCGTGTTCCCGGAAGTAGGGGACCAGCGCATCAAAGGATTGTGGCAGGTTGGCGTTAGCGTGTCGAGGGCATTCTCTCATGGCAGGTTCGGCGGTGCCGAGAGCGTAGACGGCCAGGTCCGCTACTTGGTACCGTAGTTCTTCTGTGTCCATGCCCCGGAGGGCAGCAGGTCTGTTAGGGTGGTGGTGCCACCGACACCCAGGAGAATTACTATGCCTTTTCGTCCTCTGACAGTAGGCGATGGGAAATGCTCAGCCGCTTACGTCTGGCCGATAGTCGGCTCCAAGCGTTTGTACCGTTGCCATGCCAAGGCCAAGCAAGAAAACAGGATAGAAGGCTTGTCAGCAACGAAAATACGTAGCGGTGAATCAGAGCAAGGTTTCCATACCTTGGTGTTTTGCGACGTTCACTACGTTGCGGAGCTAGCACGAGAAGACTACCTACGGGAGAAGGGGTTCCTCTCTCGGGGTGGGGTGTACGCAGACCTCGGTGAGATTTAGCCTCGCAAGTATTCGGCCTGGGTTCTCTCGCTCCCACTGGTCGCATTCCTCGCCAGTCATCTCTACCTTCGTCCCGTCAAGGAGAACAACCGAAGCACCAGGGTTGGTCTTTGTCTTTGCCATGTCTTTCTAACCCTTCATCCGGTACCGTTTGGAGGGTATTTTACAGTGATCCGCCTGTTGGGGTGAGTTCGGGCTTGGGAAAACAAACGGTTAACGGCACCTAACCGAAGCTGTTAGACCTCCCCCGGTTAGGTGCCGTTTCGTTATCCCCTTAGCGTCCTGCCCTGCCTGATGCGAGGTCGTGTATGCGGCGGACTTCCCTCTCAGCCCGGACCATGACTGCTCTGTCGGAATCGGACTTGTGGTTGGACCGTTCGGCATCGAGCAGGTTGATGGCTTGTTCGATGACCTGGAGTCTCAGTACGCCGGGTTCCGGCTGTTCTGCCATTCCTGACCGTAACAGTACCCAAGACGAGGGTTTTCACATGCTGACGGTCTCTGGTCGGTAACAGTTGCGATCATGTGGTGGATGGCTAGCTTCGTTGTTCTTGCCCTGGGCAAGGTGTGCCTAATCCCATCTCGATAGTTTCGACTGTCGAGTCCTTGTGTACGACTTCGAGGGTAATACACTCGGGGTCTGCCACGTACACCCCGCCTGAGAAACCTAACCACTCCTCTTCCGCGGGACATGGACCGACCGTAATCCGGTGTGTAGGGACACCGTAGTATCCCCAAGCTATCGCGACACGCTCATGAAACGTGGCGGGCACTCGGATCTCCGCCATGGTGTTACGACGGACCCATAGTGGTGTCTTGGCGCCCAGGCGTAACGCAGGATCAGCGTCGTAGGCACGCCTTACCTGTGTCGCAATGTTCGAACTCGCGCTTGTCCGCAGGGCCACGACCCCGCCGATGACCTCCATGTCTGGGCCCAGCTCTTCCACCGGAACATTGAGCACTGCTTCCTCACACCGCACCGGTAGCCAGTACGCGACACCTATACGGCCCGACGGTCGTGTCTCGCCATCTCCCACTCCACAAGACCCGAGTATCACGGCCAGTACCGCTACCCATAGGAGCCGACGTTCGCGACTCAACATGGGGTCCCCACACCCACGTGGACCGTCTCACTTCTGCCATCCTCAGACCGCACGATAACGGTTACGCATTCTGGATCCGTAACCCATATCCCTCCCGAAAACCCTAACCACTCTCCACCGTCTTCGAAGAAGGCAGCACACGCGTACCCTTCGTACCGATGGGTCGGTGCCTGCTCGTAGCCCCAGCCCACCGCCACGCGATCATACAGTGATGGAGGTACCTGTATCGTGAAGCGACCACCGGCCCCTCGCTTCACTAGCAGGTCCACACTCGCGAATAGGCGCAGCGCCGGATCAGCGTGCCCCGTCTCCGTAGTAGGCAATACGTCGTCGGGCCGTCCTCCCACTGGTAACGCGACTATACCCAGGACGGCCTCATAACTCGGTGGTGTATGCGCTGTGGACTTGCCGTCTTGGCATCTCATTGGGATCGAATAGGCCACACCGACACGACCCGACTGCTCCCCGGTATCCGAGGGTGCCCGACCTTGGCACGACGCTAACAGAAGCAACACGACGAGCCCACATACTGGCCATCGCACGAACCAGAACCGGTCCCACGGTCGTGCCGCCACTGTAGCCACCCTACCTAGGCTCTCTGGCACATTCGTTTCCAGCTAAGCGCCCGCCAGGGATCGCTTCGGGGATTACTCAGGCTACTCCGTACTCGGAACATAGGTACTCATCTCCGTTGAGACAGTTCGACCCATCTGTACACTCGCAGCACCAGTACTGCACGCCTTCTTCATCATAACAGAACCAGGCACGACCGTGGTAACCATCGTCTTCATACTGCCAACAATTGTATGCACATGACCGATTATGACGCAGCTTTAGACCACAGCAGGCATATTTATAGTTGAACCCCAGAGTCCAAGGAACCGCCAGAATTCACAAGCGCGAACCGCCGCCGCTCCGGGGTGGCAGAACGAGGGATTACGACGAGCGAGAGGACGATGGGTCGTGGGTGCTCCTCGACGTTGAGGATCGATGCCACGGGCGCCGGGCCGTGAGAGCCGCCCTTGGTGTTGGCGGTCAACTGCAAGATAACCCGTCCGCTTCGTGCATTCCCAGCCGCCGGGGGCACCCCCGTTTTGCAGGCTGTTTAGCGGCCAGCCCGGGGACTGACGGCAGATAATGCCCTAATACCTGCAACTAGGCCCGAGGTTCCCCTGCAGGCCCTTCTGAATGATCACGCCTCTCTCTTGATCAGATGCCACCGATCGCCCGGCCCTTCGGGTCTTGGTACCCACGACCCGGTCGCTACCAGACCGTCACGCACGGCTGTACGCATCTGGTCGGGCATCTCCTTCAGATCGAACGCCGCCACGATACGATCTTGCTCCCTAGCGTACAGAGACCCGTCGCGGCGACGACGACCGGGCGACTCTGCACACCTCAGTAGATGAGTTTGGATCATGTCGCTACTCCGCGTGTCGGTGTGATACTCGTCGACCCACCCATCTAGGGGGTCGATGTCGTCCACGACCGCCTGCACCGCTCCGTCGATACGATGCCGACCACCTCGGTAGGTGACTACCAGATCGCCTCCGTCAACGCTAACCCGCTTCCTCATCGCTACTCCGTATCGGCTGTTAACAACATAGCTGGGTCGCTGGACGGCGATTGTGGATTGGGTGTCATGATTAGGACAGCGGCAGCGGGTCGTCGTCACAACGCACCCGCATCCGTCGACCAGGTCCCAGTGAGCGTCGTGTTCGTACCCGAGCCCACCGCCCGGTCGGTAGCAGACTCGTCGATGACCGCCACCGCTCCGCGATCGCCGAGGCGGCCAGACCCCACACCCCCACGATCTCCTCGACCAACGCCGCCGCTTTCTTCGAAGATCCCAACCGCACCGGGATGCTCCCCGGTTACGTGTGTTCAGAGCTTGGTGCGAGACGTGGGACTGGACAGCCAGTGATCATCCCGAAGCCTCGGCAGGCGAGGGGGCGGGTTCAGACGGCCTCCCCCCGAAGTGGGAGGTAGAGACGAACCCTACTGGTGGCTGCCCCCAAGATGCTCAATCTCGGCGCTGGCGGAGGAGTGCACCTCCCCGAAGAGTGACTGGCGGTTCGGGGTGGATACGATTACAGGTAGCGGGGCTGTCGGGCTCCCGAGGTCTGGAGTCACAACCTTGCCCCCTGACAGCCCACTTCTCCCTCCACTGCGGGGAACCACATCGAGGGCGGACCCTCCGACCATTGTCAGCGATCCGACCCGTGCCAAAAGCCGGACGGCCCGCAAACCGAGTAATACGATCCGGCCACGCCAACCAACCGGACCCCAGAACAGTGGTACTCAGACAAGCAACGGAAGACCGGCCAGGGACCGGGCAACGGCGGCTAGCGGGGGACGAAACGTGGGACTCGTCCCGGTCTGCTAGCCGCCAGGCCAGGTCAGGCCTGCTCGGGCAGCGGAGGGCCACTCCGCTGGTGCCTTTGAAGTCAGACACACCACCCTGCGACGGCGTCAGCTCATCCACCGGCCCCGTACCTCGTGGCCGCCTCGACCTCAGCAGCCCACTGCGCCGCGGCTTGATTAGAGGGAAGCCTCCGCTCTATCGAAGCGCCTCGCTGATCGCCCTGTCTCCCTCTGCCCCCCAATCTCTCGGCCTCGAGGTCGCCAGCCCAGCCCGCAGCGGTCAGCTGGCTGGCCACAGCCAAAGTCACAGCCCCGAGTGTTTGGGGTTACACCATTTAGTAGCGTAGTATTGCTACATGCTAAAGGTGTTGCACCATTACCAGTATGGTACTACAGTTCCTCTAGGAACGCACTCAGCTAAAGGAAAGGAGCGGTGCGATGAACGTACAGCAGCACGATTGTCCGGTAGTGAAGGACCTAGTCCATCCCGAGACGCACGAAAGAGCGGAGATGACCCTCTGCGACTACGAGCAGGCCGGCGGCAACCTACGCCGGCTACAAGCCCAAGCCGAACGGCACGAGGACCTCGACCTGTTCGAG
>JAPOQZ010000110.1 GCA_026710435.1 bacterium | reverse complement strand
AGGGGATAGAAGGTCGCGTCCGTGACCCTCGGAGGTGGCGGCGGGGGTGGGATCCCAGGGAAAGAGGCACCTTCCGGTGGTTTTCGCGTTCTCGGGGTTCGGTGGGGTGGAGGTGTAGCCCGCTCTTCTGTGACGAACTTCCGATTCGGGACACTAGGAGGGTGCTGAACAATGACGATTGCTCGGGCCTGCCGCCCGCCGACCCAGGAATTATGCCAGCGGTTGGCAGGCCGCTGGTGGATTGCTCAGCACCCTCCTAGGGCCATTGAGCTACCCTCTCTGTTGCTTACAGGACACAAGGGAGACAGGAACCATGGCTGGCGATCCGCTCGATCTGGTAGTGAAGAACGGGACTGTGGTGCTCGGTAGTGGGCGCTACCGGGTTGCCGTGGGTGTGAAGGACGGCAAGGTGGCGATGCTCGCCCCCGAAGAGTTGATGCCGCCGGCCTCCCGCACGATCGATGCCCGCGGTAACTACATACTTCCAGGCGTGGTGGATTCGGAGGCCCATCCGGGTTGTTACGTGCCGTTCGATTACGACATGACGACCGAGTCGAGAGCGGCTGCCACCGCAGGCATCACGACCTGGGGTATTCAAGCTCCTACTACTCGTTTGGGCACGAAGCCCTTCAAAGAGGTTGTGGCTCGCTCGGATGTGGTGTCGTTCAACGAGTCGTTCCCTTCGGGCCGGGACGTGATCAACGAGGTGAGTCATGTGGATGCCTATCTGACATACATGCTCGAGACCGACCAGCACGCCCGGGAGATACCTCAGTACGCCGAGGAGCACGGGGTTACGTCCTTCAAGCTGTACCTGCAGACGCGCTCGATGAAGGGCATGGCTGACGATGCGGATACCAACTGGCCTTCTCGCCGGGCGGGGCTGGGGGAAGGCATCGATGACGGCACGGTGTTCATGGTGATGGAGGAGGTCGGCCACATCGGTCATCCCGGCATCGTTCACATACATCCCGAGAACTGGGAGATCGGCCGGATCTTCGAGGATCGTCTCCGCGCCGGGGGGAGAACCGATTTCGGTTCGTGGACGGACCGTTCTCCCGATTTCCTCGAAGCGCACCACATCCGCTCCTACGCCTACCTCGCCATGCAGACTCCGGGACATGTCCCTCTCTACCTCCAACATTGCACGACCGCCTTGTCGTTCGAGGAAGTCGCCCGGGCCCGGGCCGAGGGACTGGAGTTGTATGCCCAGACCGGGCCACCGTGGCTGTGGGCGGAGCCCGAGTACGGCTGGCGTATCAACGTTCCGCTGCGCCGTCGCGACAACATCGAGGCGTTGTGGGTGGCCCTATCGGAGGGCATCGTGGATGTGGTCGGCTCGGATCATGTGGTTGGCTGGGAGCCGGCCTCCCACGAGGAGATGTTCAACCCGGTTATCTGGGACTGCCGGACAGGGTTCTCCCGGGTTGAGTTGTTCTTGCCGGTGATGCTGTCGGAGGGGGTCAACAAGGGTCGCATCAGCCTGGAAAGGGCAGTACAGGTCAGCTGCGAGAACCCCGCGAAGACCGCTGGACTGTGGGGGAGGAAGGGATCGCTGCTCCCGGGCTTCGACGCCGATTTCGTCATCATCGACCTGGGCCGGGAGGTCACGGTCGGCAAGGAACACATCAACACCCGGTCGGGCTGGTCGATCATGGAGGGTCACACATTCACGGGCTGGCCGATCATGACCATCCTTCGTGGGGAGGTGAGCGCGGAGTGGGCCGACGACTCGCCCGGTATGCGCCCGGTGGGAGAGCCGCGAGGAGAATATCAACCTCGCAGGCTTCACCCGAAGCACGAGGTGATAAACGCCACCAGCCCGGCCCGGATCGCCCCTACCGGGAGATGGCTGGCGGATGAGTTCAAGCGCCCGGGCTTCGCACAAGAGACAACCAAGTACACTTCGGTGAAGGGGACCTGAGCATGGAGATCTGGGACGACCTACTCACCGACACCGACCGGGCCGTCTTCGAAGCGGCAGGTTGGGGAAGGCGGGCCGGTTACGGGAAGCGCCCGGCGATCATGGTTATCGACGTCAACTACAACTTCTGCGGTGACCGCGCCGAACCGATCCTCGAATCCATCAAGAGATGGCGCTACGCCTGCGGACCGGAAGCCTGGGACCGGGCTATCCCGGCCATACTGCAGATACTCGACGTAGCACGGGCCAAGCGCCTTCCCGTCGTGTACACCACCAACCCGAGGAGGGCCGACGGCTTCGACCTCGGCATCTGGTCACTGAAGAGCACCCGGGCCGAGGATGAAGTGGATGTCATGGGTCACAAGGGCAACGAGATAGTGGCGGAGGTAGCGCCTCGACCGGACGATCTCTTGATCGAGAAGCGCAAACCCTCTGCTTTCTTCGGAACACCCCTCATGAGCCACCTCAACATGATGGGCGCCGACTCCCTGATCCTCACCGGCACGACCACCAGCGGATGTGTACGGGCCACTGCGGTGGACGCGCTGTCCTATGACGTGAGGGTGACCATTCCCCACGAGGCGGTGTTCGATCGTGGCGATCTCTCACACAAGGCCACTCTGTTCGATCTCCACATGAAGTATGTGGACGTGACCGGCCTCGACGACGTGCTTTCCTACCTCGAGGGCCTGCCGGTGGGTCTGTTCGACGACACGTATCCGCCGGCTGCGGAGGCAGCCAGGAGGGAGTCGCGTTGAGCCTCGAGTTCCCGATCCGCAAGTTCATCACCCAGACAGAGGAGGAACGCAGCCGGGAAGGAATCGCGGCCGATCCGCCTCTGCGTAAGGCGATAGTGGCGGCGGTCATCCGTAACCCGTACGCCGGCGGGTATCACGAGGATCTGTCCGAAGCTGTCGAGTACTCCGCCGTCCTGGGCAGGAGGTTGGGCGTGATGGCCACCGAAGCCCTAGGTGACCCGGTGCAGTCCTACGGAAAGGGTGGGATAGCGGGGCCGGCCGGCTCGCAGGAGCATGTGGTGATGTTCCTCTCCACCGCTTTCGCCAACCCGCTCCGGGAAGAGGTCGGCGGCGGGGTGGCCTGGATGTCGTCAGCCACCATTGTCGGTGCCGCCGGCGCCCCACTTACGATCCCGCTCGCCCACAAGGACGCACTCTACGTACGCGACAACTACGACGCTGCCACGTTGTATCCCGGCGATGCTCCCCGACCCGACGAGGTTGTGGTAGCGGTGGCGGTGGCCAATCGCGGCCGCCCGAACGCACGACTCGGAGGGCTGGCGGCCACGGACGTGATAGGCGAGGACGGACTCCGGTAGTGGCCACGGCGCAGCGGACTGCGGTTGTCAACATCGGGACCCTGGTGACCGGCGATCTCCGGCAACCGGTCCTGGACGCCGAGACTCTGCTGATCGAAGACGGTCTTATCGCCTCCATCGGGTCCGCGGAGGGGCAAGAAGACGCCGATCAGGTAATCGACGCCAACGGCGCCACCGTCGGCCCGGGCCTGATCGATTCCCATTGCCATGTGGTCATCGGGGACTTCACCCCGCGGCAGAATACGGTGGGATTCCTCAGTTCGTACGTGCACGGTGGGATCACGCAGGCGATCTCACCCGGTGAGATCCACGCTCCCGGTCGTCCCCACGACGCCGACGGTGTAGTGGCTCTGGCGGTGTTCGCACAGCGATCCTGGAGCAACTACCGGCCCAACGGCATGAAGGTCCACGGCGGGGCCGTGGTCCTCGAACCCACTCTGGAACCGAGACACTTCCGCTACATGGCGAAACAGGGTGTCCGTCTCGCCAAGTTCGGCTTCGGCCGGTACGAGGACCCGGCCGACGGCCTCCCGCAGGTGCGGGCTGCCCAGCAGGTAGGCATCCGGGTGATGTGCCACTCGGGGGGAGCGTCGATACCCGGATCAAAGCCGATCACCACCGGACACCTGATGCTGCTGAAGCCGGACGTGTGCGGACACATAAACGGTGGCCCCTCCTCCCTGGACGACGCCGGACTTCTCGAGATCGTGCGCAACACCGACCTCGTGCTCCAGATAGTCCAAGCGGGCAACGTTCGCAGCGCGATCAGCATCGTCAATGCGACCCTCGAGCGCGGGGACGAACACCGGGTCATCATCGGGTCAGACACTCCCACCGGGACGGGCGTGATGCCGCTCGGAGTGATCAAGACCATGGCCGAACTGTCCTCCCTCACCGACGCCGATCCGGCGGTCGTGTGGGCCTGGGCGTCGGGTGTCACAGCAGATGTCTACGACCTTGAGGCAGGAAAGATCGAAGTTGGCCGGCCGGCCGACCTGGTGGTGGCCGACGCGCCATGGGGATCGTACGGGGGCGATGCCCTCGGCGCGCTGGCCCGAGGCGATATTCCCGGTATCAGTGCGGTCATCATCGATGGGAAAATCCGTGCTCTAAGAAGTCGCAACACCCCAGCGGCGGCCCGCCAGGTTACGGTCACACCCGAAGTGGGAGAACTACCGGGTTCGGCTCATGTGTAGACCGCCGGCCGGTACAAGGGGACTGTGGTTGTGAGCCAAGACGGGCGAGAACATCTGATGCTGACGCTCCTAGGAGTGAACTCGAAGCAAACACGATACAGGTTGGACGGGCGAGAGGTGGAGACCGATCTTGCTCCGGTCGCTCTTCTCGAGTTGCTCCCGGCGTCGGAACGACCCGAGCGGGTCTTAGCCCTGTGTACGGCGGAAGCGAAGGAGGACACCGGGCGGAAACTCATCAAGCGATTGGCAGACAAGTGTGACGCGAAGCTTATCGACGTACCCTCCGGACATGATCAGGAACATGTCGAACAGTTTCTCCGCGCTGTAACGAGCGAAGTCCCGGATGGCGTGGATCTAACTGTGGATATCACCCACGGGTTCCGCCACTTCTCGTTCCTTACCTACGCCGGGCTGCTGTATCTGGCAGAGCTCCGGAGTGTTCGGATTTACGGCGTCTACTACGGTCTCCTCGAATATGGAGAGGATGGCTCGAGTCCGTTCCTGGACCTGCATCCGCTCCTGGAGCTTCCTCGCTGGACCCGGGCCTTACACACCTTGAGTACTACCGGCAGCGCCTTGCCCATTGCCGACCTTCTCAGCACCGGTAGTAAAGATCAACCGCGAAAGGGGATCAGAGAAGAATTCAGAGATCTTTCCGAAGCCTATCTAGCGGCTCTACCATTGGAGTTGGGGGAGCGTGCGATGAAGGTCAAGGACCAGCGTCTCAAAGCTTTCGGTAGGATATTGCGCGACGATCATCATCTGCCGCTTAGCAATGAGTTGGTGGGCCAGCTGGCCGAGATTCTCACTCCACAGGCACTCGAAGGCAGGACCTCAGGGTCTGGATGGAAAGGTAAGTTACCCCTATCGAAGAACGAGTTATCCAGGCAGGCCGGAATCATCGACTCCCTTCTTGGCAACGGACACGTACCCGCCGCCCTCGGGCTGATGCACGAATGGACACTCTCGTGGGTCATCTTTATCCAACACGGCGATGCGGACGACTGGCTGAGCTACCGGAAGGTTAGATCCCGGGCCAGGAACCTTCTCGGTGCATTCGATGCCATCGGCAAGGAACCCGATCTCAGAGGATACCTCACCGACCAGCAGCAAGGCCTTGGGAAGTACTGGGATGATCTCACCGAACTGCGTAACGGCTATGCCCATCACGGAATGCGCCCACAGGTCCTCATAAGGGATCCCAAGATCGAGAAGAAGCTCGAGTCA
The DNA here is from genome assembly GCA_026710435.1 of bacterium. GTDB lineage: Bacteria > Actinomycetota > Acidimicrobiia > Spongiisociales > Spongiisociaceae > JAPPFW01. Next base: position 19,602 of record JAPOQZ010000110.1, on the reverse strand, counting down.
GTTGCTGACTATTGGAATGGAACCCTGCGCTCGGTCTCGGATATGCCGCTATCTATCGGTGGCGCTACCGGGGGACGGATACTGGTCAGTCCTATCGGCAAACGGCCCGGAGTCCTGTACAGCGCCGTCAAGGCATGCTGGCAGAGCGGCGGAGTGAAGGAACTGAACAACTGCCTGCTTATATGCTCGAAGGATACCGAACGGAGTGCCGGAGAGGCGCTGAAACGAGCCGAGTTCGAGGGCGACGTTACCCCGCTACGCCTCCAAGACCCGTTCGGAGGAGGCAGCCGAGAGATCGAGCGGCTCGCGAAACAGGCGCGCCGTCACCTGCTCGGCGCCGACGAGGTGCTGATAAATGTGACCGGGGGAACCACGCTCATGGGCCTGGTAGCCGAGCAGATCGCCTCCCAAGCGCGCCGTTTCGCGCGTCCGACCCGTCGATTCGGCTTGATCGATCGACGCCCGCCACAAATGCAGGATGCGGACCCCTACCAGCTTGGTGAGTCGTTCTGGCTTGATCAGAAAGAGGAAGCCGGTGGTTAGCGAGATCAAAGTCAGATACCGGGTCTCCACCCCGATGTTCTCCGGCGGCGCCGATCCAAAGATTGCGGAACTGCGCCTGCCGAGCTTCAAGGGTGTGCTGCGCTTCTGGTGGCGGGCATCCGCCTGGTCTCGGATGAATGGCGACCTCGGGACCGTCAAGGACGAGGAGGACCGACTCTTCGGCAGTGCCGGAGGAGGCCAGTCACAAGTGTCAATGTGGCTCGCACCCAACGGCCGACCGGATGCAGTATCTCACGGAGAGGTTCTGACAGTCGAGCCAGGAAGCAGGAAAGTTGTCGGAGAGGGTGCGCGCTATCTGGGCTACGGGGTAATGGAGGCCTTTGCCAGCCGGGGAAAGGGCACGGAAGCCGGCCAACTTACCCGCGGCTGTCTCAGTGGTGGGTTCACTTTTACGGTCAGGATGCGGCTTCGTGACAATAGGTGTGTGGGTACGCTCAAGCAGGCCCTAATCCTGCTGGGCCTGGTCGGCGGTATGGGTGCCAAGAGCCGCAAGGGATACGGCTCGCTGGTGTTGGAGTCTATACATGTGGATGGACGGGAGGAGTGGAGAACCCCGCGGTCCATAGATGAGTTGGCGGAGTATCTTCGAGGAATTGGACAGATCCATAGTCGAAGCGTTCTACCCGAGTACACCGCACTGTCAGGACTAACACGAGTCATACTAGCCGCATCTAGTCATCGGCACCCGCTTGATCTGCTGGACCTGGTGGGCCGTGAGATGATGAGGTACCGAAGTTGGGGGCATAACGGGAGAGTCCTACGTGAATCCTCGGAGCACAACTTCAAAGACGACCACGACCTGATGAAGAAGCTCCCGGTTCGGATTTCCCATCCCAAACGAATAGCCTTTGGCCTTCCCCACAACTATGGAAGCGTTAAGGCTCAGCAAGTTGGTCTCGCGGGCGGTAAGCTCGACCGGCGGGCCAGCCCCCTCTTCATTCACATACACATGTGCGGCGATAGACCGGTGGCGGTGTTGTCGTTCCTGCCCGCCCGATTCCTGCCCAAGGGTACCAGAATCTCTGTCGGCGGTCGGAAAGTCGGCCAAGCACCCGAGGGCGAGCTTTACCAACCTATCCATGACTTCCTTGGTCGCATGACAGATGGTGATCGGCGCATCGAGCCCTTCACCGAGGTGGTGGAGGTGTAGCTATGAAGCAGCGACTCGATTTCTCCATCGGTCCGGTGCAGGGCTTCATCTCCCAGTCACGCCGTACCCGTGACCTATGGGGTAGCTCCTACCTGCTGGCGTTCCTCTCCGCCCATGCCATTTGCGGCGCCAGGTGGGCGGGCGCCGGTATCGTGCAGCCTTTGGTGGATGACGATCCGCTGGTGAGGCGGGTCTGTGGCGAAGATACCGACCGGCCGCCCCTCGGCACGGTACCCAATCACTTCGTTGTCGAAACGATCACCGATCCTAGAGCCGTGGCAACCGCTACGGAAGGAGCTTTGCAGGGGGCTTGGAACCGAGTCTGCCGAGCGGTATGGGAGAGCTTCGTCGCTCCCGTGGCCGGCGCGGGAAACGGTACCGAAGCGATCTGGAAGCGCCAGGTGAGCGCATTCTGGGAGGTGACCTGGACCGCGGGCCCTGCCACCGACTATGCCGACCTGCGGGCGCGTCGCAAACACTGGCGTAGTTACCGACCGCCGGACGAGCCCGGAGATAAGTGCACCGTAATGCACGACCTGCAGGAACTCTCCGGGTACGTGAGGGTGAGGGAGGCTAGGAGGCAGGACCGGTTCTGGGATCTCATCGGGCAACGGCTGGGCAGGTTCGACCTGCGGGAGAACGAGCGGCTGTGCGCCGTAGCGCTGGTTAAGCGGCTGTTCCCAAAGGTTGCGCAGCCTGCGCTGGGATGGACGATCGATACCTTGAGTTGGCCCTCGACGGTCTACCTGGGCGCCGTTCCGTGGATCCGCCGGGTCGTCGCTGCCGCCCCGGACGCGGCCAAGGATTACGCCGAGATGGTCCAGATCTGCGCGCCGGAAGGTGTGATCCGGCGCTCTCCACCGTTCGGTGGCTTGGCAACCGGTGAGGCGGGTGACTTCCCGCGGCTCGAGGCGAACTACATGCACCGCCGAGATGTGCTGAACGAGAACCTCTGCCCGCTCGAGGATGATGCCGACAGGCAATGGCTGGCCGGCGCCCTTCGGTCGATCTACAGCGAGAAGGACGAGCGCGGTCGTCTAGGTCCGCCGTCCACGTTCTACGCGCTCCTGCTAGCCGACGGTGATCGTCTCGGGAAGCTGGTTGCAACGGTCGGCGGCGAGATTGCGAGCAGGGCTTTGGCCTCGTTCAACCGGCAGGTTCCCGAGATTACGAGCACCTACGACGGCGTCACCGTCTATGCCGGCGGCGATGATGTCCTGGCCATGCTCCCCGTTGATCGGGCGCTCCAATGCGCCGATGAGCTATCACGGGCATACAGTTCCTCCTTTGCCGGTTCCGGCGGGGAGGCGGATCGCGCCACCCTCTCCGCGGCGGTGGTGTTCGCGCACGTCAGGATGCCACTGAGCGTGGCACTTGCCGAAGCGCACCAGCTACTCGACGACGTTGCCAAGGACGGGAACGGACGATCTTCCCTGGCGGTCGGTGTTCTCAAGCCGGGCGGGCGCTACTGCCGATGGGTGAGCACGTGGGCGAGGCGCCATGGAGATACCGACAGGCGGGCGGTGGAAATGCTCAGACACCTTGTCGACGCCTTGGGCTCGGAGGATGGGGAGCCAGGTCTATCGTCGGCGCTGGTCTACCGCATAAGGGAACTGCTGGCTCTCCTGTGTGGGTGGGATCGTTGGGAAGTGGGAAGCTGGGGACGGGTACCCGACGGTCTGGACCTTGGTGCTCTCCTTTACGCCGAAGTTTCCCACAGCCTCGCAGTGAGGATGGAGAGCGGTTCCGCCGAGCGAGCCGAGACGCTGGCCGACCGCGTGGTCAGCCTGCTCTTCCGCGCGCCCAACACACGATCCGGCGACACATCCGGACGATTTCCGTACGACGGCCACGGGCGGGTCGCAGAGGCCGGTGTCGATGCCCTGCTGCTGGCTCGGTTCCTGGCTGATCCCGACGATCGGGAGCCAGATCGATGATCGGCGTGCAGATTCATCCGGTGGACACGTGGTTCTTTCGCGACGGTACACCGTTCGAGGACACTCCCTGGCTGACTGTTGAGAGCTTGTTCCCACCGCATCCTCCGACGATGGTCGGCGCGCTACGGGCCGCGGTAGCTCGCGAGAACGGCTGGAACGGACAGGGAAGTTGGTCGCCGGAGATCAGGGAGGTGCTTGGCGACGGTCCTGACGATCTCGGGAGGATTTCGTTCGACGGGCCTTTCCTGCTCCGCGACGGACAGCGGTTGTACCGGGCGCCCCGTCATCTGCTGGGGGTGATCGAGGATGGACTATGGCACCCCAAGGCACTACTAGGCCCCGGCGGACCGGTCCAGTGCGACCTCGGCGAAGTGCGTCTCCCGCAGCTGAGCCGTCCCAACGATGAGAACGAGCAGTTGGTTCCCGGCCGGGATCAGTGGCTCACCGTCTCTGGAATGAACCGGGTCCTCGCCGATGAGCTACCGGACGCGAGGGAAGTCGTACCTAGCAGGCACCTGTGGAAGTCGGAACAACGGATCGGTTTGCAGCGTGACGTCAAAACCCGCACCGCCCGGGAAGGCATGCTTTTCAGCAGCCGTCATGCCCGCCCGGCACCCGGTGTGTCCCTCGGGGCGCGCATAACGGGACTGCCTCCGATCTGGACGCCTCCGAGCTGGGGGTCCTCTAAGGGACAAGTGACTCCGATCGGAGGCGAGAGTCGGCTGGGTGCGGTACGCGGCTGGGACCCGGTATCGGATGTCGAATCCTCGTACCGTTCCAACCGGACGCGAGACAGATTCGCGGTGGTTGCGCTGACCCCTCTGGACGTCGACTCCGCGGTCTACCTGGGCGGAGCGAGGCTGGCTGAGTTGGCGGGCGCCCGGGTGGTGTCGGCGTGTATGGACCGCCCGCTGCGCATAGGCGGCTGGGATTCCCGGAACAACTTCGGTCCGCTTCCCATTCGGTCGGTCCTGGCGCCGGGTAGCGTCCTGTTCTGCGAGATCGACTCATTGCAGCCACCCGAAGTGATGGTATCGACAATCGGAGAAGGGCCGGTACGCATCGGTGCCCGAACCCGGCTGGGCTTCGGTCTCGTCGCGCTCGGAGTGTGGCCCGGACATGAGGAGAACACGTGATGGAAACAGCAATGATCGGCCTCCTCGCCGAGACCGCGATCCACCCCGGCGCCGGACGCGGGCTGGGAGTGGTGGATCTGCCGGTGGCGCGGGAGGCCGCCACGGACTATCCGGTACTAATGGGATCCGGCTTGAAGGGAGCCCTCCGTGACAAGGCGAGGAGCCTCGGAGGGATCGACACCCGGGTGAGCTTCGGCAGGCAGGACGCGGCGGGCGACCTGCTGGTATCCGACGGGCGCCTGCTACTCCTTCCCGTGCGTAGCCTGACGAGTTCGTACCGTTGGATTACTTCCCCACACGTGATCGAGCGGTATCGTCGTGATCTGGCCCGCGCCGGTCTGGCGGATGATCTGTCGGTGCCCGAGGTTGCCAGGGGATCGGTCCTCGCGGCGGGTAAGGGCAGCCTGTTCCTGGAGGAACGACAGTTCTCGAATACCGGACAACCTCAGCCGGACATCGCGGACGACATCGGACGGATGGTTCTCCACGATGAGACAAGGGCAAGACTCGCCCGCCAGATCGCGATTCTCAACGACGATGACTTCGCCTGGTTCGTCCGGTACGGTCTGTCCGTCCAAGCCCGCAACGTGCTCGAAGAGCGCACCAAGAAGAGCAATGACCTCTGGTATGAGGAGACGTTGCCGCCCGACACGGTCATGTACGCGCTGATCGCCGGCCGCAGCGCCGAAGCATTGGACGTGCTTGAGGCGCTCTTCCCGGATGGGGACTCCTATTTGCAGGTGGGCGGCAACGAGACGATCGGCCAGGGTTGGTTCGCCGTAAAGGCACGGCGAACCGAGATGGCGGGTGTGAAGTGAGGACGATCGCTCAGGAGCGGGCGGGCCACGCTCTGGAGCGAGTCAACAGCCTGCTCCGAAAGCCCGAGGAATTCAGGAAGTTGTACCGCAGCTACGTGGATAGCCTGGGACCCGCCATAGTGATGAACGGTCTGGGCCAAGCGCTCGCCGTTGAGCTATCCGCAGCCGGTTCGAAGTCTGACAATCCGCACCGGGCCGTCTACCTCAACGTCCAGAGTTGGCTCTGCCGCGCCGACGGCGTGTCCCCGCCGGCAGGCGACTTGCTGTCGGCCATCATCGAGCACGACGAGGATCTCTACCTGCACGCCCAAGCCGAGGCCCTGTCCTGGCTGGAGTGGCACAAGAAGTTCTGTCGAGCCTACCTCCCCGCTAAGGATGGGACCCGCGAGTGACCCTGCCGCTCTACCGTCAAGTAAGCAAGCCGCCTCAACGCGATTCCAACGGCCATGCAGGCTTATGGTTCGACAAGTTCTGCGACAGGTGGCAGACATCGGGCGGAACATGGTCGATGTCGGGGGATGGCAACCCGAAGAGTGAGTGGCTGAACACGCTGACCGGAGGACCGGTCGGGGTCAAGGACGAGATCGAAGAGTTCGCCCTCCGGATGGTGCGCCTCGTCGACAGCACCCGAGGGAAATGGGTGGTCCTTAAGGCTGAGTCCCGCTTCGTGAGTGGTCTGGGTCGCAGCCACCCGGTCGAGAACGGTTTCGCCTGGCATCCGACTCTCGGGATTCCTTACCTACCGGGAAGCTCCGTCAAGGGGATGGTGCGCGCCTGGGCCTCGCTGGATGCGGATCCTCGTCCCGAGCAAAGGATCAGAGACCGCATCTTCGGCAGCCGGGACGTCACCGGGAACATCTGCTTTATGGACGCCCTTCCCATCGAACCCATCAGGCTCGAAGTTGATGTGATGACCCCCCATTACGCCGGTTGGACGGAACGTGAAGCGCCCGGAGACTGGAGATCACCTATCCCGGTTCCCTTCCTGGTCACCGCCCCCAAGACACCGTTCCTGTTCGGGATCGGTCCCCGCAATGCCGGTGCCGACCTAGATCTGGCTCAGGTACAAGGATGGCTCGGGGAATCGCTGGAGCAGGCCGGTGCAGGTGCCAAGACGGCGGTCGGCTACGGGCGCTTCGTCCTGGATGAAGCGAGAACCGCCGAGCTCAGGAAAAAACTCCAGGAAGCCGACCGGCGGCGGGAGGAGCGCATCCGTCGCGGGCGGGAGATCCGAGAACGTGAGGAGTGGTTGGCCCGGCTCAGCCCGGTGGAGCGGAAGATACAGAAGTTGATCGACAGTCGGGCAGATCCGAACATGCCCGAGGCGACTCTGATCTATGGGGAGATAAGTAAGGCGCGCTGGTCCGACGAAGAGAAGATCGAGGCTGCGCGATGGCTCAAGTCGAAGATGGAAGCAACGGGGAAGTGGAAGCCCACCACAAAGGCCAAGAAACCCGAGAAGGACAAGGTCTATCAACGGACCCTGACTGTCCAGCGGTGGCTCGATAGTCAGTGATGCTGGCCCACCCAACGCTATGGGCTAGCCGAGCTGCCGGGCTCCGGTTGGCCGATGACGGTTGACCCTCGATATGCGCTACTGATTCAGGAGGCCATTGATGAACAAACCAGCCCAAGCAACCGAAGTAGTAGTTCCGGCTCGGGAGGGCCGGGGTGTCTACGTGCGTAAAGGCCAGTTACTCGACATAGTCGACGTCGAAGGTCATCAGGTGGGTGATCTCATCGCCTGGTTCCGGGACGATCCCTCGGAGTACCTTTCGCCGACCCACACCGTCTCCTGCAACGCTTCGATCCTGCTCACGACCGGATCCCAGCTGTTCTCGAACCATCGCAACCCCGTCTTCACAATCCTCCACGATGATGTCGAGAAGCACGACATCATCGTTCCGTGCTGCGACCACGAACGCTTCAAACGGGACTACGACCTCGACGATCATCCCCACTGCCTGGGCAACCTCGAGCAGGCCCGCGATCTCCTGGGGGAGGATGAGGATTTGCGAGGCGAGACAGCCTGGAACGTGTTCATGCACAACCGGGTGACCGAGGATGGTGACGTGGTGACGGATCCCGCTGCCCATGATGCGGGCGCCACCATCACCCTGCTGGTCCACGAGGATCTGGTCGTGCTGCTGTCTGCGTGTCCGCAGGACCTCACACCCTGTAACGACTTCAACCCGACCTCCATGCTGATGAGGGTCCGGGACGATCGGACCTGATGGGAGGGGCCATGACCATCACAGAGCACGCGACGATGGATGCCCGGTGGGACGAGTCGGCGCGGAAGATCCGCCCGCCGTTCGAGTTGGACCCGTCGCTCCGGTTCTACTCACCCCAGGCCAATCGGGATGCAATGCATCATCCCGAGGTGGCCGCGTTCCACGAGTACGTCAAGGATGAATGGGAGCCACCCTCCACGGCGGCCGGCGAGCGTCGCGTTGCGGTGCTCATTCCGTGCACGAAGTTCAAGCCGTACTCGACGAGCCGCGAGCATCGGGCCATCAACGGGGCGCTCCTGGCCGGGGGTTGGGAACCGGAGGGTGCGTCCACCGCACCGGCTGGGCTGACCGACTACCTGGATGGAGAGGAGGATCCGGCCCTTCTGCACGATGGCCCCCTTCGGAAAGGGAACGTGCACCTGGACCGCTTCGTGCTGTCCGAACCGCTGGCCATCGTGCCCTACTCTCACATCTACTACTGGCAGGGGCGGCGGAGCCCGGCTGCTGCCTACGACGATCCCGGCCTCTTCGAAGCAAGGGGTACTTCGGTTTCCCCGGAGCGAGCCGACTGCACGGCCGTCCCGCTGAGAAACGGGAAGTGGAGATGGGGGCCTGGAGAACGGCAGGCATACGCCGAGACTCACAACTACCTCGCGGAGGTGATAAGGGAGGCTCTGATGCGCTTGTCACCCTTCTACTCAGCGCTGGGTGCCTGGGTGTCACCGGGTCTGACGCACCGCAGCTTCCTGGCGGACCGGGCGTTCAGGCGGGCGGAGGGGCTCCCTATGTCGAAGAACGGGACCGACGGACCCGTGAAGTTGGTCGGGGTCCTGGAAGAAGCACCCGGCCTGGTGACGGTGATGCCGAGCCAGGACCACCTCGAGGAGGCCCGTTCCCGGCTGGCGCTCCGGCTGCAGGCGGAAGGCCGCAAGGCGACACCGGGTGCGGTCCGGGCCGTCTACGCCCGGGGGGACGGCAATGACACACCGCTCGGTCTTCCCGAAAGCCTCACCCACCTGGTGGCCTGGCTCGACAACCGATGATCTCGATCCTCCGTTCCCGGCGTAGCGACGTGGCGGCCACCGCCCGGATGGTTGTATCCGCCGGCCTGGTCGAGGCGTTCGGGCACGTATCGGCTCGAACCGAACGAGGTTTCCTGATCACCAGCACCCGCCCCATGTCCGAGTGCACGGCGGAGGATGTGATCTTGGTCGATGCAGGCGTTCCGGTGCAGGGACCGGTGGACCGGCTCCCTCTCGAGGCGCCGATGCACGACGCCATCTACCGGGCCCGACCAGGAGTGGGGGCCATCTGCAGGGGCCACCCGCCCTTCGCGGTGACATGGGGCATCACCACCGAGCGCCTGCCCCTCCGGCACGGCCTCGGTGGTATCGCAGGGGCGGTGGTGAAGGTCCATCCCGAGATCGAACTCGTCAAGTCCGCCGACCACGCCCACCGGGTGGCGGCGACCCTGGGCGACGACTTCAGCATGCTCCTGGAAGCCAACGGAGCTCTGTCGGTCGGCAGCGATCTGCTGGAAGCCGCCACCCGTCTCTGGTTCCTGGAAGAACGGGCTCGGGTGGCTCTACAGGCCCGGAGTGCCCGCATCGGCGTCGAGTCCAGACCCGAGAGGCTGTGGAAACTGCGGATGGAGGACTCGGGGGCTGAACTTGTCCGAGCGAAGCGATGGATGCTCCAAACCTTCGGAGAGCCGTCACGCACCGGCCCGGGTCGAGGACCATGACGAGACACAAGCAACTCGACACCCGGCCGGTGATGAGCGCCACGGACGCCGACGCCTACCGCACCGACTTCGTAGCTCACCTATGCCAGACCGTGCCCGGGATCAAGGAGAAGGTGATCGTCGACGCCGCCGGTTGCTCTCTGAAGACCGCCGAGGGCCAGATCCTCCTCGACATGATCTCGGGAATCGCGGTCTCGAACGTGGGACATTGCCATCCGGTGGTCGTGGAGGCAATCAAGAGACAACTCGACCGTTTCGCGCATGTGGACGTGTACGGGCGCTTCACGCTGCCACCGCAGGTCGAGATCGCCCGCCGCCTGGCGTCGGTCACTCCCGGTAACCTCGACGTCGCCTTCCTGACCAGTACCGGAACCGAAGCGACGGAGGGCGCCCTGAAACTGGCCCGCAAGTACACGGGCCGTCCTGGCTTCGTGGCGTTCGAGCGTTCCTTCCATGGCCGCACGTTCGGGTCGCTTTCAGTTACGTGGAAGGAAGAGTGGCGCAAGCCCTTCGAGCCCCTCCTGCAGCCGGTCCGTTTCGTGCCCTTCGACGACCTCGACGCCGCCGCCAAGGCCATAGACGGTGACATCGCCGCGGTGATCGTCGAACCGGTCCAAGGGGAGGGGGGTGTGCGAATACCGTCCGACAGTTTCCTGCCCGGACTCCGGGAACTGTGCACCGAACGGGGCGTCCTTCTCATCTGCGACGAGGTGCAAGGCGCGATGGGGCGTTCCGGGCACTGGTTCTCGTGCCAGAACTGGGGGGTCACGCCCGACGTTATAACCATCGCCAAGGCTTTCGGGGGCGGCCTGCCGCTAGGGGCGTTCATATCCACGGCGGAGCTCTTCTCGACCTTCCTCGATCCCCCGCTGTCACACCTCACCACCTTCGGCGGCAACCCGGTATCGTGCGCCGCCGCCGTAGCCGCCTTCGACGTGATCGAGAAGGACAATCTGGTGGAACGAGCCCGCGAGTTGGGGGATTACCTGCGGCAAGGTCTGCGCTCCGTCCAGGACGACCACCCCGAGACGCTGGTCGGGATCAGAGGTATCGGACTGTGGTGCGCTTTCGATGTCGAGCCGGCCGAGCGCGCCCAGCCTCTGGTCGATGACATGGCGCGGCGGGGAGTGGTGGTCGGATCGATGCTCAACTCTGCAGGAACGGTCAGGGTTGCCCCGCCTCTGGTGATCCGGCGCACGGAGATCGACCGCTTCATCGGCGTGCTGGGTTCCTCGATCGCTGCGCTGGTGGGTTGAGGGTGACGCCCTTGCCGCCCCGAGAGACGGTGGTGGTAAGGGGTGCCTGGGTTCTCACCATGGGTGGGGGTCCTCCCATCGAGGACGGAGCTGTCCGGATCGAACACGGCGCTGTCACCGAGGTCGGTCCCTACCACCGGCTGCGAGCTTCCGATCCCTCCACTCCGGTAGTAGGGGATGGCTACGGGATCGTCATGCCGGGAATGGTCAACGTCCACACCCACCTCTCCGAGGCGCTGGTGCCGGGTATGGGTTCGGAGAAGACCCTGTACGAGTGGGGTGAGGACATCGTGACCCCTGTGTCGCAGAACCTCACCGCCGAGATGGCCCGCGAGGGAACCCGCCTGAAGGCGATCGAGATGATCCGGAGCGGGATCACCTGCGTGAACGACATGTTCGTGCACTCCAACCCCGGGACGAGGGCATCTCTTGGCGTCGCCGAAGGCCTCAACGAGGTGGGGCTCCGGGGGACGGTCAGCTTCGGAGCCGAGGACGCGCTCGGAGGTACTACAGATAACCCGCCCATGTCGGTGGACGAGGTTCTCGAGGAGCAACATGCTCTGGCGCAGATGGCCGGGGAATCGGAACTCCTCGACTTCAGATACGGGATCGGGACCCTGCTCGGCCAGTCCGACGAGCTCCTGGAGGCCGGTGCGGCCGAGTGTCGCCGGCATGGCTGGGGAGTGCACACCCATCTGGCGGAGGTAAGGGAGGAAGTGGTTCATGCCTCGCTGCGGTGGGGCAGACGGCCGGTACCCCAGGCCGAGGCACTCGGCTTCCTGGACGTTCCGATGCTGGCGGCTCACCTGATCTGGATCACCCAGGAGGACATCGACCTACTCTCCTCCCATGGCGCGTCCGTGGCGCACAACCCGGTCGCCAACATGATCCTCGGGTCCGGAGTCTGCCCGCTTGCCCGCCTGGTCTCGGCGGGGCTGGCGGTCGGGATCGGAACGGATGGACCCGCCTCCAACGATTCCCAGAACATGTTCGAAGCGGTGAAGATGGCCGCCCTGCTCCAGAAAGTGCATCACCTCGACCCGGCCGTGATGTCAGCCCAAGACGCGTTGGAGATGGCGACAATCGGAGGGGCCCGAGCATTGGGCATCGACAGCCGCGTCGGCAGCCTCGAGCCGGGAAAGTGCGGAGACGTCGTCCTACTCGATCCGACGGTCGAACTAGCCGCCATCCACGACCCCTTCCAACAGGTCGTCTACTGTGCCGGACCCCGGTCGGTGAGCAACGTATGGGTGGACGGGCGCCGGCTGCTGGCCGATGGCAGGCTCACCAACATCGACGAAGCAGCGCAGATCGCCCGTGGCCGCTCGCTGGCGAGGACCGTCGCGGGCCGGGCCGGGCTGACCGGCGTCCACTCCTTCCTATGACCAGGGTCGCCGTCATCGGCGGAGGACACAACGGGTTGGTCTGCGCCTGCTACCTGGTGAACGCCGGTCTCGACGTGACGGTCTTCGAAGCCAACCCGACGGCCGGCGGGTGCATATGGACGGAGACTCTCCCGTCGGGCCACCGGATCGAACGCGGGGCGATAGACCATGGCCCCATCCTGGCGGTAGCCGAAGAGCTGGACCTCCACCGGTTCGGGCTGGAGTACGCCTTCCGTGACGTCTCCGCCGGCGCCGCATACGGAGACGGGACACGGCTGCTCTTCTACCAGGATCTTCCCACCACGCTGCGGGGTCTTTCGAACCTCTCACAGGTCGATGTCGCCGGCTACGAGAGGTTGGCGCGACTCGGGTCGGACATTCTCGCAATTCTGGACGGTCTGTCGTCCGCGCCTTCGCTCTCTGACATCGCCGGGCTGGGTCCCATCGGGGGCGTCGACCCCATGCGCCTGATCGTGAGTTCGTCGGAGAAGGTCGTGGGTGGATTCATCGGCAACCCTCATCTGGCGTCCGCCCTCACCATGTACGGCGCATTCACGCAACTACCCCCGTGGCTCCCCGGAACAGGACTGTTCGGCCTCCTCCTGGCAGGATCGCATGGTCATGGGCCAGGCCGACCCATCGGCGGCTCGGTCCAGTTGATCCATGCGTTGACCGGGGCGCTGCAAGCCGCGGGAGGAACCCTGCGTACCGGTGAAGCCGTTGTATCGATCGATGGTTCCGGCGGCGATGTCGAGCTGAGGACCTCCCCATCCGGCGCCGAGCGGTTCGATCTCGTGGTTTCCACCCTCGACATCAGCCGTACGAGCCGCCTCGTCGAACCCGGATTGCCTGCTCTGGAGGCTGCCGCCCGCGAAGCTACCAGCGGGTCGTTGAACGTGGCCGAGTTCAAGGTCGACCTCGCTCTCTCAGCGCCCGCGACACCCGGTGACTCCGGTCCCCCGGAAGCAATCTGGATGCTCCAGCCGCGGCCTGGTTCCATGTCACGGACATTCGGCGAGCTGGCGGCGGGTCTGCTCCCGGCCGAGCCCCCTCTCCTGTGGGCCTCGCCCAGCGCGCTTGACCCTTCCGGAGCGCCAGAAGGCGGGGGGACGGCGTGGATGTCGACTTTCGTGCCGGCCCGGCTCCGGGACGGGGTCTGGAACGACAGCACCATCCTCTCCACGGCTGATCGGGTCATCGACAGTTTCGCCTCGATTACCGGTCACGATGTCAGGGATCGGATAGTCGATATGAGGGTCACCGGACCGCAGGCATGGGAGCGACGGACAGGCGCCGTGTCCGGTAACCCCAACCACATCGACATGACTCTCGACCAGATGTTCTCGCGAAGGCCACCAACCGGCCTCGGGTATCGTACGGGCGTGCCATGGCTCTACCTTTCCGGCGCCGGCACGTTCCCGGGAGGGGGAGTGTCCGGCCTACCCGGTAAGAACGCTGCGCTGGCTCTCCTTGGTGACCTGGGCCGCAAGGGTGTCGGGCGCAAGAGAGTCTCCCTTATCGCAGCCGCACGCCGGGGCTGGCGGTTGTACCGGACGCTGACCCGCCCATGATCGACAACGACTGGGATCTCATCGATCTGATAACCGGCTACCAGCCGGCGGCCGTGATCGCCACCGCCCAGCGGATCGGAGTGTTCGAATCCCTGGGATCGACCCCGGTGCCTGCCGAAGATCTGGCAGCGAAGTTGGCAGCGGATCACTCCAATCTTGCGGCGCTGCTCGAAGCGCTCCACTCGCTAGGCCTGGTTGAGAGGAGCGGAGGAGCATACGCCGCCACCCCCTACGCCTCCCGGCGGCTGGGCCCGGGCGGTGAGATGGCGCTCGTCGTGGCCAAGGAAGCCGTCTTCGCGCAGGCTTGGATGAGCCTTGACGAGGTGATCCTGGAAGGCCGCCCGGCCATGCACTCGTGGAAAGCCCTGCTGCGGACGCGTAGCGGGCAGGCACACGCCTTCCTCGAGGCACTCGACGTTCTGGCCCGGATCGGCGGACCGTCCCTGCAGCAACTGGAGGAGTTGGCGCCCGGGAAGCGGGTTCTGGACGTGGGAGGAGGTCTCGGAACCTACTCCCGCCGGCTGGACGCGGCCGGCTCAACAGTCACCCTGGTCGACCTTCCGCCGGTCGCCGAATGGGCATCGGAGCGCCTGGCAGCCACCGGAGTGTCGATCATCGGGCTCGATCTCTTCGACCATCCCTCGTGCGGTGTTCCAGCCGCTTCCATGGACGCGGCTCTGGTGTCGCATCTACTCCACGATCTGCCCCGCTCCCACGGGGTGGACCTCCTGCGGCGAGTCAGGAGAGTCCTGGTCCATGGGGGCCGGGTTGTGGTCAACGACTTCTCGGCCGATAGTGGCCCGGGTTCCTTCGGCACTCTCTTCGACCTGATGATGCGGATCGAGACCGGGGGAGCGGCCCATCCTCGCTCCGACCTGGAGTCGATGCTTCTGGAGGCGGGGTTCGTCCAACCCAGGATGTTGGCCTATGAGGATCCCCTCACTGTCCTGATAGCGACCAAGGAATGAGCCGAGCCTCGCGATCTGTGGACGACATATACCTGGTGATCCTCGAACGTCTCGGCTCCGGTTCCTTCCCGTTGGGGTCACGGCTTCCTTCGTGCCGCGCGCTCGCCCGGGATCTCGGGTCCAATCCATCGACGGTGAGTCGCGCGCTCAGACGCCTCGCAGCCAACGGATTGGTGCGGACGGAGGAACGGCGAGGCACGTTCGTCACCGCCACCCAACCGGCCCGGGTGGACTCCGAGTCGCAAATCGTTGAGGACTTGACCAGGGTCGTCTCGAGGGCCTCCGCGGCGGGGTACGACCGGTCGGTGATAGGTCGGATGTTCGAGAAGGCTCTCGCCTCGGCGACGACCAGCGCCAGGGTGGCCTTTGCCGAGTGCAACGTATTCGATCTGGCCCGTATGTCCCGGATGGTCGAGAACGCAACCGGGGTCGCTGTCGAATCGCTGCTCGTGGATGACCTTGCCGAGGATTGGAGGGACAAGTTCGACGTGGTTGCCGTCCCTCTGTTCCATCTGGCTGACGTAGCAGCGAAGTTGCGGGGCCTCAGCCGGGTCGTGGAACTCAACTTCGTTCCGGCCGCTCCGGTCCTCCGACGTATCGCCACACTTGACCCGGAACGCCGCGTCGTGGTGGTACTGCCTACCCGGAGAGGGATCGAACGGATCTCATCGCTGGTCCGGCAGTACTACGCGGGCTCCATCGAGACGCACATCGGCGGCGCGGACGACATCCCGCAGCTGGGAATGGAGGATGTGCTGGTGACCACACATGCGTTGGGACTCTCTGACGACCAGGCTGCTTCACCCGCGGAGGTGATTCGCGTGGACTGGGCATTGGACCAGCACTCCGCCCGGACGTTCAAACTAAGGGTCGAACAGGCCATGGCATGAACCTGGCGGAAACGGGACCGCGAGGCCCGGATGCAGGCTGGGTTCGTCAATGGGCGCTAGGCTTCGGTCTCACCAGACCCCACTGGCTCGTTCCCCGAATCCAAGCGTAGGTGCGTCCCTATGATCCTCCTAGCCCAAGCCGCCGCCGGAACATCGTCGGTATGCGGAGACCAACCAGGCCTCATCTGCGAGAGGGTTTACGAGTGGTCGGGGAGCAGGCTGCTCGCCGGACTGGCGTCCTGGTTCGTCGACCGGGGGTTGACGGTCCTGGTGATACTGCTGGCCGGATGGCTGGTGTCACGCATTGTCAATCGTGCTATACGGCACTTCAAGGAGAGGATCGACCGGCCTTCGCTCAGGGATGTTGGACGTGATCCCGCGGTCTCGGAAGAAGCGGAAGAGCTTCGATCCAAGGCCAGAGCAGAGACGCTGGCGGGAGTGCTTCGTAGCGTGGCGCTGGCAACTGTGTGGGGGTTCACCGGATTGCTGGCTCTGGGGCAGCTCGGCATCAACCTGGGCCCGCTCATCGCCGGCGCCGGGATCCTAGGTGTCGCGATAGGTTTCGGGTCTCGAGCCGCAGTTGAGGATTTCCTTAGCGGCCTCTTCATGATGATGGAGGACACGTACAGCGTCGGGGACGACATAGACTTCGGAAAGGGTCGGGGGACCGTGGAGAGGGTGTCTCTCCGGTCTACTTCGATCCGGACTCGCCAGGGCACCGTCTGGACGATTCCCAACGGGAAGATAGTGCACCTAGCGAACTTCTCGCAGCTCTGGGCAAGAGCACAGGTCGACATCGAAGTCTCGTACAACTGCGATCTCCGCCAAGCGATGCAAGTAATCCTGCAGGCCGGCCAAGACATGTGGGACGACCCGGAATGGGGCGCCGACGAGTTGATCGAACCGCCCCAAGTCAAAGGTGTCCAATCTTTGGGAGAGTCCGGGATCTTCATACGGGTACGCGCCAAGACCAGGTCCTCCGTCCAGTGGAGGACCGAACGTGAGCTCCGCCTGCGGATAAAGGAGGCCCTGGACGCTGCGGGCATCGAGATGCCGTACCCGCACAGGACGCTGACAGTCCGGCGCGATGACACCGGCCAGGAGGCGAAGGGAGCCGTCCCGCTGTAGCCCCGGTTCTTCATGCGCGTGGCTTGTCCGAGCGAATGGGTAGCCGTTGGCAAGACTCTTGACCTGGCGTAACGGCTGACTGGACCGCCGACTCGAGAGCGACGTTCACCCGTGGGGTGCATGCGACAAAATCCCGAGCACAGGCTTGAAGTGGCCTTTTTGGGTGGTCGGTGTCAGGCAGCATGAAGAGTCACGGCTAGCTGACGGGTCTGCACGTCCATCGCCTGTCAACTACGTGTGGCGAAACGGAACGTCGACCCTCAGACCAGGCCCGGGGTTTCGCGTCGCCCTCTCTCGCACATGAGTTCACCCCTCGTGAGTTCTTTGTCGGTGTGAGGGTCGTTCGATTCGGGTGCTACGGCATCAGCCTTACGGCACCAGTCAA
Source organism: bacterium (assembly GCA_026710435.1). Lineage (GTDB taxonomy): Bacteria > Actinomycetota > Acidimicrobiia > Spongiisociales > Spongiisociaceae > JAPPFW01. The sequence goes on along the minus strand of JAPOQZ010000110.1, from coordinate 2,436 downwards.
CGACAAGAGCGCGGAGCTGGATGAGGACGGGCCGGTCGGCTTCCCGATCAGGATCGAGCAAGCAGTGAATGCTCGCCGATTCCCGACCGTCGCGCTAGCTTCCGGGCGAGGGGACGTGAGCGTTCCACTACGTCGGTTGGATCGGCATTGGTGATTTGCCCGTTCGCTAACGAACGTGAACCGGCCACCCACACGTCGGAGACTTCGCGTGGTCCCGCGCAGTAGACGACCGCCTGGAAGGGGTCGTGGATGTTCGCCAGGGCGGGTGAAGAACCATCGAAGACCACCAAGTCAGCCTGTTTCCCTGCTTCTATCGAACCGAGCTCGTCGTCGAGGCGCAGGGATCGGGCACCCTCTATCGTGGCCATTGCCAGCGCATCACGGGCCGACAGGGCCGTCGCTTGGAGATGCTCGACCCGCTGGAGTAGCACCGCGAGCTTGATCGCTTCGAGCATGTCCTGGCGGTCGTTGCTGGCGGGGCCGTCAACCCCGATGCCCACCGCCACGCCGAGCCGGCGCAAGGCGGGGACCGGGCACACGCCAGAGGCAAGGATCATGTTCGAGACCGGGTTGTGGGCTACTCCAACCTGATGCTCGGCCAGGAGCTCGCGGTCGTTGTGGTCGACCCACACGCAATGGGCAGCAATCGTAGGACCTGCGAATAGGCCGAGACGGGCACATTGCTCGATTGGTGATCGTCCGGTTGCTGCCCTGACCGCGGTTACCTCCTCGCGGACCTCGTGGAGATGGATGTGGCTTCCGTGGTCGGCGGCCAAGGTGACGGAATGCTCGAAGAGTTCGGGCGATTGAGCTCCCATAAGGGCGATTCCCACGCGGAACCGGGACAGGCGACTTGCCTCGCATGCTTCCAGGAGTGCTTGATGCTCCTCGAGGATCGCCGACACGGACGCACCTCTCCTGTCGGCAGCACCGAAAGTCACCACCCCGCGCATGCCCAGCTCGTCGAGGGCCCGCACGACTCCGGGGGTTACCGGCCGGTCCGCGGGGTCGCACACGAACATGTCGCTGGCCAGCGTGATCCCGGTCCTGAGCATCTGTATTCCGGCCAGGAGCGTACCGACGTAGGCCATCTCGTGGTCGTGATGCGGAGCGGTGGGGTTGATCACCGCCTCGATCCACTCCCAGAGGGTGAAGTCCTCCGCGATGCCGGTGAAGAGCGCTTCCGAGAAGTGTCCGTGGGTGTTGATGAATCCGGGTGTGACGATCGAGTAGCGGCTGCCATGGACCTCGTCGTCGGGATACCTGTCTCGAAGATCGGACCAGGAACCGAGCGTGTCGATGGTCTCGCCGACGATGCGCACTGCCCCGTTCTCGATCATCTCCGGTGTCGACGAGGTGAGGACGTAGCCTCCGCGGACCAGGATCCCGCGATCTGTCACTGTGGCGGGGGAGGGGTGTGGAAGTCGTATAGGTCCGGGCCCGGCTTGATCAGTTCCTCGTACAGCTCGGGCCGGCGGGCCCGGAGCAGGCCGGGAATGGACGAGAAGCCCTTGGGTTCCACCATCGAGTCGTCATGGGACCTGAGCCACTCCACCCGGTCGAGGTCGAGCGTCGCCAGCAGCAGTTCCTCGGTTCCTGAACTCACCGCCACGTATTCGGGGCCGGCGATCATCGCCGCGCCCACCTCGCCGCGCCAGATGTTGTTGGTCATCGCCACGTAGCACAGGTTCTCGATCGCCCGGGCACGGACGACGGTCTGCCAGTTCTCCGTGAGGGATGTGAAGCCTCCGCCTGCCGGTGACAGGATGATCTCGGCCCCCCGGAGTGCAAGAGCCCGGGTCGGTTCGGGAATCCACAACTCCGAGCAGACCACGATCCCGACTCCGGCGCCCTCCAGTTCCAGGAACGCCAACGACTCGCCGGGCGCCACCCACACCCGGGCCTCGTCCGGCGGTAGTGTGGCGGGATGGGCCCGCTCGTAGCGGATGACCTGGCGGCCGTCCTTGTCGACGACGTACACCACCAACCGGTAGTTGCCGTCATCGCAGCGCTCCATCCTGCTCCAGCAGATGGCGACCGCGTGATCACCGGCGGCTGATTCCATGGATGGACCGGCTTCGTAGTCGTCCTTCGGCTTGGTGAGGACCGGGCCCGGGTATCCCTCCGGGAACAGGATCAGGTCCGCACCCAGGGTGGCGGCCCGGGCGGCCAGTTCGACCGCCCGGGCAACGTTCACCTCCGCGTCAGGCTCCACCACCGTCCGTGGCTGCGCTACGGCGAGGCGGAGGGTTCCTGACGCCACCGGACTACAGCCCGATGGAGTAGTCGATGAACTCGTTGGTTACCAGGTCTTCGGGTGCTAGCCCGCTGACGTCGGCGTCGGTGACCTGGGCGATGATCTCCAACAGTCCGACAACGCGGTCCATGTCGAAGTCGCCCAAGGTGTCGTTGTCGCCGTTGCCCATGATGCCGAGT
>JAPOQZ010000260.1 GCA_026710435.1 bacterium | reverse complement strand
TCAACCTCGCCTAGACCTACCAGCTTCTCACACATACGCGTAGGATCAGATTCCACAGGGGTCCTCCTGCCTCGGATGTCTTTTCTCAACAGCCGATTATGGAGGACCCCCCTTCACTTCTGGCGGATTCCGACCCCCCTCGCAGATTCCCCTACTCCCCCCTCATTTCCGAAGAGCCACAAACAGTACCCACAAGGTTGACCGTCTAACAGGTCAGTCTGTGTCAAGGAACAACGGTCGTGTCATCCCCCCGCCTCGCCGCCGACGGGTCGCTTCGAAACAGCTCGTGGCAGAACCCAGACATCTGCCAGCGTACCCTGTCGAGCCGCTCGCCGCCCGGTCCACCGAACCGACAACCGACCCCAGATCCCACACCGGCCCCGCGTGCCAGAAAGCCCAACGATCGTCAACACGATTGCTGCACAGAATCGAGAGCGGAACGGACAGAGAGTGCTCCAACGGCGGCGCCGGCCCCCCTAACCTCAGCGACCTCACCGACCAGGGCCACAAGGTCTGTGGCGTCTTTCACCAGCACCGCCACCCTGCGATGCCACAATGCCCTCCCACGGGCGAAGCAACGCCAGATTCCCTACCCGACCGACGCGTACTCCCCCGCGTACTCCCCCGCGTACTCCGGCGCGTACTCCGGCGCGTACTCCGGTCCCTGACCTGGGAGAACCCCGCGCCGGCTCCAGCACCACCGGGTTTACGTCCTCGGTGGCCCCCCTCCTCCCGCCCACGTCGGCCACAAACCGCCCTAGCTCCCCCCGACGGTTACCTATCGAGGCAAGGGCCGGCACTCCACAATTCACACCCCGCCGGACCCAACCCAGATCGGGCCCACGCGAGAAAAGACACCGACGGACACGCCGACATCGCACGGCCCCCCCGCCGACAAGGCCCAGCCTCCACAGGGACAACCCCGCACCCCAAAAAGGCCCCACCCACCAGACGGGCCAGCGCCCACAGGACGGCAAACAAGCGAACTCACATCGAGACGCTCAGCCCGTCTCCACCAAACAACGGTCACCGGCCCCCCGCCCGGAGCGGCGACACAGGTCCACACCGAAGGCCGCCCCGCGTACTCCGCCGCGTACTCCGCGTACTCCCCCGCGTACTCCGCCGCGTACTCCGGCCGCTGACCTGGGGTTTTACCCCGCCGGCAGCAACACCCAGAAGCTGGTCCCCGACCATCCGTACGTTCGCCCGGCGACACAGGTACCCACCCCCGTTTACCGCTGTCGCCGCCTGGTCGACCGGCCTAGACGGTCCCACAGCCAGCATCCCGCCGGCCGCTACCAGCTGTCCCCCACCCCCTTCGGCCCCGCAACCCGGGGTCCTCCAGTGCCTCCGCCCCGCCGCGGCGGCTGACCAGGGGGGCCTAGACAGGCTCGGAGAGGCTAGAACGCCAAGTGGACAACCAGGAAGGGGACCGGTGGCGGGGTTCCCGGGGCGGCTCCCCCAACCGGGCGAAGCAGGTGTCCAGAAGGACGCAGGCAGCCCGGGCCCTCCTAGGTGTGAAATGGGGCTCTGACCTGGGAGATCGTGCGGGTTCGCCGGCCTCGGAGCTGGATCCCGGATGTGCGACGGTTCGGTGGCTGCAGGTCGAGGAAGGAGGCTAGGGATGCGACGAAGAGGGTGTGATGGTGAGGGGGGTAGGTTTCTTCGGGAACTTGGTGATCCAAGGGGAGGCTGGAAACGTGGAGGCGGGGGGTTGGCGGGGGGTTCGGGGGACGGGGCGGTCGGAACTACGGGTTGCCGGGTGTGTACGCGAGTAAACGGGGGTGGATACGTAGGTAAACGGAGAGTGCCCGTGGAGGGATGGCCGGGGGTCGAGAAGGCGGAGGTACGTTTGCATTAAAATGCGGACATAGGTAAACACCCCCTGTTTACCTATGTACACACCCCTCCGCACACTGTGGTAGACACCCCATTGCCGGCGTTGACAGCATCCCGGTTAACCGCACCAAACTGAGCTGCTGTCCGGAACGCGATCATGTGCCTCCCATACCTGACCGTCAGCTCCAGCTCCCCGCCCGCCAGAGCCGGCCCTGGGCATTATGTCGTCTCAAAAGCACCCCGGATACAAGCTGCCACCGCCACCGGTTCACACCACCAGCCACCAAAGACCGCTTCAGACCATTTGACCCAGCCGGACATCCCGGCCGGTGCAGACGCGTACTCCTCAAACGCCCCAGGTCAGCGCGCAGAGTACGCGTGCCGGTACGCGCAGGAGTACGCGCCAGTACGCGTCCCCCCGGTTAGGTTCCGCACCCAACCAGAGGCCCGGCCGCAAGACGCAAAAGGGACCTGAGACCGTCGACAACGACCCGCAACAAGGAAGAAGAGGATCAGATGAGACAAACAGCCAGAACACACCGCGGTACCAGCAACCCAGCCCCGAGAACTCCACGAACCACCGAGCCGGAACCACACATCAGAATCCTGAGACAAGCCGACGTGACACAACTCACCGGCCTCAGCAGAACCACCATCTGGCGACGGGTCCGAGACGGATCATTCCCGCCGCCCATCCGCCTAGGACCCCCCACTACCCGAGCCAAAGGCTGGCGCCAAACCGACCTACAAGACTGGTTCGACAACCTCCAACCCACAACATGACCCCGACCGAAACCAGGGGGGTTCAATCCAGCCACACGTGTCAGCCAGCCGCCAGCCAGACGCCCGGGTTCCTTGCGGGCCGAGACGGATAGGTGGAGGGAACTACCCTTCCTGAACTCGCCGGATCGATGTCCTGCTCAGACCGCCTGAGCTGCGCCACCTCTGTCAACGTCGTACCATCGCAGGATCCTGTCGTTGGCTCGGTTCCCCACCATCGTGGCGCGAGTAACCCGCGGGGGTACGCGGGTCCTCGATGTCTGTTCGGTGCTCGTCTGCTGCCCCCTACCCGATCCTTGTCCGCCTCGGGCCTCTGCACCCCCTAGCGGTTCCAGACAGTCCTGGACCGCCAACTGTAGGAGGACATAACCTAGGACCGCGCACACACGCGCACGACTCGGCCTCCCCGCGCACGATTCCAACTGACTTGGTCTAGACACGGATCCGCCCACTGCCGATCACGCTGAAACCCACGTCTGGAAGGAAAAGGGATCCGCACCCCCGCCTCCCCGCGACCGCTCCACAGACCCAGAACGGTCGCACCGGCAGCTGAATCCACCGAACGGAACCACAAGGCCCGAACCCGAAGCCGCCAAGAAGCCACCCGACATCAGACACCGAGACGCAGCAAGCGACCATACGGTGCTCCGGAGTCGGTGACCGGTCCCCGGACTCTGCGATACTCGAACCGGAAGACGGCAAAGATGTGCCCCCCGGCAGAGGGGGGTACCGTTTTAAACCACAGGGAAGGCACCGTGGTCCCAGAAACGGTGGGCTACCGGAGTCCCTCGGGCGGTCGAGTACAGCAGCATCCCGACCGGCTACCACGGCATCTTGAAGGGGATACCGGGCTTCCGCACTTCTAATGCAAACGTGCCTGGCCTCTCGGCCCTCTCCCCACCCTCCGCACCGCTCCCCTCCCGGTACATACGTCGCACCCCCTCCGGTACATACGTCCCACCCCTTCCGGGACATACGTCGCACCTTCCGGTAGCTCAGGTTCTCCCCCTCCACGCTGCTCGCTGGGCGTCCCCCTCCATGATCTACCACCGTGTCCGGCCGTCCCTCTCCAACCCCGTTACTCACCTTCGCTGGACTCCCCGAAACCCCAGGTCCGGCTACCTGTCACCTCCACACCGGGTAACCCCCCGCCAATCCCCGCAAACGATCCCCCGCACGCCCCCGTTACCCCCGCTCGGCCCGCCTCGCCGTCATCCTCGAATCCCGGCTGGCCCGACGCCGTACTAGGGGTGCGACGCCCGTCCCACCCGGTCCCGGCGAAGAAGCGACGGCCGTCGCATATGGGGCGGGCGGCGGCCGGGGCCGCTAGCGGCGGAGCGGGCGAGGCCGGCCCGCTCCCACTCGCGAAACCCCAGGTCAGAGACGAGCGCAACCCCCCTCCCCCCGCGAGCGCAACCCGCCTAGACCGTGAGCGCAACCCCCCCAGGCCGGGTCGGGTGGCAGAGTGTGTGGTGTGAAAGCAGGAACGACGACCGGAGGGAGGGCTGTCATGGGTTCGCAGGCGGCGTCGCTGGTGCGGGAAGCGACCGACATCGTACAGTTGATCGAGGAGGTGACCGAGGTCACCCGGACCAGCGGCGGCGCTGCTATGGCGCTCTGCCCCTTCCACCCGGACAACCACACCCCGTCGTTGAGTATCAGCGGCGACAAGGGCGTGTACAACTGTTTCGGCTGCGGTGAGCGGGGCGACGCCCTGACGTTCGTCCAGAAGCATCACGGTGTGGCCTTCCCCGAAGCGCTGCGTTTGTTGGCCACCCGGGCCGGTGTCGATCTGGGACCGCAGGCCGCACGCCGGTCGCGTGCTGCCCGCCTCGACGACGTCCGATGGCAGGCGGCCGGGTTCTTCTGCGGGATGCTACGAACCGATGGTGCGGCTGGGGCGTCTCGGGCGTACCTGCGTCGCGTCCACGGGTTCGGGTCGGGGGACGTGGCCGGGTTCCGGGTGGGTTGGGCTCCGCCTGACATGTCGGCGGTTACCCGAACTCTGCGAGAAGCGGGGGTGTCCGGCCGAGACGTCGCCGCGTCGGGGGTCGCCCGGCTGGGTCTAGGCGCCGGCCGGGTGGTGTACCCGGTAGTGTCGGGTCCGGCTCGGGTGGCCGGGTTCGCTGCTGAAGACTCGTCGGTCGTGTGACCCATCCACTTGGTGGCGGCCGGTTGCTGTACGGCATAGGCCAAGCCCGGGCGGCGATCGCTCGGGAAGGCGCCGCGCTGGTGGTGCCCGACTTCCCGTCGGTGATCGCCTGGCATCGGGTCGGCGTACAAACCGCGGTCGCTCCCGCCTCAGCAGGTCTCACCGTCGACCAGGTGGCAACGCTGGCACGCTTCGGGTCGAGGGCGGTTGTCGTCTCACCCGACCAAGACACCACCCAAGAACTGCTCACCAACCCCCCCACCGTTCGGGGCATCGACCTGTACGTAGCCGAATCGTACCGCCGTACCGGAGGCCCCGGACTCACCCGCGACGAAGCGGTACGCGTCGCCCGAGGAGCGGTACCGTTCCCCGAAGCCCGGATGGGCGCAGCCCTCGACAGCTACCGGGACGCTCCCACCCCGACTGAGCGCCGATCGATCATGGCGGCGGCTGTGTGGATCGAAGTCAAAACAGCCTGGGGACTGGCCGCCGACCAAGCCGAGATCGACGCCCTCACCGCCCTGTCCGCCACCTGCAACACCCCCTGAGCGCACCGCCGCCCGTGGGTGGGTTCTGGCCGGAACACGCCAGAATCAGGCCTGCGGGACGCTAACCAACGTAACCCGTGCGTCTAGGTGCCGATTTAAGGGCCCGGGAGAACCCTCCCCATGCACTCGGGGGCCTGCGCCGTCTGATCTGGCGCGCCTCCCCGCCTGACCGGCCGGCCGTTACGTGTTTCCGGCTGAAACACTTGACACCTCCCTTGCTGTCCCGAGTATGTTCTACGAGAGCGGGACGAAACGGACGCGGGAGGGTGTCATGGCAGAACCGCAGCTGCGGAACGTAGCGATCACCGAGCTGGACCGGACGCACAACGTGCGGCGGTCGCTGGGGAACTTGGCGGAGCTGGTCAAGTCGATCAGCGACGTGGGGGTGCTCACCCCGGTGACGGTAGCTCCGAAAGAGGACGGCGGGTGGTACCTGGTGGCCGGATACCGGAGGACGGCTGCGGCTGAGAAGGCCGGGCTGGACACGGTGCCGGCGCTGGTGCACACGGCGAGGGACTCCTCGGAGCGGCTCCTGGCCACCCTCGTCGAGAACCTCCAGCGCCTCGACCTGGACCCGGTGGAGGAGGCGGGCGGGTACCGCCAGCTGGTGAACGCCGGATGGTCGCAGGCGGAGGTGGCCCGGCGGGTGCGCCGCTCCCGTGGTCACGTCTCCCGCCGGCTCCGGCTGCTCACCCTCCCCGACGAGAGGTGTTGGCGATGGTCACCGAGGGGACGGTCACCGTCGAGCACGCCTACACCCTGTCCCGCCTCGTGGACAAGGGGGTACAAGCCGCCGCCGTGACCGAAGCCGCCGGGGCCCGCCCCGAGCACGCTGCCACGAAGCTGGGGGAGATAGAGACGGCTGAGCGGCGGGAACACCGCCGCCGTAAGCTGGAACGGGCAGGCATCCGGGTGATCCTTGTGGACCGCCCGCACCAGGCCGACGGCCAGTACGACCGCCACCTGAGCTGGATGCACCTGGACGGGGACCACTCCGCCGAACCGTGCCATGTGGTCATCCTCCACTTCAACCACTACGGCCGGACCACCATCGGGGAGGACGAGGCCTGCACCGACCGCACCCGCCACGACGCGGACGGGTCGTCGCTGCTGAAAGTCCGCTCCGCCCGAGTCGAAACCGACACGGAACGCCAAGCGCGGGAGGCCCAGGAGGAGCGGGACGCCGAGCACGAGGCCACCCGGCAAGCCCGCCACCAACAAGCCCAGGCCGAGTTCACCCGGATGACCGAACGGCTCGCCGCCGCACCCGACGAGGCAGTGATCGCCGCGGTGCTCCGGACCGAAGCCCGTACGCTGCGGGCGCCGACGTTCGAGGACACGCTGCTGCCCGTACCCGAAGGTGTCGTAGATCCCGACGAGCGGTGGATGTTCCCCGCCCAGGTCATCGACGAAGCCCCCCTCGCTGATCTGGCCCGGGCACTGGTCCGCCGCTGGATGCTCCACCTCGACCGGGGCTACCACTACAGCCACCGCGAGAACCAGCCGATAGTCGCACTGGCCGCCACCCTGCCCGACCACGCGGAGGCCGAGGTAGCGTAGGCAGGGCCAATGCCCTTCCAGCGACCCGCCTTCAGAGCCGACAAACTGACCGCTGCCCGCAACGCCGCAGGACTCAGCCGGGCGACGGTCGCCGACCGGCTCGGCGTGGCCCGCAGCCGTGTCCACGCCTGGGAGACCGGCGAAGCCACCCCCCACGCCCGCCACATCCCGGCCCTCGCCCGGCTGCTGGGCGTGGCCGCTACGACTTACGCTCCCGGCGACGACCTCCGAGCCCGCCGCTACCGGGCCGGGCTCACCCAAGCGGAAGCAGCCGCCCAGGTAGGGGCAGCACGCCCCGAATGGAGCCGCTGGGAAAGCGGCCTGCGGATCCCCGACCGCCACGCCGCCGCCGTTGCACGACTCCTCAGCAGCTAGCCAACCCCACACCCGACGTCTAAGCCAGACGCCACCTCCGGTCCCTTCCCATGGGGAGCCGTCGGAGCGCACAGACCCTGGCGTCGGTCGATCCCACCATCGGTAGCGGACGCTGACGCGCCCGGACGGGCCTCACATGCTGAGCAGGCCCCATCTGTCCAGGGCCTCATCCTCCGCCTGGTAGGTCGCATAGGGTGGGCGACGTGGCGCCCACCGTACCGTCAGGACTCCCTTGCGTCCCACTCGCTGAGAGCGCCATCGACCGCCTGCACCGCCAGATGCAGCGGATCAGCCCCCGCCGGACTACCCCGCGAATCGGACACCTCGGCCACCCAGCCCTGAACCGGCGGCGCGAACAACCTGCGGATCCACGGCGGCAGCTGAAAGCAGCCGTTGGTAGTGATCGCTATCAGCGTGATGGCGATCACTGTCGGTGATCTCTGGCGGCCAATTTGCCCGGTCGCCATCACTTGTACCAGCCCAGCGAATGTCCGGCCAAAGACCTAACGGGCTAAGATAGAACACATGTTCGGAGTACTCGGCGTAACGCGAGGGCACAACTGCGCCGAGGTCCGGTCGCCGTGGTGGGGGACGAGTAGCGGAGGAGCCGCTGGAGCGTCGGGACCGCTTGGGTTTAGGGCGATGCTATTGGTCCCCTTATTTGGTCGGTGGACGATAGTCGCCTGTATCCCGTGTTTACGTTGCAGCTTGGCTCACTCCGTCTGGATGGTGGTGGGGAATGTGGCTACAAGACATTGAGCTTCCTGAGGAGCTCGTACAAGCTCATAGGGAAGACCGCCTCGTGCTGTTCGTCGGGGCAGGTGTATCACACGGTCCACCGTCTGATCTGCCTTTGTTCAATGGTCTGGCTGACCAAGTTGTCGAGCGCCTTGGTGTTCGAAGCGCCCCGCCGGGACGGGCAGATGAGGTTCTCGGCGTTCTCGACGGGTGGGGACTCAACGTCCATGAAACCGTTCGGGAGATCATCTCGGAGTCAGCGGAGCCTAATGACGCGCATCGGGCAGTCGCGGCGCTTGCGATAGCAGGACAGTCAGTGCGTGTTGTTACCACGAACTACGACCGGCACCTATTCTCGTGCCTTCCCGATACAACGTCCGTCTACGCGCCTCCGTACCCTCCTGCCGGCGGCGACTTCGTTGGCCTAGTCCATGCACATGGCTGCGTTGAGCAGAGCCCGGACCGGCTGGTGGTTACCAAAACTGACTTCGCGAAAGCCTACCTGACGCCGAACTCCCCTACGCTGCGGTTTCTTCATGGACTGTTCGCCTCTCATACGGTGCTGTTCATGGGATACAGCCTCGAAGACACGCTCATGCAGTACATCCTGCTCGCCGCTAAAGAGTACGCAGACCTGTATATCTTGACCGACAAGCCGGACGAGCCGCTGTGGCGCACACTCGGGACAAATGCGGTGGGTTACCGCAGCCACTACGATCTACCTGCCGTCTTGGACGAATGGGCACGGCGGGCTGGCGCGACCTACGACGACCACAACCGGTGCGTAGCCCGCATCGTGACGGACACGACCGACCGCGGCGACTTGGCGCGCGACGACGAATCGTATCTGTCGTATGTTGTTTCCGACGCCGAGTTGGTACGCATCTTCACGGAACATGCAAGAGGTCCAGTGTGGTTTCGCTGGGTAGGGACCCGTCCAGGGACGAATCTGTTCACTCCGGCCGCTGAACTGGAGCCCGCCGAAAAAGAACTGGTGAGATGGTTCGCGAAGCATCACAACGACGACGACCACACCGCCGCCGAAACGTTGCGTCTTATCGTTGAGAACGGATTCGGGATTAACAAGAACCTATGGCTGAACATGGCAATGGCATGGAATCCGCGGGGTGGCACAAACTACGAGACCGGTAACAAACTCTTGCTGATCCTTGCGGACACCGCGCCTGCGGAACTCGATCGCCCGCTAATGGGTCTGTTAAGAAGGTGTGAAACGCCCCGGGATGATGACCTCTTCTTGGAACTGGTAGACCGTGTGTTCCGTCCCAAGCTCGAACCGCCAAAGCCGATGGGGGTCTTCTTCGAGCCAGAGGTCATGTTCCAAGCTGTGTGCAATAGCCCTTCGGACGATTGGCTGCGCGGAAGCGCCGACTGGGAGTTCTGGGCGCGGCGTCGGCACCTAGCCGCTGAGCTTCTCGGCATCGTAGACGGGCATCTTCATCGTGTGTGTCGCATCGACGCGATCGCCGGTAAACCCGATCCGTTCGCTGGGAGGGCGGCCATTGAAGCCCACGACCAGAATATTGGCTCGCGGAGCACGGACTTTTGGGTGGATGCAGCACGGGACCTGTGCGAGATCCTCGCTGTGGACCTGCCCGAGACAGCGCTCGGCTACCTACAGTCATGGGCCAAGTCCCGCTGGCCGGTACTCAACCGTCTAGCAATCCACGGATGGACCCGACGGAGCGATCGGTCAGCCGACGAGAAAATCCGGTGGCTGTTGCAACAGGACGAATGGGTCTGCGATGACAGGATGTACCACGAAACTATGCGGCTGATCGCCAAAACAGTGGCCGAAGCATCCGACACGACCATCAAGGCACTTATTGACCAGATCACCTGCGGACCCGACCTTCTGGATCGCCAGATCATGTACGACATGGTCGGATGGGTCGTCAAGCATGCACCATCATCATCGGAAGCGCAGACCGCGTTCACCCAGGTCCACACAGCGAACCCAGACTTGGCAATGTCCGACCAACCTGACTTCCGCCGACAGGTCGAAATCACAACCAGAATCCTCCCAGTCCACTACATCGACGGAATGGAACCCCAAGACCTGGCTGACAGGCTTAGATCCGACCCCGTAGCCGCGACCGCTCACCTGCTTGGCATCGCTGCAGCCAACACATCTCTCCACATCAGATCATACGAATGGTCGGGCGCGCGGAACACAGTGGTTAAGGCGACAGAACTCTCACCAGCAGCAGGCTTGGCCCTACTCGACGCACTCGCCTCAGACCCTACGGCTGATCCGGAAGCGAGTCGCTCCCTCGCTACGGCCGTCCTCATGCAACTCGTAAGAAACGCGGCCGTACAGCGGACCACCAGAGAACACCACGCTCGGATCAGGTCAGTGCTCGCACAGGTATGGGAAGCGGGTACCTCCCGATGGGGTTTACCTCCCCGCCCATCCCCGGATCATAGGTGGCTCTCCGAGGCGAAAACCCAGTGGGCAGGTCTTGTTGCCTTACTCGCTACCGAGGTGATCGCCTCCCGGAGACGCACTGCCCCCGAATCATGGAACGGCCTCCCAACCACCGACAGGCAACTCTTGGAGCAGATAATCGCGGGGGACTCGCACGAGGCACGGCTGGCTCAAGTCGTATGCGCCTCCCGACTTGTGTTCCTGCATGGAGTAGACCGGCAATGGACCGTACAACACATCCTGCCGATGCTGGACCCGAACGGTGGCGAACAGCATGCCGTACGATGCTGGGACGCATACCTGCACAACGAGGAACTATCCCCCGAGCTGCTCGAAGGACTACTCGCTCACTTCGTTGCTTTCGCCCCACACGCCCACAAATGCTGCCCAAACGCCCACCAAGAATACGCCCGCCTAGCAGCCCTCCGATGCCTTGATACTGAGGAGACCGACACCGGCGGTCCCCTCAGATTGCTGAGTGGGTTCTTCTCTCTCGCACATACCACAACCCGAACCCGCTTCATCCGCTCCACCGGACGGCTGCTCCATCAGCAAGATCCTCAAACTAGATCAGATCAGTGGCACCGATGGATGTATCCCTACTGGCAGATACGCCTCAGAGGAGTTCCCCAACCACTCACAAGAAACGAGGCAAGCGCTCTCGCCGACTGGGCGACCCTACTAGACGACGACTACCCAACCGCTGTCGGATTAGTCCTGAAGCATCCCACCCCACTCCGGCGAGACTCGCTACTGCCGCGAGAACTCCTTCGCGCCTCCAGAGGAACAGGACCGTTCGTGCAACTCATCGACAAGCACCCAGAGGACACAGCACAACTCATCGCGCACCTGCTCAAACACTCCGACCAGGCAGCCGCCCAGTCCTGGGACATAGCCGTAACCAGCGTGGTCCCACAACTGGAAGCCCAAACGGACCACACAGCATTCCGACCGGTCCGTGAGCAGTTGTTACGCCTAGGCTGGAACTACACCAGCCGCCATCAACCTACCAGCCCCGCGGTCGATAACCGATAATGTCACGGGGCAACGCGGCAAAGGCGCCACACGCTTGGGACTGATCGTCGATCGCTCGCTCGGTCTTCATAGCAATGCTCGGAACCCGTATCTCCCACGCGACACGTAGTGGTCGATGATCTCCCGCCGGTTCGTCACTACCTCAGGAAGGGTTCTGCTCTGTGTAGCTACCAGGATGGATCGAACTGCGTCCCGCCAGTGGAGATAGTCCCAATCGTCTTGAGGCTGCGCGATTTCGTGGGTTTTAGGCGTTCTGGTACCGGTGTGGGGGTCATGTTACAAGCAGTCCTCGGGCTGCGTAGTTGTCGTAGTTGGTGAACCCGTGAGCGACTCTTCGTAGGACTTGGAGCAAGTTGTTGATCCCTTCGATGGGTCCGTTGGTTGCTCGTCTGCTGGTGTGGTAGGCCAGGATCTCTTCTCCCCAAGCGATCGTGTTCACGATCTCGCGGTATTCGGGGATTTGTCCTGTCGAGGCGACACCGTGGTTGCACCCGCCCCACCAGGTGGGTGAGGATTGAAACCGCAGCGCGGCCGAAGCCGCCGCCTACCTGATCGCCGACGTTGCACCCGCCCGACGCGTTTGGAGTCAGCCAGTACCGCCGCCGCATTATAGGTGGGATCCGCCTCGTCCAATTCCACCTCACCGCTCAGCAGCGTGAGATGGTCAAGGTCCTCGCCGCTACCGCCGGAGTCAGCATCTCTGAGGTCACCCGACGGCTCCTCGACTGGTACCTCCCACCCCACTCACCGATATCGGATATTCGGTAGCTCGAGGGTCAGGGGCGCAGATATTCGCTTTCAGGCACTTCGGTCGTCGCCCTGTTCCGTGTACGGGCTACGGGTAGATCCAAAGACGAGGCGTCGCTTCAGGTGCCTTCTCAGGATTGGCTGGGAGAGATGTTGGCGGAATATCTCTGCTAGCTCGAAGGTGATACCCCGGATATGCAGGTGGTTTGGGTAGCCTGCGGTTCTGTGAACCCTGTCGGATATCTCTGGTAAAGGCTGATACAGTGCCCGGAGTCCTGGCCCTCTTGCATCGTGTCCCCTCCCTCGGCCGAGCTGTCGAGCAGTTCCTAGATCAAACCGCTGTCTGCCAACGGGCGACGCATTCTACGCCTACCTAGGTTCCGTGGTTAGGTGCTCGGGGAGGACCTGGCCCTCGAACGGGTTCGCCTAGATACGGGTTGGTGAGGGATCCTAGGCCTGGTGCCATTTGACGGCGCTTGAATCGAAGCAGTACTTCACGTCGGTGATGTTGAGGACGACCACACTTTCAAGATCCAGCCGTAAGGTCGGTTCGTCATAAGACAACGCGTCGTGATGTTCATCGTGTTCGTATGCGGCATCTGGTGAATTGCCGGTAGTTAGGTTGATGCAGGCACGTCCGCCGACCTTCCTGAAGGGTGATACCTGGGCCGGTGGAGGGTCTGGGGACACGGGCTCATACACGTGGATAGCTCCGTACTCGTGTCGCGGGTCCCCATGGCCGGTTGAAGGGATGTATGTTAAGACACTGGTCCCCTGGGCCAGGTTGTGGGGTTTGACTCTTCGGGCATGAGTGAACAACACGAGATTATGGCCGGTTCCACTGGTTTGTGATGATCGGAAGATGATCCCGTCAAGGCGCGGCTCCGGCCTGTTGGCTAAGTACTCGGCCATGACCTGGGTGGCGAGATACTCCACGGTCTCGTCTTGTGGCATCACCGGTCGGCTGATCTCCTTCGCTAGCCACTGGAGAAACAACGCTTTACTTCTGCGAGTGGCGAATTCTGGATCAAAGTACCCCTCCTTGACGTAGATCCGCTCCAGCGCGTCCAAGTCGAGTAATCGTAGGGTCCGCAACATTTCGAACCTAGCCGCCACGACATAGCTGCCCACTGGCGGCCGGACCTCGGTAACGCAGGTGTCCATGTCCGTCGCGCCATAGAAGACTGGGATACCCGGAGCATTCATCCGTCCACCCGGCGGCCTGATCTGTCCGTCCTTCCCCCACAGCGACCGAGGCGGTCCGATCTCTTGAGTAGGCGACTTCAGTATCGTCTTGAGTTGTTTGGTTGACTGGGCTACGCGGGCCCGCCAGACGAATCGGTCCTCGTCGTTGGGACCGATCTCGCGGATCACCGGTCTGTCATCAAACGCCTCATGAGTGGGGAGGTCCTCGAAAATGAGGCCCAGCAGGTCTTCGGCATTGGCGCTGAAGAACCTACTGGTGGATTGTATCTCGTGCTGAAACTGGTTCCATGAGGAGCGAAACGGGCCGTCGTCGGGCTCGCTTTCCTTGTAGAAGGACTCGATGCCGTATGCGTCGTCTACCGCTAGGCTGTCCTTGGGGTCCCACCAGCAGTCGTGCCTCCCGTGTAGTAGCTTTCTCAAGTCATCGGCGATCTCGTCGCTCACCTCCGTGACGCCGCTGATCACGCTGACTACTGGCTCGCCGTCCGGCCAAAGGCCTTCACGCTGCAGAAACCACCCGTCCCCATCGGTCGGATCGCTGGGTACGAGTTCGAAATGCTCACCCAGCACCTCATGCACACGGTCGGCCAGAGCCTCAAGCGGTAGCGCCTCGCGTGTACGACCACAGTACTTGCACCGGCCGGGGTTGCCCTGCTCCTTTACCTCGGCAGCCAGGAATCCATCTCCAATGCAGTTATGACAGATACTGGGCATATCGCTGTCCTGAGCCAACAAATCTCCTGAGGTGCCCCGGTTCTTAGAAACTAGAGGATAATCGCCCCGCGGAACCGCCCCGGGTTTACAGGCTCTTCGGAAATGAGGGGGGAGTTGGGGATCTGTGAGGGGGGTCGGAATCCGCCAGAAGTGAAGGGGGGTCCTCCATAATCGGCTGTTGAGAAAAGACATCCGAGGCAGGAGGACCCCTGTGGAATCTGATCCTACGCGTATGTGTGAGAAGCTGGTAGGTCTAGGCGAGGTTGA
>JAPOQZ010000226.1 GCA_026710435.1 bacterium | reverse complement strand
TGAACCAAATCACGGTCCGGTCGGTACCGAAAGCGGACCGTTGGCGCTTTGCGGTTACCTACAAGCATGCAACAGGCCTGTGACACAACCAACCCGTCGCATGACCGCACGTCTTCCAAACACAACCGAACCAAAGACCCGGGACACTAGGACGGTGCTGAGCAATCCACCAGCGGCCTGCCAACCGCTCGCATAAATGCCTGGGCCGGCGGGGCGGGGGGGGGGGCGGGCGCGGCCGCGCCTCCAGAGAATCCCCGCGGGCGCGACGGGGGGGTTGCCGGTGGATGGCTCGGTACCCCCCTCGATTGACTCACTCGCGACGCAACCGTAGCGACATGTACTGAGAGTCCTCTGCGGTGAGCACGACCCGTACGGTCAATAACCCGGCGTTCGCTGACGACGACTACAAATACCAGCCGGCAGGAAAAACACATTCCACAGTTTCTGGGAGCGAACGTGTCTATCTTCCCACTTGGTTGGTTCCGCTTCGCCTGACACGTCGGACTTCGAAGCAGGCCAAGGCGGCCGCGACCGCCGCGTTCAGGCTGCCGGTTTCTGCCGCCATTGGTATGGAGACCAGCATATCGAGACGCTTGCCGACTAGGCGCCCGAGACCTCGGCCTTCAGCTCCCACGAACACTGCCACCGACTCCTCGAGGAGGCTGAGCCCGAACAGCGGTACTCCAGCCGACGGGTGCAGCCCCACGGTCCAGAGTCCTGCGCCGGCTGCTTGCTGCGCCGCGGTGGCCACAGAGGATACGCAAGCCACCGGCAGCCGTTCGAGCGACCCGGCCGCAGCCTTCAGAGCCAATGCCGAGAGCGGGGCAGCACGCCGACGCGGGACAACCATTCCCGTCATACCTGCGGCCAGGGCCGAGCGGGCCATCGCCCCCACGTTGTGGGGATCCTGCAGGTGGTCGAGCACCAGGAGCGCAGGCGGGACCTGGTCGTCGCGGGCGGAGAGCAACTGCTCCAAAGATCTCAGTCGGATCGGCCGGGCCTTCGCTACCAGGCCCTGGGGAGAGTCCGTTTCAGCCAGTCCCCTGACCGTGTCCACCAGCCTCAGTCGAGCACCGGTCCGGCGCGCCGCCTCGACAAAGACCTCGACATCCCGACGACCGCGCTCCACATATAGTTGGGTGACTCTCCCGGCGGAGAGCGCCGCCTTGACGGCGTGTACGCCCTCGACCCTACCGCCGAAACCAGCGGGTGCCATCGGCCGAATCCTCTATAAGGATGCCAATAGCCGCCAAGTCGGCTCGTATGGCATCGGCACGATCCCAGTCTCTGGCCCTCCTGGCCCGGCTGCGCACTTCCAAGAGGCTTTCGAGAGCGATGTCCGGTTCAGGACCGTCGACACCGTAGGAAGAGGCGAGGTCACCAAGGCCGAGCACCAGATCCGCTAGACCACCCTCGGCCAAGTCGAGTCCCAACACCAAGCAGATCTCCCGCACGGCTGCCGCGTACGGGCCTGCGTTCCTACCCCGGTCCAGTCTCGCGTTCCCTTGTCGCACCGCGTCGAATAGCACCGCGAGCGCTTCGGCGGTGTTGAAGTCGTCGTCCATCGCATCCATGAACCGCTTGATCGTCGCATGGTCGGAGGCTTCCGAACCCGGCGCCGCTCGCCGTACGAAGGCGCGTATCCGCTCGAGGCCGGTCGCTGCCTCCTCCAGGAATTCAAGAGAGAACTCGAGCGGGGAACGGTAGGAGGCTCGGAGGTAGAACAGGCGCACCACCGGGCCCCCGTGAGCTTCGATGGCCTCGGCCAGGTCGATCACATGCCCGGTGGACTTGGACAGCTTCTCCCCTCCCAGGTTGACCATTCCGTTGTGCAGCCAGTACCGGGCGAACCCACGCCCCGCTGCCCCCTCGGACTGGGCGATCTCGTTCTCATGGTGAGGAAAGATAAGGTCGGCGCCGCCTGCGTGTATGTCGAATGGTGTACCGAGATACTTGGCGGACATCGCCGAGCACTCGATGTGCCAGCCCGGCCTCCCCGGACCCCATGGGGAGGACCACCGGGGCTCCCCTGGCTTGGCCGCCTTCCACAGTGCGAAGTCGAGCGGATCCTCCTTGTCCGCACCGGGTTCGACACGGTTCCCCGCCCGCAACTCGTCCACGTTCCTCCCTGAGAGTTTCCCGTAGCCTTCGAGAGCGCGGACCCTGAAGTAGACGTCTCCCCCGCCCCGATAGGCAAGCCCCCTTTCCACGAGACTGGAGATCATTTCGATCATTTCGGGAATGTGATCGGTGGCAGCCGGTTGCACATCGGGGTCCAACACGTTGAGGAGCCGGTAAGCATCGCGGAACCGTGACGCCATGTCCCGGGCCAGGGACTCGCTCGTTAGCCCGAGACGGGAGGCATTGGCGATGATCTTGTCATCCACGTCGGTGATGTTCTGGACATAGACAACCTTCCATCCCCTCCAGATCAGGTACCGGCGGATCACGTCGAACGCGACCGCGCTTCTCCCATGCCCCAGATGGGGCGCCGATTGGACGGTAGGTCCGCACACGTACATCCGGACGAGACCTTCATCCAGCGGCTCGAAGGTCTGGCGCCGCCGTCCAAGGGTGTTGTAGAGAGTCGTCACACGAGCCTCACAGTCCCAGCCCCGGCACGGAAAGTGCATCCGACATCAGCACCCTCCTAGGAGGGTCAAGATCGGGACGGGCTGCGCGGAGGCATAGCATCGGAACACTGATCGGGAAGGGTACCCGGTCAACCCCCCGAACTCGAAGGCGGCCGGTCCGGAGAAACCGGCACCACCAGCACCACAGCCGAGGCTGCGACCCCTTCGCCGCGGCCCGCGAATCCCATCCCGTCGGTCGTGGTCGCCTTGATAGACACCCGATCCGGTTCCGCTCCCAGCACGGTCGCCAGACGCGTGCGCATCAAGTCACGGTGGGGGGATATCCGGACCCGCTCTGCGATCACCGTCACGTCGAGGTTCCCGATGCTCATCCCCTTGACGCCGAGCATCGCGACCACCCGGGCCAGAAGCTCCATACTGTCAGCTCCGCGCCACCGCTCGTCACCGGATGGGAAGAATTGCCCTACATCGCCCAGTGAGGCCGCTCCGAGAAGGGCGTCGGCAACCGCGTGGGCCACCGCATCCCCGTCGGATGTGGCCACCAGACCCTGACCCGGGTCCACCACCACCCCTGCGAGCTTCAGGGGTGGCGGCCCGCCGAGACGGTGTGCGTCGAACCCGGTACCGATGCGGGGGTATCCGCCTGTCACCGGCAGTTCCGACCGCCTTCTGACGCGGTGGTGTCCGGAACGCGCCTCACTGTCGAAGTCCGCGGGGCAGCAAGTGCGGCAGCCGGCTCAGACCCACACCGCTCGATTGACAGATCGCAGCCTGTCAAACCGCACCCCCCTTGGGCCCGAGTCCATCTCCGGGCCGCGCCGCGCTCAAGGAACCCTTCGCAAGTAGCGCTTCCGCAATCAACAGGTCCTCGGGGTAGGTGATCTTCATGGCCAACCGATCGCCCCGTGCGGCGACCACCAGGCCACCGATTTCCTCGACCATAGCTGCATCGTCAGGCGCCGATCCGGGAGAATCGGACTCACGGAACGAACTGTGTGCTCGGCGCAGTGTGTCTGCGCGGAACACCTGCGGAGTCTGGGCTGCGAGCACCTGCCTGCGGCTGAAGGTGGTCAACACCTGGCCACTCTCCCCGTCGACATGTTTGATGGAGTCAGGGATAGATACTACGGGTACGACGCCGTCCGCTCGCCGGTGTTTCAACACCCGGTACATGCGCGCGATCATACGGGGCGGCGCGAGTGGCCGAGCTGCATCGTGAACCGCCACGATGGTCGCGGCCGGGTCTACCACGTCCAAGCCGCGGGCCACCGAAAGACGGCGCTCCGGCCCGCCTTCGATCCCTCCGGGTACCGGCCCAACTACGACGACCCGCTGCGCTCCGCTATCCAGCAAGGCGTCCCGCGCCCACTGCCACAAGGCCTTGCCTCCTAGCCTGGCCTCGTGTTTCGGCCCCCCGAAGCGCAGCCCGCTTCCCGCGGCCACCACGATGCCCCACACACGTTCACCCACTCCGGACACCATCCAATCAGTCTGTCCGAGTGAACATCCGAACCCGACTCACTAAACGTAGACGGGGAACTCCCGTCCGGTGAAGCGAGCAGGCCCGGCGGCAATCCCAACAGAACCGGTAGTCGATCCTGAACCGGGCTCCGGTCATTTCCGTTTGACGCTATGCGTCGACGGACTCCGGCACCGGGAGAGAGCGGTCGAGGCGCTCGGTCGCATCCTCGGTGCTGATGTCGAAAGCGAAGGCAAGTTCGCTGGTCAGCGTAACCCGTGCACGCGAGAGCATGCGTTTGAGGGCCGGTGAGATGCCCTTGGTGTGCTGGGCGTGGGTCAGATCCCTGACCACTTCGGCCACCTGGTATATGTCGCCGGAGGTCATCTTCTCGTTGAGAACCTTGTACCAACGACTCCAGTTCTTCCCCGAAGCCTGTGGCTCATCCTTGAAGATGCGCAGCACCTTGGTGGCAGCGGTCTTGGAGATCACTGGACGGATGATCTGGTCGATTGTCGCGACCGGCACGAATACGGTGAGCTGCTCAGTAGCGACCTGCAGTTCGAAATAGCTGTGGCGCTCACCCGATATTTCCTGCTCGAGTTGCTTGGTGATCACGGCGGCCCCATGATGCGGATGAACGACCTTATCGTTCACCTTGAACGAAGTGGCCTTCCTCCCCGAAAGCGAAGCCCGCGACCTACGCGCCTTGCGCGAACGAGGATTCCGGCGCTTGGGCGGGGTTCTCTTGGCCGGGGCACGCTTCGCAGGGGCTTTCTTCGCGGGGGCTTTCTTAGCGGGGGCCTTCTTAGCGGGGGCCTTCTTAGCAGGGGCCTTCTTCGCAGGGGCACGCTTGGCGGGGGCTTTCTTCGCAGGGGCTTTCTTGGCAGGGGCCTTCTTAGCAGAGGCTTTCTTCGCGGGGGCACGCTTGGCAGGGGCTTTCTTGGCAGGGGCCTTCTTAGCAGAGGCTTTCTTCGCGGGAACAGCCCGGGCGGTCCGAACCGTGGGCTTCGGCGCATGCTTCGCAGCCGGCTCAGCATCTGACCCGTCCGAGTTCTCTGGGTTCTTGGCGGCGGATCGGCTCGATCCACCAGAGGCAGAAGTGTTAGGGCGGCGCGGAACCTTCATCTCGATCATGTGAAATCACTCTACCGGTTCGGAGTGCCTATGCCATGCTCCAAGTGCCCGTCAAAGCGAATCGGCCAGCGGCGTGGACGTCGTGGTCAAAGGTCCGTCAGAGGGTGCCGGTGCTGGCGCTCGACCTGATCGAGGTAGCGGCGGATCGTTCTAGCGCGGGTTTGGCCTACTCCTGACACCGAGCCGAGGTCGGCCTCCGAGGCAGCCATGAGCCGCTGGGGCTCGCGGAAGTAGTCAACAAGATTCTCACGGACCGACCGTGGGAGACCTGGGATTCCACTCACCAGCCTGTAGCCCGGAGGCCGCACCGGCCTGCCGAGGCCTTCCACTCCCAGCAACCCAGAGAGCCGCTCCGTGTCGTAGATGTCCTGCAGGGGGCGGTCGTCCAGCACCCGGAGCGCTTCGACCCCGCAATCTCCGTTCTCCTGGAAGTAGTCCCGAGCAATCAATTCCCTTACTTCCTCGACACCGGTAACCAGATCGGCCTGCTGCAGGTCGACCATGTGTCCCTCCTCACCCAGGTCCACAGCCAGACGCTCCACCCGTTCTCCGATCCTCCGGACCAACTCGGTTCGCTGGAGCACGGCGATCGCGTCACCTAAGGTCGCCTCATCAGTGACCTCCAACCGGGTCAACCTGTCCTCCGCCTGGACCATCCGTTGCCTGAAGTGATCGAGTGTTTGGAATTCCTGGTTGATCCTGGCAAGCAGTTCGGAAGGATTGCTGAGGCGCTGCTTCCGGTCCGCGTAGAAGACGAAACACTGCCCTCGTTCCTCGCTTATGGCAAGAACCGGTCGGGCCGACATCTTGGCCATCCGCTCTGCAGTACGGAAGCGCGCCCCTGTCTCATCGGTCTTGATGGATGGATCCGGAAGTAGGTGCGCGTTTGCGCGCAAGATCCACTTACCGTCGTCGTCGAGGATTATGGCCCCATCCATCTTGGCAAGTTCCGCCATTCGGGCCGGGCTGAACTTGGAGTCCAGGAGTTTGAAGCCCCCGTATGCGACGGCCTCGATCTCGGCATTCGAGCCCAGTATCACCAGTGCTCCGTTGCCCTGCTGGATTATCCGTTCCACGGATCTACGCAGAGGCGTGCCCGGCGCGAGTCGGGTTAGGGCTGCAATGAAGGTCGTGAGTTCGGTCATCGGTGAATAAGTCCTAGGAGGTCAGAGAATAGACGGACAACGACCGGTCCTGTTGGGGAGCATGTCCTGCTGCTGAGCGTAAGTCGCCGGTGCATTGCCGCCATCCTTCAAACCGCCGCCCAAACCGCTCGTCGACCGCTCCTGAAGACCGGAGAGCAACCACTCGCAAAGGCCCGCGGGGCGTACCGATCCTTGGTCGGCAAGGACCGGTCACTGATGGTCATCTGACCGCAAGAGTCGCCACATGCCGACAGCCAGAAGGACGAAGAGTGCGATGGCAGCCAATTCCGAACGGATCGTCCACGGCTCGGCTGCCCGGATGGCCTCGGAGATGGGCGCCCCGAACCCTGCTCCCGCAACTAACATCTAGGTTCCCGCAACTAACATCTACCGCAAGATTAGCGGCAACGACGGGTAGGTTGGATTGAGCGACCGTGGCCGGGGCGGATCCTGGGACGATCCGCTGGAGAGCATTGACTTCGAGGAGTTCGAACTCCGGGAGCCCGAGAATTGGGACGTTGCGGATCAGTTGGACTCGCCCCAGGTTCCTGAGACTGGTCTGATCTGCCCCTCGTGCGGCGCCGGTCAGAGTGCGTCAAACCGTCACTGTGAAGAGTGCGGCGCCAGGCTTGGACAGCAGAGGATTGCCGTGGCAGCCCCTCCCCTTCGGTCGGTCAGCGCAGGTGGTCGGGCACTGGGAATAATCGTTGTGGTGATCGCCTTGGTCGTGGTTGCGGCCTTGGTCATCCAAGCTATCCGAGGTGGCGAGGAGCCGTCTGACGTCGCCGTCATCGAGGGCGAGACCGAGGAGGAGTCTCCCGGAGCCACGACGACCATAGAACTTGGCCCCCTTGAGCAGATAGCACCGATCTCCATCAGTTGCTCCACTGAATACAACGCCAACCTTGGATGCGAGAACCTGATCGACGGTGAAGACACGTACTGGAACGACGCAAGCCTCAAGGGAGAGGATGCCTGGATCAAGGTCATCTTCGTGAATCCTGTAGCGCTCGAGTCGGTCCAAGTCGTGAATGTCCGTAACGAGGAAAAGTTCCGCAGGAACTATCGCGTGCGAGCGGTGGAGATAGAGGCCGACGACCTTCCGGGCGTGCCGTTCGTATCGGAGATAGACAACGCCAACGACCGCCCGCTCAGCGTACCGACTCCCACGAACCACACTCAGGAGCTTGAGATCAGGGTAACGGCCACCTACCCCTCCGAACCGCTCGGGGGGAGCCAGGCATTCGATGAGTTGGCCATCCAGGAACTGCGGTTCTGGGGACGTGTTCAGGACACGAGGGCACCGGAGACCACCAGCACGACAGGCTGATGGCTGAGTTCTTCGATCCGGCTGATCCTGAATTCATCAGAAACCCCTACCCCGCTCTCAACCGCCTCCGAGAACGGGGACCGCTACATCGCGACGACGAATGGGACCTTTGGTTGGTAACCCGTTACCAAGATGTACGAACCGTCCAACTCGACCGTCGCTTCGGTCGCGTGAAGCAAGGACACGCGCTTCCCTCGGATCTCCGGCCGATCCGGGAGTTGGCTCTCAATGGTTGGGAGCCCTATTACGAGATAGAGCGGCACTCCCTGCTCATGCTGGAACCACCCGAACACACCCGCATCCGGTCACTGGTAAACAGAGCATTCACCCCGAGGCGAGTCAGGAATCTCAGGGATCCCATTACCACCATCGCCGACAACCTGCTGTCCTCCCTCCGTGAGAGAGACTCCTTCGACCTGCTTGCTGACTACGCACAGCCCTACTCCATCCGGGTCATCGCCACCCTGTTGGGTGCCCCTGTCGCCGACTCCGACCTGTTGCTGGAATGGTCTCATGCCATAGTGAAGATGTACGAGTTGCACACCACCCGGCGCCAGGCCAGGGCGGCGATCAGCGCCTCGAGCGAGTTTGCCGAATGGGCCTCCGAGTTGATCGCCGCGCGCCGGTCAGACCCGCAGGATGACCTCATCACGGCTCTCAGCCTGGCGGAGACCGCACAGGGCAGGCTGACCGACCCCGAGATCATCTCCACCATCATCCTTCTACTCAATGCCGGTCACGAAGCCACCGTTAACACGATGGGTAACGGGATGGTTGCCGCCATGAAGTGCGACGGGTGGCTACGCCTAGTCGGAGGTGACGTTGCGCCGGCCATCGCCATCGAGGAGATGATGCGCTTCGATCCTCCCCTACAAATGTTCGAGCGCTACGCCCTCGACGACGGGATCGAGATCGCCGGCGCCCGGATCCCGCCTGGTGACAAGGTGGCCCTCCTGTTCGGATCGGCCAACCGCGACCCGCGCCGTTTCGACAGGCCCGACGAGTTCCGAATCGATCGTGGCGACTCCGACCACATAACGTTCGGTGCGGGAGTCCACTACTGCCTCGGGGCACCTCTGGCCCGTCTCGAACTGGAGGTAGCAGTTGGCAGGCTCGCCGCCACCCTGCCGGGACTCACCCTTGCCGCCGAGCCGCAAAGGGAAGACGGTTACGTGATCCGCGGCTACGAGGAGGTCATTATTTCCCTGTCGGGATAGAGTCGGATTCGACCGGAGGCGACACTCGACGGCTACCACTTGGGACCGCAATCGGTCACCGGTTCGCTGAAGAGGGTGTGGGGGGATAGGCACACCTCGACAACACCTGGTGGTGACTGTACGCGGTTTCCCACTAGTGTCCTGTATCTCTGTTTCGCTTGCGTTCCGGGCTTGATGAGCCGAACCGGAACCGACCAACGCTACGAGCGGGCTGTATCTGTCACATGCTCGTTGCACAATGGTAGACAGCCGCATACACCGGCGGTTCGTTTCCGACGTCGAGCGGACCGTGGCAGGGTTCATACTGTCCGGAACCGGCCCGCACAGGGGATAGAAGGTCGCGTCCGTGACCCTCGGAGGTGGCGGCGGGAGTGGGATCCCAAGGAAAGAGGCACCTTCCGGTGATTTTCGCGTTCTCGGGGTTCGGTGGGGTGGAGGTGTAGCCAGCTCTTATGTGACGAACTTCCGACTCGGGACACTAGGCACCCTCAAACCGCCATACCTTCCAACGGGCACCACCAGGAGAGGGCTAAGAACGCGAAAACCGGACGATCGGAAGCCTCCGGCGGGCCACCCCCCGGCCACCACATCCTCGGGAGCGCGTCCCGCCATCCCCTCCGGGGGACGCCTCGGACAATCTGACTCCCGCCTCGGTCCGGTCGGTACCCGGATACGGACCGTCGGTGTTTGTGACGACCCACCGATATGCAACGGGATCGTGACACCGACGGTCCCGCTCGGTCCCCAGAGGGGAGCCTCCTGCCAGTTGGCAGGTCAGCCGGATTGAGGACGACGGCGGTTCCTGAGCGACGAGCCCGGATGACTCGTGACACTTGGAGGACACCGTCCGGGCAGTCGCGGCCGTCGATCCTCCGGCTCCGATAGTACGGATGTCGAAAACCGGTATGCGGATCGGCAAGCTCTCGATCTCGGCTTCGTACACCTCGGTGGGGGCGCCGTCCACGATCACACAGGCGTCGAGGCTGGTTCCGCCCACGTCGAAGGAGATAAGGGAGGACCGGCCGGTGGCTTCTCCCAGGCTGATCGTCCCGGCAATACCGCCCGCCGGGCCGGAGAAGACCGTAAGAAGCGGCGAGACGCGGGCGATCTCCGAGGTCATCGCTCCGCCCGCCGAACGCATGATCAGGAAGGAGCCGTCGAGCCCGCCCTCGCGGAGCCGGTCTTCCAAGTCGGTGAGGTACCGGCCCAGGATGGGGCGGATGTAGGCGTCGGCCACCGCGGTGGACGTCCGCTCGTACTCGCGGTACTCCCTCACCAGATCGACCGAGACGGAGACCGAAAGGTGCGGGAAGGCCTTGGCCAGGATGCTCTTGGCGGCTTTCTCGTGCTCGGCGTTGGCGTAGGAGTGGAGGAAGCACACCGCCACCGAATCCACACCCCGCTCCGTGAGGATGCGTCCCGCTTCGATGACGGCATCGTGGTCGAGTTCCTGCACCACCTTGCCACGGTGGTCGATGCGTCCGGGAACGCCTACGGTGTGACGCCGCCTGACGAGGAGCGGCGGCCGCACGTAGCGGAAGTCGTACATGGAACCGCGGGGCAGGTCACCGCGGGCGATCTCGAAGATGTCCCGGAACCCGGCGTTGGTGATGATGCCGGTCACCGAGCCTTAGCGCTCCAGGATGGCATTGAGTCCCAGCGTGGTGCCGTGCGTGTACACCGAAGCCTGCTCCAGAGCGACGTTGGTGGCGCGGGTGGCGGTGATCACCCCGTCGGCGGGAGCGGCAGGAGTGGTGGACGACTTGCGCACCGTTATCTCCCCACTCTGCTCGTCATAGGCGATGGCATCGACGAAGATCCCGCCCGATGTCCACCGCCAAGCGGTGTCTGCGTTCGGTCATGCTCTCGTTCGGAATCGGGATGTTGCGGTCAGGCAGCCGGGCGGTCGTCTCGCACCACGCGACCCGACTGCATCACGAAGGAGATTCCTCGCATTGCGGCCACGTCGGAGATCGGGTTCTCCTCCACGGCGACGAGGTCGACACCGAGCGTCCCGATCCCAGGAGCGACTGGGACACCGACCCCTACCGGGCAACCCGGACCGGTGACCGGATCCACGGTGTCGGGACGGCCGACGACAAGGCGGGGGTTGTATCGGTGCTGGCCGCCACCCGGGCTCTGCTCCCCCACCTGGAGGGAGTGAGGGTGGTGGTGGGACTGGTCCACGGGAAACTGGGGGGCGGGCTGGGAACGCTGCCCACGATGGCCCGGGTGGGGGAGGTCGACACCTCCATCTACTGCCATCCGGCGGAGACCGGCCGGGGCATGACCCATTTCAAATCGCCACCCGAGGGTTCTTCAACTTCCGGATCGAAACATCGGGCCGGCGGCCCGACCCGATGGAGATCCGAACCCCCAATTCGGAGGACCCCCGCCAGGGTGTCAACGCTTTCAGCCGCCTGCAGGAGGTTCTGGACGCCGTGGACCGATGGGCCGACCAGGATGATCTACTGTGCTCGGTGAACTGGGTGTCGGCTGGTGTGAACCCGATCGTGCTGCCGGAGAGGGCGGTCGCGGAGGGCACCGTGTGGTTCCGCCACGGGACGGTGGCCGAGGTCTACCGGAGCCTGGACCGGGCTGCCCTGCGGGCCGGTGCGCTGTCGACCGAGCGGTTCGGCGTGCAGTCCAATCCGGCCGAGATACCTCCCGACCATCCCCTGGTGACCGCCACGACCCGTGCCATCGCCGCCGAGACCGGGACCACCCCCGGCGTGTACCCGGCCCACGTGGCTTCGGACATCCGCTTCCCGATCCGCTGCCTGGGTGCGTCCACGGTCGGTTTCGGCGCCCTGGCCGGCAACTTCTACGGCCCCAACGAATGGGTCGACTGGCGGGACATGCACCGGGCCACCCGTGCCATCATCCGGATCGTCTCGGACTGGGCCGACCGCGCCGCGAGCGGTCACCCCTGGCCGCGCATAGACTTCGACCATGCTGACGAAGTTGGTCGTCCGTAACTTCAAGGGGCTGGAAAACGCAGAGATCGAGTTGGGAAACCCGGTTGTGTTCGTCGGTCCCAACGATTCGGGCAAGACCTCGGCCCTCCAGGCCCTGACCCTGTGGGACCTTGGATTGAGACGTTGGACGGAGAAACGGGGTGAATCTGCACCACCCCAACGGCCCGGGGTGGCCATTAACCGCCGGGACCTGGTTGGCGTGCCCGTCCTGTCCGCACGTCACCTGTGGAGGGAATTGAGTGTCCGTCGGATATTTCGCAATGAGGGGCGCCAGCGCACCGAGAACATCCTGATGGAAGTGATCGTGGAAGGCATCACCGGCCGGACAGTATGGTCTTGCGGTCTGGAGTTCGACTACGCGAACGAAGAGAGCATCTACTGCCGGCCACTGCGGACAGTGGCCGACGGTAGTGAGCGCATGGAAGTCCCGCCCGCACGACTGTGGCCCAGGATGGCGCTTCTGAACCCCATGTCGGGCTTGGCATCTAACGAAACCCGGCTGGAGCCCGGCGCGATCGATGTACGCCTCGGCGAGGGCCGCACCGCCGAAGTGCTTCGCAATCTTTGCATGAGGGTGACCGAGCTGGCCGACGGCAAGCAACGGTGGGATGGGGTATCGAACCGAATCGCCGACCTCTTCGGCGCCAAGTTGGACTATCCCCGGGTCATCCCGGCGAGGGGCGAAGTCCAAGTCACTTATCGGACAAGATCCGGATCTCGCCTGGATCTCTCGTCGGCAGGACGCGGAATGCAGCAGACTCTGCTCCTGCTGTCCTTCATCAACCTGCATCCTGACAGCGTGTTGCTGCTCGACGAGCCGGACGCACATCTGGAGATACTGAGACAACGCCAGATCTACGACTTGTTAGGAGAAGCAGCCGCCGACAATAGGACCCAGGTGATCTGCGCATCCCATTCCGAAGTGATTCTCAACGAAGCCGTCCAAGACGACACCGTCGTAGCGTTCGTAGGCCAGCCACACCGCATCCAAGCGAAGACTCAGGTGCTGAAAGCCCTTCGTGACATCGGATTCGAGGACTATTACCAAGCCGAGATCACTGGCTTTGTCTTGTACCTCGAGGGACGGACCGACTTGGCGTTGTTGCGCTCCTTCGCCGCGCTCCTTGATCATCGAGCTGTCCATGTATTGGAGCGACCCTTCGTGCGTTACTTCGGTAATCGAGTTGGGAGCGCTCGCTCCCACTTCTTCGGACTACGGGAAGCCAAGTCGGATCTGGTCGGCTTCGCCCTATTCGACCGCCTTGAACGGGATGATCTGGACGCAGAAGGACCACTCATGGAGCATATGTGGCCAAGGCGGGAGATCGAGAACTACTTACTCCCCACTGAGACGCTCGCTAGGTATGCCGAGCAAGAAGGCAGAGCCTCAGCGGCAGCTCCTGACTCGAAGGACCGAGGGCCCGGGCTCTTCGAGGAAATCGAAGCGGAGCGATGGCTCAAGACCATGAACGGGATCATGAGGGATTTCGTGCCGCCAATCGCATTGCGCGACAACGACCACCAGTACTGGTCGAACGCGAAGATGAGTGAGGAGTTGCTGGCACCGGTGCTCGCTGCCTTCTTCACCGAATTGGGCATGCCGATCCTTCTGAGAAAAAGGCACTACCACCGACTGGTGCGCTACCTTGACCAGCCCGAAGTCCATCAGGACATTGTCTATGTACTCGATGCAATCGTGAGCCAAACCGGCCTCGCCTTCCGGCCCGCAACGGCTCGATAGCAGACCTACCTCTCTCCCACAGGTCCACGAGAGCGAACCTAGAAGTTGGTGGACCCCCATTTGGAGAGTGCTGAAAAACGGCGGTAGCGGTTGTCCCGTCGTCCGCTGGACAGGCAGTTTCTCATCGGCCGTCGGGCCGACGGGGGGTCCCTCAGCACCCTCCTGGTCTGTTCAGGCGATGGTCTGGCCTGCGTCGAGGTAGATGGTGGAGCCGGTGGCCATCCTCGAATCCTCGGAGGCGAGGAAGACCGCCGCGCCGACTATGTCCTCGGGTACGCCGATGATGCCCAGGGGGATCATCGACAGGCGGTACTTGCGGAATTCCGGTTCGGCGAGGTCAGAGCGGTTCATGTCGGTCTCGATGAGTCCCGGTGCGATGGCGTTGGCGCGGATCTTATGGGGCGCCAACTCGAAGGCCAGTTGCCGGGTGAGCATCCGTACCCCTCCCTTGGCGACGCAGTAGTGGGCTAGGTCCCGCCCGGCCAGTGTGTCGCCTGCCGACGACATGTTGATAATCACCCCGCCGTCTCCCTGGCGGACCATCTGCCTCGCAGCCGCCTGGGAACAGAGGAAGAACCCCTTGAGGTTCACCTCGATGATCCGGTCCCACTCGGCCTCCTCTATCTCGAGGAACGGGGTCCGGATCAGGATGGCGGCGTTGTTGACCAGGATGTCGATCCGCCCGAAATGACTCACAGCCGCGCCGATCAGGCCGTTCACGTGCGGGGATGACGAGGTGTCGGCTCGCACCGCGATGGCCTCCGATCCCATCGCCTCGATCTCGGCTACCGCGGATCGGGCCGCTTCCCCGTCGCTCCGGTAGTTGATCACCACCTTGGCGCCCTCCCGCCCGTAGCCGAGGGCAATGGCCCTCCCGATCGAGCGGGAGGACCCGGTGACGACGGCTACCTTGTCCTTGAGTCGCATGGTCGGGCGCCCCGCTATTCCAGCTCGAACCCGGGCACCACGAAACTGCCCCGGTCGATGATCTGGCGGTCCCCGATCCAGACGGAGTGGTTGCGGGTCGGGATGTCGAAGTGGAAGTTCGCCCGGTTCTCGCCGCCCAGCTTGCGGAAGAAGTTGGCGCCGAACGCGATCAGCATGTTGCCGTAGTAGCTCTCGGTGTCCATCACTCCCCCGCCTTCCCAGAAGCGGAGTCCCAGGGCGTTCCAGTTGGCCCGGTGCTCGTACCCCCAACCGATGTGGGAGACACCGTAGGCCCGCTTGTCCTTGGGAAGCTCGAAGAAGTCCTTGAGCAGCCGGGAGTCGGCGCCTCCGTCGATGGAGACGATGCTCCCCTCCCGGATCTCCATCCGGATCGGCTGCTCCACGTACTTGCCCATCGGCAGCAACGCATCGCCGGCGTCGACCACGAGGGTGCCCTCCGCCGAGTCCTCCAGGGGCGCCACGCCGCACTGCCCCGACGGCCAGTGGTCCCAGCGTCCGGGCTCGTCGGTGTATCCGTACTGGCACCCGAGCGGCCGGCCCGTGTAGCGGACGGTTAGGTCGGTCCCGGCTTCGGACGAGACCCGCATCGTATCCGACTCCCCCATGTACCTGACGCTTGCCTCGCCCCGCTCCCGGATGACCGGAATCGGGAAGAGGCGGCGGAGGTGGTCCTCGGGCTCCTCGATCATCAAGGAGCGGACACCCGATTCCAGGGCCTCGTTGTGGGCGTCGGAGTAGATCCAGTGCGATCCCATGCTGGCCAGGAAGCCCACCACCAGGTCACACCCCTTCCAGGCCTCGACGATGGTGCGCGACTCCATCCAGGAGTCGTCGGCGGTCACCATGATCTGGAAGAAGTCGCCGCCCAGCACCTTTACCGCTCCCATCAGGGCGGTGACGTAGGCCGGGTTGCTCTGGGTGTTGGTGAAGGCCATGACGGTCTGCCCGGGGCCGACCCCGCACAACTCCATGTGGTCCTTGAACATCGGTACCAGTTCCGCGCCGGCGGCGGACGTGGTGGGAACTCTACGCAATGCCGTTCTCCTTTCGGGCTGTCAGGAAGCTCCGGTTGATCCTATCCGGTCGGACTGCTCGCCGTGCGGGTGGCAAAGGCGTCGGAGGGTGCGCGAGTACGGGAGTCGGTAGCCCGTTACCACTGACCTTGAAATCAGTTACCGCGGGGTCACCAGGATGTTTCAGACCCGAGCATGGCGCCGCCGGAATCCCCACCCATGGTCGGTTCCGTATCGGGCCTCGAGCGCGCCTCCCGGCTCAGGACTTGGGGCGATCCCTGGGCGAGGGTCTTCCCGGCTGGGAATGGCTGAGCAGGTTCATGTGGCCCTTCGCCGCCGCGATCACGCCGGAGGAGACCATTGCGGCGGTGTACCTGGCAGCGGTGGAGGCCGCCCTGGCCGGTACCACCAGCCTGCTGGATCATCACTACGGCCGCACCGATCAAGAGACCACCCTGGCGGTGGCGGCCGC
>JAPOQZ010000096.1 GCA_026710435.1 bacterium | reverse complement strand
GGCTACGGCGTGAGGGTCGGTCACTCGAGACGGGGAGTGCCCTCCTCGATGGCGGCCTGCACGATGCGACCGATACGAGCGGCGCGGGTCTGCTCCCGCTTCGCGTCGGCCAGCCAGACAAGGCCCTCCTTGCGCCTCGGCGGCGTGAGTGCCTCCCAGGCCGCGGTCGCGCCGTCATCGTCCAGAGCCTCCAGCAGGTCCGGCGGTGTCTCGGGCGTGCGGTCCCGGCGGTCCACACAGATCCGGATCTCCACCGAGTCGCCAGCGCCCTTGTCGATGGCGCCGCGGACCGCATTGTTGAGAAACAGCCGGTGGCGACCACCGCCGACCGGCACGAGCGTCGCGGCGAACTCCGCGCCATCGGCAGTGCCCACGACCGGGACATGGCCTCGCACGCCGAAGGCATCGGACACCGACGCGGGAACATCCACAGCCACGTTCATGATGTGCGGGTAGTTCGACGGTACTTCGTAGAGCACACGGACGAACCGATGCTCAGCTGACTCTTCCATTCAGTCTCCGGCGATACTCGTGACGTCGCCCGTGATGCGGTCGATCAGCCTCCACACTCCGCTACTCGGGTTTGATCGAGCAGGCCGGCCGTCGCCCATGTGCATCGCGTCGAGTCTCACAGCCCTCGCCTTGGCCTCGGGATACTTGTCGGCCAGCATCTGCAGTGCTCGCTTGTCGAGGACCTTGTCGCACTTGAGCAGTTTCTTGGAGATGGCTTGGGCCCGTCTTCTGTCGATCTCAGCGGCCTGGTCTTGGAAATGAAGGATGAACCAGAGTTCGATGCAGGGGTTGGACACGGCAACGCGTATGCCGTTGGCGATTGCCTTCTCGACGGCGGGGCCCAAGTTCGGGTGCTGGTCGACATCGATGACGCACCAGTACTCGTCACTGGCGCGCCCGCGCCCGCGTTTCGCCTCCTTGTCTTCATCGCGCTTCTGCTCGACTGCACGGGTGACGACCGTCATCGGAGCGCCGAGGTCGTGCCAGATGGGCACCTGCACTCGCTCGCGGTGGACTCGGGACCAGTAGGTGATGTAGTCCGGCTCCGTCTTCTCACCTTCGGTGAAGACGGCGATCCGCCGGGGCGCGTCACCGGGTGATGCCCGCCCAAGCGGTCGCGGCGGTCGCCGGCTCAACTGTTCTCCGATATGACCAAGTCGGCGATGGAGTCGAATTCTCCCGGCGCAATGATGGGCTTGGCACCGTACCATCCGTCAAGGTAGCGCTTGCCGACGGCCTCCTGCTTGCGGGGGTCGAAGCGGGTGAGCGGGTATAGCTGGGTGCGGCCGTCGTTGAGCTTCTGGGTGAACCAGACCTGGTCGCGTCCGAGCAGACGGTCGTCGACGGCGCCCCCCAGCAGCGTCGTGTCGTGTGAGTTGAACACGAGTTGTGCTCGCTTTGGGTTCTTCTCCGGATTCTGGAACATCCGAACCAAATGCTCTACGAGGTCGGGGTGCAGGCTTGCGTCCAGTTCATCGGCCAACAACACCGCTCCCTTCCGGAGAGAGTCAATCACCGGTCCCACGAGGCCGAACCAGACCAGTGTTCCGAGGGATTCCTCTTCGGCGTCGAGTTCGATGTCGGTGCCAGCGCCACGGTGGACGAGGTTGACGCCGGTCAACTCGTCTAGGCTCTTCAAAATTGGGTTGTCGTCTTCTGCGGCTTCCTCCTCGGTCCCCATCAGGATGGGGAGGACACGACGGAGCCTTTCCTGCATAGCCGGGTCCAGCGTGTACTTGCGGACGTCGGCGATGCCGAGGTCGGCAGCCCGGAGCATTCGAAGGACGGCTTCTCGCTGAGTCTCGTCGTCAAGCATCTTGGCGGTCAGTACCTGGCGGGCCGAGCGTGAGTCAGCTTCGGCAAACCTGAGGTTGCGTTGGAACCAGCGGTGAAGTGGCAACAGGACAGGATGCCCGGCCGCCGCTGCGGTGGACAGGAGCAGGGCGTTCGGGCGCAGTAGGTCGAGCACCGTCCTGCTGCGGGAGCGCTCGGCGGTGCCTAGGCGGACATCGTCACCCTGGCGGTCGAACAGCAGCCTGGCCCGGCCCTTGGGGTACTGGTAGGCCCACTCCTGCACCACTCGGTCGTCGTCTAGTTCCATCCCGTACTCGTGGCGCACGCCACCCAGCACGATGTCGATCTCATAGCGCGTCGGCAGTGCTGCTGATTGCTCGTCGAGTCGGAAGGGCCAGCGGGCGATGCCGCCGCCCGGAATGCCGGACCGGAAGGAGCCCAGAACGTGCCGCCGCATGTCGGCCATGACTCTGAGCAGGTTGCTCTTTCCCGAGGCGTTGGCACCGAAGACACCGGCCACGGGGAGCACGTCTATTGGCGATCCTCCCTCGCGCCACGGAACGTCGTGGACGTACTGCTTCTCCGCCATGGCGGTGGCCAGCATCGACAACTCGATCCCGTCCTTGAACGAGCGGGCGTTCTCAGCGCGAAATGAGAGAAGGACGGAAGGCTTAGTGCCACGAGTCTCCGCTGTCATAGCTGTATTATCGCAGAACAGTTGCGATTTTCAACCCGAGTGCAGAAAAGTGCGCTGATTGTGAGCCGTGCCATCTCAGCGACGGAGCAACGCACCAAGGGAACATGTCACGGTGAGGTGGGTCACTGATTCGAGTGCGACAAACGAAGCACACATCACCTGGACTCGCGAGCGGATCCCCTCAGAGCCGTCGGCGGCATCGGCGGCCACTCAGATTCCGCCACGCGCTGCGGCCCCGTAAGCGCCATATGATCGGTCCAGTCGAGGCTTCATGTATTCGATTCTAGTCCTGGAAGTCGCTGGGTTTCGTAGCCGTCGGTACTGCGCTTGGCCCATCGCATAAAGGACACTGCACTCGGGTGATCGGTTGCGTGAAGCATATGGTATTGTGGTCGACCTGTCGAGCGATCGTTGAATAGCTGTGGTAGAACGTACTGATAGCCTAGTCTTCTCAGCTGGTTGGCGAATCGGAACACCAATGCGCTAGCCGGTTCATTGTTCTCCCATAGATCCCACCACGCTTCTCGACTGCCGAACACTCTGTCTAGTGTGTCTGGACTGAATGACTCAGGATACTTCTGGCGGTCATGGGGCCAAAGCCTATAGATCGCCTGGTGCGAATTGAACAGAATCCAAAGTTCCACCTTGCACGTCTTGGGTCGTCCGGTCATAGTGGGCGGCGGTCGGTATGTCTTCCAGCTCGCTAGAGTCTCAACGGTATCCCAGTTGAGTTGGGTGGACTCTTGATCCAAGAACGCAAAGCACGGTCGGGTCGCATCTAGTGTGTCACTAGTCAGTAGTTCCGGTATAACTGCGTTGCAGTCGCCGTGATGGATGCATACCCGGCTCGCTAGGCGATCAGACAATGCTCCTACGGTTCGCCTTAGCATCTGAAGATGGTTTGAGTCGCATTCAATTAGATGCAGACTGGAGAAGGCTCCGCTCTTTGCAGCAATAACGGAGGACCCGTCGCGCTGTCCGTCCCTACGGAGCGTTGTAGACACTCCATGCCCCGTGCCTGCGAACGCATCGATATACGCTCCACCGCCAGCAACTCGTCGGTACAGCTTGAGATACGTGTCGAACACATCGAGTTTGTCCAGCGTCCAACCATGGAACTCTCGGAATTCGGTTACAGGGTCGCGCGCGCGTCGAATGGGTCTTGCTGATTCGCTCTCGACGGCCATCGCATCGAGGTCAGCCTCGTCGATGAGTATCCCCTGACTTTCTTGTGGCGGAGTCACGAGGCGTGGCGCATCCGGTCATCCGGCATTTGATCGTGGAGTTGACCATCGAGGTGACGGCCGCCAGCCTTGGGGGTTCGGCCTCCCCATTGCTTGAAGAAGAAGGCGACATCCGCTGCTGCGCATTGGTCGCGTAGGTCGAGTGCCCACTCCTCGTCCATCGGGCGGGCGTTGTGGCCGCTCTCGCCCCCCGCGATGAGCCAATGGATGGAGGCGAGGTCCAGGTTTGGGAGGGGGCCCAACAGGGGCTCGGCGCTGATGAAGCGGATTGCTGCTGGGACGGTGCGGAGGTGGTCGATTCGGAAGGCATAGCGCGTCGATTCGACGCTGACGCCCATCCAGACGTTGGGGGGCCAGTCCAGTTGGTGGGCCAGTGAGGCGAGGCGCTTTGAGCGCTTGGTGAGGATCTGGTACGTGTGACGTGGAGTGTCGGCCATGACCTGGAAGACCTGCTGGATGAAGTCGAGCGGCACGTCGGGATGGAATAGGTCGCTCATGGAGTTCACGAAGACCACTCGGGGTGCTCGCCATCGGTGGGGGAGTTCGAGTAGGTCTTCGTGCAGGGTCAGGCCGAAGCCTGGCCCGCTGTGCTTGGGGTCTCCGTCGTTCTTGTACCGGGGATTGCCCATGGCCTTGAGGCGCTTGGCGAGGGTGAGCGCGTAGCAGTTGTCGCAGCCGTGCGAGGTGCGGTCGCAGCCGGTGCTGGGGTTCCAAGTTGTCTCGGTCCACTCGATGCCGGTTCGGTCAGCCACGGCCACCTCCTCTCTCCGCCCGGTTATCCACAGGGTATCCACCGGTCCGCAGGCTATGGGCCGGGTACGACGGCCTTCAGTCCGGTGCCTCGCTGCTGGCCGTGGCGGTCAGCGACTCGGTGAGGGCTTGGATTTCGGTGAGGGCGGATTGGAGGTCTTCGGCTATCTCGGCGGCTAGGACGGCGGGGGGTGGGAGGTTGTCGATGTCTTCGAGGCTGTCGTCGCGGAGCCAGAAGAGGTCGAGGCTGACCTTGTCGCGGGCCATGAGTTCGTCGTAGGTGTAGCGCTTGAAGCGTTCGGACTCTTGGCGCTGGTGGCGGTCTGTCGGGTTGTAGCAGGCGACGAAGTCG
>JAPOQZ010000262.1 GCA_026710435.1 bacterium | reverse complement strand
TGTGTCACGGCGGACGCGGGCGTCGGATTCGACCACAACCGTGCGGGTCCCGTCTGCGAGGAAGATATCAGCGGCGCGGCAGCTGTGCTGGGCGATGTCGACCCAGGCGGTGTCTTCGTTGATGGCAGCAAGGGCTTCGGCGCTGATGCGGTCGCGGCGTAGTCGTGTGGCCAATAGGTGGTCGAACCCGGCTTCGGTGACCGCGTCGACGTTGGCTGCTGAGATCAGGCCCCGGTCGGCGACCACACAGATACGACCCACCGCGAACCGCTCCGCCAAGTCGGCGAGAACGGCCGGAAGGGTGGTGGCGTCGTTGGTGTTCCCCGAGAACACATGATGCGCCACAGGGATCCCGTCTGAGGTGCACAACAGGCCGATCACTATCTGGGGCCGATCCGAGCGGTGGTCCCGCGAATACCCGAACGCCCGGGACCCGAAACGCCCCGAGGGCCGGGTCGAACCCTCGAAATACGTGGAAGTCAGGTCGTAGCACACCAGCCGCAAGTCCAGGTTCGCCAAGTCGCACAACCGGGCATACAGATGTGTTTCGGTCTCGTCTTTGACGGCGGCGACCGCATCCAAAGCCCGGTAGTACTGATCGGGTGACGGAGCCGACCAGCCATCGGGCATGACCACATCAGAACCCGTCCACTCCACCAGCCGCCGCTTCGAGCACGGCGCCACCAACCGGTTGGCCACCATCGCGAACACCGCATGCTCCAGGGCCTTCGCGCCCCGCTTCGCGCCGACCGCAGCGAACCAATCCCCAAGGCCCAGACGCTGCCACACCGCCCATACCGCTGCTACCGCCCCCACACCGGGCGCCCCCTCGGCTGCCAACGAGCCGACGTCGACACGTTCGCGGCGTAGATGACGCTCCAGGGCGGCCACGATCCGTTCCAGCTGGCCGGACTCGCGCAGAGCGGTCACCTCCCCCAAGCGTAGAAGGGTCCGATGCCCGACCTTCGAACCGTTGCGGACGGACTCCACCAACGACAGATACTCGTACACCTTGTCGCCCCTGCGACGGCGGGTCGTCTTCACGAACATACCCAGCATGATACCACCGCATCACAGGGCATCCAACCATTATGTCGCCCCTACACTTTCGCGCCTGAACGGTGTCCTAAACCACAAAAGCGCAGGTCAGCGGCCTTTCCCCATCACCAAACCCCCACAACCCGCCAAACTCGGGTCAGAGAACGGAGATCGTCCTGTAGCTCCGCGCGTTCGTCGTCGCCAATGTCCAGGTCGTCGAGCACCCGCCCCTCGATGACCCCCACCGCCTGCGTTTCGACGAACAGCACGTAGTCGGCCGGGCCAGCTTCCGTCGGCGCTTCCCGGACCGCAACACCCGTGGTGGCGGCCACTGCCGCGTGCTTGTAGTCCTGGACCTCCCAGCCGGAGGCGGTGAGTCCCGCGACTATGCGGATACGCGCGCGGTCCTTAGGCTTGATCTAATCGAGCCCCGAATCGCCAAGGTAGAAGGACTGTCGGGAGCCCGGATCGCCATCACGTGGGCCGGGTACATGCGGGGAGGGGTGGGCATATGAGGTGACCAACGGATAGCCGAGTCCGTTGGCCGGACCGACGGTGCGAACAAGCGTCCATGTGCGGCGTAGGTAGTCAGTGCGTTCCATCAGTGTCAGGACCATCATCTACCCCACGGTTGGCACAATCTCGAGCCACCGGGAGGCTGGTTATTCGAGTGGAGATAGACAGCCCGTAAAGGGGTTAAGCCATCTACGAATACGCGGTGTTCCACGCCCCTCGGTGACCTAGGAGGGTGCTGACCAATGACGATTGCTCGGGCCTGCCACCCGCCGATCCGGGAATCATGCCGGCGATTGGCAGGCCGGTGGTGGATTGCTCACCACCGTTCTAGACCATTCACGCCGGACCTGAGACTCCGCTGGACAGCACCTGCCTAAGTCGTTCCCTTGCGCAGGGAAGTTCCGATGTGGGGTGGGAAAACGGTGGTTGGTGAGCATCGCTTCGATAGCCGCTACACATGATTACTGCGTCCAACCTAGCTGCGAGTCAGCTTCTCCCAGATACCTTCGGGGTTTGGTGATCTCTCGAAGTCTCGGAAGAAGAGGTCGGCTGATCGTTCGGCATCTACATTGACTCCTGCGACAAGCCAGTCG
This sequence comes from bacterium, assembly GCA_026710435.1. Taxonomy (GTDB): domain Bacteria; phylum Actinomycetota; class Acidimicrobiia; order Spongiisociales; family Spongiisociaceae; genus JAPPFW01. The sequence continues at coordinate 28,393 of JAPOQZ010000262.1, read as the reverse complement.
ATGTAGCCTTGGCGAACCTCCTCTCTAAGGGACGGGTCACTGATAAGGTCTAGGGGCAAACTGATTACCCGACTCTCATCCCAGCCCGGTACGATCACATCGATTATCCCGGTAGGTCGAGTAGATAAGCTCTCGATATACACTCCGGTTCTCCTTGAAACCCGTTGTGTGGGAACGTCACCCCTCAACTCGGAGCTGCACAGGCGGAACCCGTCATTGATGTTCTCGGGAGTCAGTTGCTCCTTCCCGATTACTACCGGTATGTCCGCTCTCCATCGCCGTATTTCGAGGAGCTCCGTTTCCAAGTATGAGCTAACGAGGAGGCAGGGGAGTCGCAGACTACGGACAACACGCCGGATCGCTTCAGCACCCCGAAAGGTCGCGTAGCCCGAGACAGACAGGCGTTGATCGCACAAGAGGGCTTCTGCCTCGTGAGTTTGCAACCACATGACAAGCGAATCGACCGACTGAATGGGCATCTCCCGGAGAAGCACCTGATGGCCGGCTTCTTCGAGTTCCCCAGCCAAGGCCTCCAGTTCGTCGGGGATATCGTCGACAACGGCTACGAGCATCAGTGAGCCAGTGTAGTGAGAGTTCGGTTACGAATGTGTTGGCGAAAGTCGAAGGAGTAGCGGAGGTTGTCGTGGTTGATTCTACGGCGTCAGCGTTCGAACGACGCGACACCTCCCCTATGGTCTATGACCTGGCCCGATGCCAACCCCTCCGATCCCAGTTCTGCCGGCAGTCGGCAGTCCGTAGCGTACGCCACGGACTCGGTTGATCAGTTCCGTCGTTTGAAGGCCGGTGGACGGGCTGCGGTTGCCGCTACCAGCGCTATCACCGAGAAGACGACGGTCGCCACGCCGAAGGACCTCGGGGTGCCATCGTTGAAGATGCCTAGGGAAGCGGTGCCGGCCGCTCCCATAGTGAATCGGACGAAGGACGCGAATCCTGATGCACTACCAGCCAAGTGGGGGAACCCGTCCAGCACTCCGGTGAGGGTGCCGGGAGACACGACATGGGTCATCGACACGGCGAGCACCGAGGCGGTGACTACACCTGCCAGCCCCCCGAAGTCGGTTTGGGTGACCCACAGCAGCACTATCGCCAGTCCCACCAGCAGTAGCGAACCGATCTTGACAAGTTTGCCGTAGCCGATCACCTGTACGTAGCGGATGTTGAAGACCTGGGCCAGCCAGGCGCCCACGACCGAGATAGCGAACAGGGCACCGAACCATTGCTCGTCGAATCCGTAGTAATCGATGTAGATGAACGGGCTGGCGGCCAGATAGCAGAAGAGCACGGCTGCTACCGCACCACCGGTGATCGCGTAGGCGACGGCTTCCCTGGACCGGGTGATGCTCAGGTACCCGCGCACGCTGGAGCCCAGATCCAGGGGTCGGCGCAGATCCGGGGGCAGGGTTTCCGGTAGCCATCGCCAGGCGCCCACGAACATCAGCGCTCCGATGACCGCCAGGACTACGAAGATGGATCGCCAACTCCAGACGAGGAGCAGCGCACCTCCGAAGAACGGCGCCACGATCGGCGCCCCCAGAAGGACCATCATCAAGATCGACATGGCTCGGGCCATAGCGTCCCCGGACAGGAGGTCGCGGATCATGCTCCGGACGAGGGACATGGAGGTGCCCCCGCAGGCTGCCTGTGCCACCCGAAGCCCGATCATCATCTCCACCGAGCCGGCCGTGGCCAGCAGCAGGCTGATGAGTGAGTACAAGATGAGCGATACGAGGATGGGGGGGCGTCGCCCTACCGCGTCGGAGATCGGACCCACAACCATCGGTCCGAAGATCAGGCCGACGAGGAATGCGGTCACCGTCATCTGCATGGCGCCGGGCGACGCGTTCAAGGAGACGCCGATCTCCGGCAGTGCGGGGAGATACATGTCGATGGAGAACGGACCCAGACCGGCTAGGACACCCAGTATGAGGTAGAGGCTGCGTTTGATCCGGGGAGGAGCGTCGGAGTCGCGTACGTTCATTTCCCGTCGTCCGGAACCCAACCTCCGGTAAGGGCGAGTAGCAAAGATCCGCTATAGACCGTTACCAACGGGTTCCCTGGCCGGTTACCTCCTCCAAGGGAAGCTTGATCGGGTAGCGACTACGGATCCACTCGTCCTTGGCACGGCTGACGTGGGTGGGGAAGTGCGTTCTCATGACCTTCCTGACGTGTTCATGAGCGCGCTCGGCCGCGTTCGTGGCCCCCTGGTCCCGCCAGTCGTCGGGGTTGTTCCGGTCGCCGATCAGGGGATACACGTACTCGCGCTGCATCAGGTGAAGGGTCTGGGCGCTTCCCAGGAAGTGGCCGGGGCCCGAGACGGTGTCGTGGATCACCTGTGCGGAGAGGGCGGAGTCGTCGATGTCGATGCCTCGGATGGTGCGGTTCACGGCCCCGAGCATGTCGTTGTCGATCACCACCGCATCCAGGGAGAAGGCCAGCAGGGAGGCAAGCATTCCGGCCGACTCGTACACCAGGTTGGCGCCCGCCTGGCCTGCGAGGAGGGTGGTTATGCCCTTCTCGTAGCCGGCCTGGTTGTCGGGGAGTTTGGAGTCGGCCATTCCGGCAGCCACTCCGGAGGGGAGTCCGAGCCAATTGACCATTTGTGCTGCGGCGGCGTTCAGGACCGCCTCTTCCCCGGAGCCTCCGCTCATGGCGCCGGTCCGCAGGTCCGACACGAAGGGCCAAAGGCCCATGACGCATGGATGCCCCGGATTGATCAGGTTGACGCTGGTGAGGGCGGCCAGGCATTCGGCCAAGGCCTGGACCAGCGATCCCCCCAAGGCCGCCGGGGAGGTGGCGCCCGCCTGACCAGCCGAGAGCAGGTTGATGGGCATACCCGTGCGGATCTGAGCCACCATGCATTCGGTGGACTCGTATGCGAAGCGGAGGGGAGGAACGACGAACGTGTTGTTGGCTGTTACGAAGGGCCTCTTCCGGAACTCTCCCTTACCACCCAGCACGTGGTCATACATGTCGACTACCTCGTAGACATGCTCCGGACGGAAGAAGGAGGTCCCCTGTGGCTTGGAGGTGCCCATCATGGTGGCGTACGCAGTGTTCACGTCCACCTCCCGGGACGACTCGAGGTCCCGGGTGACGATGGTCCGCACGAAGAAGTGGATGTGCTCCAAACTGTCGATTAGCCGGGCCGCGTCGTACAGGTCAACCGTTGTGGAGGGGCGGAATCCCCGGTTGTGGTAGTCAAGAATCAGGACGGCAGCGCCCGCGGTGCCGAAATGGACCTTCCTGTCGGATAGTTCGATGCTCTTGTCCTCGTCGATCCCGTGCCATACCCACGACTTGGCGGCTACCTCCTCGACGATCCGCTGAACGACAGCCCTCGGGTAGTGGAGGCGTCCGTCGTCGTCCAAGTGACCGCCGGCCCCGGTGACGGCTTCGACGAACTCGGGGATCGGGTCGCCCATACCCACCTCTTCGATCAGGCCGAGCGCCGTGTCGTACACCCGCTGCATGTCAGACTCGGTCAGGGGGGCGTAGGCACCCCCCCCAAAACCCGGACGAACCGCCCGTTCGTCGGCGGTGGGACCGGCGGCCCGCGCCGCCAGGCGAGCTGCCCGGCCTCCGGCTCTCCTGCGTCGTGGCATGTCAGACCCTCAATCTCTCGCTGCGCGGATCCCAGACCGGCTCGGCGAGCACAGTCGCCGTGCGCCGCCTGTTCATGACGTCGATCTCGAACGTGGAGCCGGGCGCTTCGAACGCGGGATCCACGTAGGCGAACAGGATGCTGCGGCCCACCGAGTGTGCCCAGGTGCCGCTGGTGGTGATGCCCATTATCCGGTCGCCGTCGTAGGTCGGCTCGTTTCCCAGGCAGTCGGCGTCGCCCTCGTCGAGTTCGGCGTACACCAGGACCATGCTGAGCGGTTCGCTCTGGTCCCTGCGGGCAACCGTGGCCTTCTTACCCTGGAAGTCCTTCCCGTAGTCGACGAAACGATCCAGGCGAGCCTCGACGGGCGTGATCTCGGTGGTGAGTTCGGATCCGAAGGCCTTGTAGGCCTTCTCGATCCGCATGACGTTCATAGCCCGGCTCCCGAAGTCCACGATGCCGTGCGGCGCCCCGGCCTCATGGATCGCCTCGTACGCTTCCACCATCTGTTCCAGCGGCATGTGGAGTTCCCAACCGAGTTCCCCCACGTAGGATACGCGCAACGCTATGCACGGCGCTCCGGCCACCTCGATTTCCTGCCCATTCAGCCATGGGAAGCTCCGGTTGGAGAGGTCGGCTGCGGTGAGTCCGGCCAGCACTTCCCGAGAACGCGGTCCGGTCACGGCCAGGATGCCCGTACGGTCCGTCACATCGGTCACCGTCACGTCCTCACCCTCCCGGATGTGGAACGTGAGCCAGTCGAGGTCGTGCTGCTGGCCGACGACCGCCGAGTTCAGGTAGAAGCGGTCGGCGGCCAAGCGTGTGATGGTCATCTCCGTCTCTATCCCCCCCAAAGTGGTCAGCATGTGAACCAACCGTATGCCCCCGTCCCGGACGGGGAGCCGGTTGGCGGACAGGCGGTCGAGCAACCGGGCGGCGTCGGCCCCGGTCACCTCGAACTTGGCGAAGGCTGTCAGGTCGGCTGCTCCTACCCGCTCCCGGATGGAACGCACCTCGATGCCCACCTCGTCGTGGGCGGAGGAGCGGCGGAACGAGTAGACCTCCGGGTCGGGGGAGAAGTACATGGCGCGTTCCCAGCCCCAGACCTCCTGCCATCGGGCCCCCTTTGCGTCAAGGATGTCGTACAGGGGTGTCTTCTTCATCGGCCGGCCCGCGTCCCGGTACTCGTTGGGCATCCGCACCTGGTACATCTCGTGAAACTCGTCGATGGACCGTTCGTGCGTGTAGCGGCCGGGGGCGTAGGGTCCGAACCGCCTCGGGTCCATGCTTGCCACGTTGATCTCGGTCTGGCCGTGGACCATCCACTGCGCCAGGTACTTCCCGGCGCCGGGACCCTGGGTGATGCCGATCGAAGCGCCCGCGCAGTACCAGTAGTTGCGCAGTCCGGGCGCCGGTCCCATGAGGAAGCCCGCGTCAGGCGTGTGGGTGATGGGTCCTGAGACCACTTGCTTGATGCCGGCCCCGGCGAAGCACGGAAGACGCTGGGCTGCCAACTCGAGCCAAGGTAGGAGGCGGTCCAACTCGACCGGGGTGAGATGAAACGTGAGGTCCCAGTCGAGGCCCCCGACGCCGTACTCCTTGGCGTCTTCCCGCTCGTAGGGTCCGATGATCAGGCCGTCGTGTTCCTGGCGGTAGTAGCACGACGCCCTGGGATCGCGTACTACCGGGTGTTCCGTTTCCAGGGCGGCGACCTCCGGTATACGTTCCGTGACCAGGTACTGGTGGACCACGGACTCGATCGGGACCTCCAAGCCCACCATCGCGCCGACCTGTGGCGTGTAGGAGCCGGCCGCGTTGACCACGTGTTCGGCCACTATCCGCCCTTTGTCGGTTATGACCTCCCATCGACCGTCGGGGAGTTGGCTCATGCCGGTTACCCGGTTCTTCCGACTGATCTCGGCGCCGAGATTGCGAGCCCCGGCGGCCATGGTGTTCGTGGCTGCAGAAGGGTCGGTCCAACCGTCGCCCGGGGTCCAGAATCCGAGCTTCACGTCCGGTTCGACATCGAGGAGAGGGGCGACATCGTTGATCTCATCGGGTCCGAGGAGGTGGCACTCCACCCCGACGGAGCGGAGCATGCCCTTCACGTAGTAGAACCAGTCGACCTCGTTGTCGTTGCGGGCCAGCCGCACTGCCCCACAGCCGTGCCAGCCGGAGTGCTTGCCGGTTTCCTGCTCGATCACCTTGTACAGGTCGGCGGTGTCCCTGTGGACCTTTGCCACGTTGAGGTCGCCGATGAAGTGGGGGATGAGCCCGGCGGCATGCCAAGTGGAGCCGGAGGTCAGTTCGTCCTTCTCGATGAGGACGGTGTCGGTCCAACCCTCGTGGGCGAGGTAGTAGAGAAGGCCGACGCCCATGGCGCCACCGCCTACGATCGCCACCCGGACCTCATCGCGCATAGTCGCCCTCCGGCGAATCGACTCACTCTATCGGGAGTCCGCGCTCCTCAAGTTCTCCGGTTCCGCGGTCACCCGACTCGACAGGATAGCCCCTACTCGATGAGGGTGCCCAAAAAGGAGCATGGAGGGTGTACCGCCGGCCGCTGACCTGCGACTCTGTCACCGGCGGTCGGGGCAACAGGGGGTTTCCCGGTACGGTCGCCGACCCAAGATTTCTGCCGACGATCGGCAGGCCGCTGGTGGATTTCTCAGCACCCCGGGGTCCCCCTAGCCGGCGAGGCTGCGGGGTCACCCGATCCCCGATGGACGGGTTGTAGCTACAGCCGGGTAAGCAGGTACTGGGCGGCCATGAGGTCGAGATGGCCGCCCCCGGCGTTCTTGAAGAAGGTGATGTCGTCGTCTCGGGTCCGGCCCGGAACGGCGCCGGTGCCGAGTTCGTAGAGGTCGCCCAGCACATCCTGGTCAGCAATCGCCCCCGTTGTGATCGGGACGGCGATCTCGCCGGTATCGAAGGCGGAGTTCCGGGAGTCCACGAACACACGGGAGCGGGAGATGGCGTCGTCGTCGGCCTCGCGCATGTGGGGCAGGTAGGAACCCACCAGGTCTAGGTGGGTTCCAGGACGTAGCCAGGCACCCTTGATGAGAGGTTCCACCGTCATGGTCGCACAAGACACGAGGTCAGCCGACTCGACCGCCGCGCGAAGATCGGTGTTGACGTCGGCACTGAGATCGGTCAGTTCCAAGGCCAGGGCTTCCGCCCTGGCCGGAGTGCGGTTCCAGATGGTGATCAGTTCGATCGACGGCAAGGCTGCCCTGTGAGCCCTGATCAGGTGGGGCGCCATGGCGCCGGCACCCACCATGAGCAGGTGGGTGGCATCGGGTCGGGCCAGGTAGCGGCCTGCCAGTGCGGAGTCGCAGGCGGTCTTGAACCATGTGAGAGCGTTGCCGAAGATCACGGCGCGTTCCTCTCCGGTGGACGGGTCGAACGCAACGTAGACCGTGTGGACGGACGGGAGTCCGATGTTGGCGGGGAAGACGGTGGCCAGCTTTATACCCAACCCGGCGCCAAGCGCGAATCCGGCCCGGGCAAGAAGCCCGTTACCGCTGCTGTCGCCCGTGTAGGAGTCCCCCACCCGAGCCGGTGGTTGGCGGTGGCAGGCTTCCAAATAGTCGATCAGCGGCGCGTAATCCAGCAGACCCAAGGCGTCTTGATGGAAGAGGACCTGCATGACCGGCCACGCTAGCCGGAGTCGATGGCACAGTGAACCTGATGGCCGGCCTCGACCTCGAACGGCGAGTTGGAGGCCGAACTCACCCGGTGTTGCGCATGCCGGCCGCTATGCCGCTCATGGTAAGCAGCAAGCCGCGCTGGTGCTCTTGCGGCTCACCCGACCGTGATCGCTGTAGCAACTCGACCTGCAAGACGTTCAAGGGGTCCAGGTAGGCGTCCCTTACAGTGAGGGTACGGCGTAGAAGGGGGCGATCGGCCAGCAGTTCGGTCCGGGTGACCCGCCGCAGTGTGGCGATGGTCCGGGAGTACTCCTCGGTGATCATCTCGAACAGGCCTCGGTAGCGGACAGGTACGAGGTTGTCCACGTAGTGGCGGGCAATCGACAGGTCGGTCTTGGCGAGGGTCATCTCCACGTTGGAGACGAAGGTCCGGAAGAAGGGCCACTCGCCGTACATGCGGGCGAGTTCCTCGCCGCCACCGACCGCGAACACCGCTTCCAGGCCGCTGCCGACCCCGTACCAGCCGGGGACGATCTGGCGTGACTGGGTCCAGCCGAACACCCACGGGATGGCCCTCAGGTTGTTCAGGTCGATACTCCGACCGTCCCTCTTGGCGGGACGTGAACCGATGTTCAGGAGGCTCAACTCTTCCACCGGGGTCGATGTGGTGAAGTAATCGACCATCCCTGGTTCCTCGACGAAACTCCGGTAGGCGCGTAACGAGGCGGCGGACATGAGGTCCATCACCCGGTACCACCGCCGGACGTCCTCGATGGCATGGTCGGGTGTCCGGCGGGCCAGGGATGCCTCCACCAGTGCCGAAAGGGCCAGTTCGAGATTCTGGGAGGCGAGGCCCGCCAGCGCGTACTTGTCTGCGATCACCTCGCCCTGTTCGGTCAGCTTGACAACGCCGTCAAGGGTCCCGTAAGGCTGGCTCAGGATTGCAGCGTGGGTCGGACCTCCTCCCCGTCCTATCGACCCGCCCCGGCCGTGGAAGACCTCGAGCCGGATCCCGGTGCGGGCGGAGAGATCCCGGATGGTTAGCAGCGCCTTGTGGATTTCCCACTGCGACGTGGTGATCCCACCGTCCTTGTTCGAGTCGGAATAACCGACCATCACTTCCTGGGTGTTATCCCGAAGCTCCAGGAGCCGGCGGTAACCGGGTACGAGGAACAGATCCTCGAGAATGGGGCCGATCGACCGCAGATCGTCGATCGTCTCGAACAGAGGGACGAAGCCGAGACGAGCTACACCCCGAGCCGGATCCACCAGACCCACCTCCCGGGCCAGCAGTACCGGAGCCAGAATGTCGTCGAGTCCTCGGGTCATAGAGATTATGTACGACTCGACCACGTGATCCCCGTGTTCATCCAGGAGATCGCGCAGCAGCCGGAACAACTCCAGAGTCTGGTCGCCGGAGTTGTCGCTCGGCGGTGCCACCGGACGGGATCCGGACAGTTCACCGGCGAGGAACCGGGTTCGCGCGGGCCGGTCGAGGTTGGAGTAGTCGACGTCGAGGTATCGCGTGAGGGTGGCGATAGCCTGATGATGATGATCTGTGTGCTCCCTGATGTCGAGGGCGGCGAGGTGGAATCCGATCGTCGCTACCAGACCCCTGGTCCGGGCCAGTCGGCCCCCGGCCATCCGCAACCCGCGTTCCTCACGCAGGGACGTGCCGACCAGAGCGAGGTCGGCCAACAACTCCGTCGGGTCTGAGTAGGCGCGGGCACCGGCGTCGCGCGTCTCGACCAGGCGCTCCCGGACAACTGTCAACACCTGCCGGTACGGCTCGAGGTCTTTGGTGTCCGACAGGGAATCGCGATGGGCTTCCCGGTTCCGGTCGATGAAGCCTGCGAGTGCGTGCGACGTGTCGACGACATCGGTGCTGATGCTCAACTCCGCTGCCAGACCGGTCACCTCGGTGATGAGGATATCCAGAGCCGTCGCGCGCTGCTGGTCCAGCACGGTCCGCGTCATCGCGGGCGTGACGTTCGGGTTCCCGTCCCGGTCACCTCCCACCCACGAACCGAAACGGATCGGGCTGTGGTCCCGGTCGAGTTCGCCACCTATCAACCGCACCGCGGATGCGATGTCGTCCAGTAACGCCGGTATGGCTTCCCGGACGGTCTTCTCGAGGTAGTGGCGGACGAAACGTGCCTCGTCGATCGGGTCCGGCCGCTCGCCGCGTATCTCGTCTGTCTGCCAGATCGCCTCCATCAGCTCGGCAACCCGCCTGTCGATCCGAGACCGGTCGGATGCGGAGATCCTCGGATTGCTCCGCGAGGCCGTAGCCTGGGCGATCTCGGTCAGCTTCTCGAGGATGGTGCGTCGGGTGGCTTCGGTCGGGTGAGCTGTGAAGACCGGTTTGAGTATTGCCCGATTGATCAGAGACACCACCTCGTCCCGCGGGATGCCTCCATCGACCAGCGCTACCAGGCAGTCTTCGATTCCCTGCTCCCCGGCACGCCCCTCGACGTTCAGATCCTCGACGCGGTGCACCTGCTCGATGATGTTCGCCAGGTGGAAGTAGACCGTGAAGGCCCGAACCACTTGCACGGCGAATCCGGCGTCCATCCGGCGCAGAAGCTCCGCCAGCTCGTGCGACACTTCTGCTTGCTCGTTACGCAACCGGCGTGACAGTGTCCGGATCCGTTCCACAGTGTCCAGCAACTCCGTGCCGTGTTGCCGGACGAGCGTCTTCCCCAATTGCTTGCCGAGCCGCCGGACATCGGCGCGCAGGCCGGCATCGATAGCATCCGTAGGGTCGGTTCTATGGGTGTCCGACACGGTCTGCTGGGTTTGTCACATCTTTGTGCGCATCTTCAGGAGATCTCTTGCCTGGAGATGCGCACTCAGGAGGGTGGTGAGCAATCCACCAGCGGCCTGCAAACGCCGACATGCTTTCTGAGTCGGCGGGCGGCAGGCCCGGAAAATCGTCATTTGTTCAGCACGGTGCTGGGAGGACGACGAACTACGTGAGACAGTCGGAGGGCGCCGGTGAGGCGCCCTCCGATTCTTGCTCATCTGGTGAGGGACTAGGCCGCGGCTTTCGCTTCTGCGAGCCAGGCGTCCACCTGATCCTGGTTGTTGGCGATCCACTCCGTCACCAAGACACCGATATCCTCGCCGGCATCCTGTCTGACGATCTGAAGTGAAACGTCCACGACGTTGAGCTTCACGACCTCGAGCAGCTTGGCGGCTGCCGGGTGCTGGGCCAGCAAATCGTGGCGGGCCGAAGCGATGACGTCGGCTGCCACCCAACCGATGTTGCAGATACCGTCGTCGGCTGCGCTGGGGCAGGCGTCGGGGCCGATCGCAGGGGAGGTACCCGGCCTCTGGTCCCACTCCTCGCCACCTTCACGTCCGAGAGGGTTGGAGTCGTCGACCGGGTTCTCCACTCCGACCCACACGACGTTGTCGCCGGGACGGAGGGCCGTGATGTAGGAACTCGGGGTCCATGTGTACGCGACCATCGGTTCGCCGGCGTCTGCCTTGGCCGTAGCCTCGGCGAACATGGCGTCGTAGCCTGCGAGTACTTGGTCGATGTTCTCCCATCCTGAGAATGCGATCTGGCTCTGGATGATGTCGTCACACGTCCAACTCTCCGGACACCCGTATATGTCGGCAATGCCGTTGCCCGGGTTGGGGTCTTGGGCGTCGTATGCGGCAATGGCGTCAGGGTTGCTGTTGAGGTCATCGAGCGTATTGATACCGTATTCCTCTGCGAAGGACTTGGTGATCAAGTACCCCTGCAAGCCGCCGGCGAGCATCAACTCGCCCACCCGGCGTACGTGCTCACCGACCAGGGAGCCATCAGCCAACTCAGCCGCGAGCCAACTGTTGTGGCCCGGGTACCAGCTGTTGACCCAGAAGTCGGCCTCGCCCTGGGCCATTGCCAGGTAGGCCAGGTTGGGGCCCAACTCGAGATCGGCCGGATCGCTTACCTCGTAGCCCAGCATCTGCATCATCTGGCGCATCAGCTCGGCTTGGAAGTAGCCAGTCGACCAGTTGGCTCGGGCCATCGTCAAGCTGATGCCCTCACCGGGGAGCCTCATGGCCTCCTCTTCCATCATGGCCTGCTCTTCAGCGGCCTTCGCCGCGGCTTCCGCCTCCATGGCTTCGGCCTCTTCCAGCGCGGCTTGGGCTTCCGCCATCATGGCTTCAGCCTCGGCCTGTGCCTCTTCGGCCATGGCCCGTTCCTCGTCTGACATGGCCTCAGCCTCCTGGGCCATAGACTCGGCCTCTGACGCTGCGGCTTCGGCCTCCGCCATCATGGCTTCGGCATCGTCCATCATGGCCTGTGCCTCTGCCAGCGCGGCTTCGTCCACCACAACCTCTGTCACCGTCACCGGGGGTGCCGTTGTAGCAGGAGTGTCATCTCCACAGGCAGCTGCCACGAGAGCGAGAACTGCGAGCGTCGCGACAATCTTGATTCTGAGCTTCATGATGCTCCTTTCCTTTCTCCGTATTGCGTATCGGGTTTGCGGGTGTAGCCGTTCCTGCTCGGATGCAGGGGGTTCATGCACGGGTTCCGACTGCGGCTTTGACCGTGGCGTCCGCCTCGGAGTTCGAGTCCAACGGATCTCCGTAGACCTTGGAACGCCGGAACTCCTTGAGTACGGCCATCGTGGAAGCCACAATAAGGAGTCCGCTCACCAGGGTGAGGAAGGCTCCGATTCCGGTCAGGAACTGCATGTCACCTGAGCGAACATGGGTGAAGATCCACGCGAAGGCGATACATGTCACACCGCCTCCCAGTCCGGCGGTCACCGTGCTCCACCGCCACCTCCTCTGCTCGTCTCCGCCGAACACTCCCGCGGCGGGAAGGCCGGTCAACATGGCCAACAGGCCAGCAATCAGTGTCCAGATGCCGAGTTGCGGGCCGCTGTTCGTAAGACCGTTGGTGAATGACGGTTGCCTGGCTTGGGCCTCCAAGACAAGGAGATCGGCCGCGTATACGGCTGAATTAGCAGGATCTTCATCGGACCGGCGTTTGAGTTCTTCGATTTCCAAGGTCCGCGCTTCGGCTTCCGCCACCGCTTCGGCTGTGAGAGCCCGATCCGGACGACTGTCAGCACTCCAACCAGAGAAAACGCCGAGGAGGAGAGTGAGGATCCCGATGCCCAGCCCAATTATCCTTCCCCAGCTTATCCCTAACGGAAGCGGGTGCAGTGGCGAGTGCTCAGCGACCCTCATCCACAGAATCGCTCCGGTCGAGGCGGCAACCCCTCCTGCAATCGCGAGGTACACACCGATGCCGTTGCCGGGATCCACCGCGCCACCCGCGATTCCGGCGTCGGTCACTGACTGGGTCAGTAAATGAGCGGACGAGATGACCAGTGTGGAGATTGCTGCAATGACCGTTCCGTCGGCTGCTAGCCATCGGGGCGCTAGGCCCGGACGGGCGGCAAAGGTGATGACCGCAAGCACTATGAACAGACCCAACGCCAATAGGGTGATACCGAACCAGGAGCCTCCGGAGGCGGACAGTCCGTCGAAGGTCTGACCATCGAGCTCACCCCCGAGAGAAGCGTCGGCCCACCTTCCCCAGGCGCTGATCTTGCCTGCATCCGATGTCCACGGGAGGAAAGGGCTCACCACTGTTGCCACCCCCCCGATAAGCGCTAGCAACATCGGGAAGCGCTCGCCGGTAGCGACCGGCGCATACTCCTCGGGTTCCTGGTACTTGACGACGGCCGATGGTTTCGTATCGGGCATCAACACCTCTGGGTCCCGGCGGTGTTTCCAAGCCAGTTGGACCCGCCTTAGCAAGGTGGTCGACGCGGTGCCTTCGCGCTGTGACATCCGGTCGAGAACGACTGCCACCAGGAAGAAGGCCAGTCCCCCCGCCGCGCCTTCGGCGACATCCTGGTTGTTGATCGCCCGGAACAGCACACGCCCGAGACCGATCGCGCCCATAAGCGCAGCTACACCGAGCATCGAGATGGCCAGCAGGAGGGTCTGGTTGATGCCGGTCATGATGGCAGGGCGGGCCAGAGGGATCTGGACGTCGAAGAGGACACGGGCCTCCGAGGCGCCATAGGCGCGGCTTGCTTCGACGACGTCGGAGGGTACCTGCCGGATCCCCAGGTTGGTAAGGCGGATCAATGGAGGGAGCGCGTACACCATCGTCACCATCGTGGCTGAGACCTCGCCCAGCCCGAAGAACCAGATGAACGGCAACATGTAGACGAAGGAATGGACCACCTGCATGGCGTCGAGGATCGGTCGGGTCACCTGCCAGATGCCATCCACCCGACCACAGGCGATACCGACTGGAATCCCTATCACTACGCAGAGGATGACCGCCACACCGATGAGACCGATCGTGGCAGCCGTCTCTTTCCAGAATTCGTCGCCCAGCAACCCGCATAACGTGAGGGCCGCAGCCACGAAGGCAGCAACCTTCAGATTCCGGGTGAGCCAGGCCACCAACGCCATCGCCAGCACGATCCAGACCCACGAAATCTCGATGAGAAAGTCCCGGACCAGATTGCGGACCATGAGTTCGAACGGCCAAGCCAATGCATCAAGTAGGACCTCAAGATTGTTTGCGATCCACCTGGAGGCCTGTTCCATCCAATCCCCGAAGGGAACAGTCCACTCGTCGAGGAGAGCGTTGTCCCAAATCGGTATTCGCTCTGCCGCCTGGGCGAGGATGGTTTGGCTGGGGGGGTTCATAGGTAGGTTTCCCGTTCGAAGCCGTCGATGAGTTGTTCGACTCGTCCCATTTCTTGCATTATGAGGCGGGGGTCGAGGTTTCCAACGAGTTCGCCGTTGTTGTCGACGACGGCGATGGGTAGTCCTCGTCCGGCCGCTGCGTATACGTCGTTGAGGGTGGTGTCGGGGGTGGTCGTGTCGAAGTCGGTGCGGAGAGCGACCGACATGTTGACCGAGCCCATGCTCGCCACCCGTACGCAGTCGGCGATGGTGAGCAGCCCGGTGGGCCGTCCCTGGTTGTCGCAGGCGAAAGCCCCGGCCCGGTCGCCGATGCGGTCTAGGGCTTTGGCTAACGACATTTCGGGATCGACCGGCCTCGGGGGCATCATTACTTCTCGGCATTCGATGACGCGGCCTTGGTCGACGTCTTGGACGAACTCGGCGACATAGGCGGTGGCGGGTTCGGTGAGGATTTCTTCGGGGGTGCCGATCTGGATCACCGCCCCGTCACGCATGATGCACACCCGGTCCCCGATGCGGAGGGCTTCGTTGAGGTCGTGGGTGATGAACAGGATTGTTTTCTGTACCTCGTTCTGGATATCGATCAGCTCGTCCTGCATCTGGCGGCGGATGAGAGGATCGAGCGCTGAGAAGGCCTCGTCCATCAACAGGATGTCGGGATCGGATGCCAGAGCGCGTGCTAGCCCGACTCGTTGTTGCATGCCGCCGGACAACTCGCGGGGGACGTTGCGGGCGTACGGTTCGAGGCCGACCAACGACAGGGCTCTGATAGAGGCTGCGTCGCGTTCTTCCTTGTCGACTCCTTGCACTTTGAGTCCGTAGCCGACGTTGTCGATCACGTTTCGGTGGGGGAAGAGAGCAAAGTGCTGGAACACCATGCCCATTTTCCGGCGGCGGAACGCTTGGAGTTGGGCGCCGTTTAGTGCCTGAACATCGGTTCCGTCGACCCACACTTGGCCGGCTGTCGCCTCGAATAGCTTGTTCACGGTGCGCAGGGCAGTGGATTTGCCCGATCCCGAAAGGCCCATCACCACGAATATCTCACCCTGGGACACGGAGAAGTTCACGTCGCGGATTCCGATCACGTGGCCGGACTGGCGCAGGACCTCGTCCTTGCTCACCCCGGCCCTGGCGAGATCGAATGCCCGGCCGTGCGGCTGCGGACCGAAGATCTTGTATACGCTCTCGAGGCGTATCAGTCCGGGTTCGGCCTCAGCCACCGCCTACCTCCCCATAGCCGTGTCCAATGGTGCGCCGTTCCCAGGAACTATGTCCGCCCAAGCGCCTTCCTGTTGAACCCGATGCGGGCTAGGAGACACGAATCAACCAACTGACGGCAACCTGTTCCACGATACGGCACAGAACCGTATCGTAGCACATCGGACAATGTGATGACCGTGTGATCGTCCTCCAAATGCCTTCTACGTTGTGCCCACAAGCAAACAGATCGATTCACGTCGGGACTTGAGATCACCCAAGCAAGTGGCTGCCTGACGTAGAGACGTGATACGCGATGATGAAGGGGTGCCCGTGAAGGCACCCCTCCGCCTTAGCCTTTGTTTTGTTGTCCGATCAGCCGGTCAAGCGCGCCGCGCGGAGCCACGAATCCGCGAGATCACGGTTATTGGAGATCCATTCAGCGGCGTGGCCTTTGATGTCGTCCTCGCTGTCCTCACCGGCCTGCATGCGGACGTTCTGTAGGGCCACGTCCACCGGGTTGATGGTGAACAACTCGAGCAGCCTGCCTGCCGCCGGGTTGGCGGCCAGGAAGTCGTTGCCGGCGGTCGCCCTGATATCGGCCGCGTCGGACGGTTGGGGTTTGGTTGAGGAGGTTCATAGGTAGGTTTCCCGTTCGAAGCCGTCTATGAGCTGTTCGACTCGTCCCATTTCTTCCATGATGCTGCCCGGTGGGTCTTCCCTGGTCGTCGCAGACGAACGTGCCGGCTCGGTCACCGATGAGGGTGAGGGCTTCGTCGAGGGGGATGTCGGGGTTGACGGGTTGGGAGGGAATCATTACTTCTCGGCATTCGACGACGCGGCCTTGGTCGACGTCTTGGACGAACTCGGCGACATAGGCGGTGGCGGGTTCGGTGAGGATTTCTTCGGGGGTGACGATCTGGATCACTGCCCGACCGAAGATCTTGTATACGCTCTCGAGGCGTATCAGTCCGGGATCGGCCTCAGTCACCGCCTACGTCCCCGCAGGTCCACTGTCGGAAGTTGCGACCTGCTCCAGGACCAGCCACGGTCCAACCCGTTTCACGATGCGGAACTGTTCCGCATCGTAGCACGAATGCGGGTAGGATGACCCTGAAAAGCCCTGTTTACTCTCCCGGAGTGTCGATGCCATCCGCCAGCAAACACCTTTCGGACCTTGAGATCGCCCAGGCCGCGAAGCCGCAGCCGATAGGCGAGGTCGCTCGCTCGATCGGTATCAGGGATGAGGAGTTGATCCCGTACGGCTCCACCAAGGCCAAGGTACATCTGGACATTCTCAAACGGATCGGGGCCGAGCGGACCGGCAAGTACGTGGATGTGACGGCCATCACGCCGACACCGCTGGGTGAGGGGAAGACGACCACGACCATCGGGCTGGTACAGGGTTTGGGGAAGCTCGGAAAGAAGGCCATCGCCACCATCCGCCAGCCTTCGATGGGTCCCACCTTCGGGATCAAGGGAGGCGCCGCCGGAGGTGGCTACAGCCAGGTCATCCCGATGGACGAATTCAACCTGCACCTGACGGGGGACATGCACGCCATCAGTGTGGCCCACAACCTGGTCGCGGCGGCTCTCGATGCCCGCTGGTTCCACGAGCGGCGGATGAACGACGCCCAGATCGAGGCGGTCGGCCTAGATCGACTGAACATCGACGTATTCCGTACCCGGTGGCGCCGGGTGGTCGACGTCAACGACCGGGCGCTGCGAAACGTCATCGTGGGGTTGGGGGGCCGCATCGACGGCAGGCCGCGGGAGACCGGGTACGACATAACGGTCGCCTCCGAACTGATGGCCATCCTCGCGCTCACCGACGGGAACGACTACGCGTCGGCCCTGCGTAACTTGCGGAGTAGGTGCGCTCGCGTGGTCGTAGGGAACGCCAAGGACGGCAAACCGATAACGCTTGAGGATCTCAGCGTGGCGGGAGCAGTCACGGTGCTGATGCGCGACACTCTGCACCCGACCCTGATGCAGACCCTGGAGGGTCAGGCGGCTTTCGTCCATGCCGGTCCCTTCGCCAACATCGCCCATGGCAACTCCTCGATCCTCGCTGACCGGGTGGCCCTCCATCTCGGCGACTACGTGATCACGGAGTCCGGATTCGGATCCGACATGGGCATGGAGAAGTTCATGAACATCAAGTGCCGCGAGTCGGGTCTGGTCCCGGACGCCGTAGTGCTGGTGGCGACGATCCGGGCTCTCAAGACCCACGGTGGCGGACCGAAGGTG
This sequence comes from bacterium, assembly GCA_026710435.1. Classification (GTDB taxonomy): domain Bacteria; phylum Actinomycetota; class Acidimicrobiia; order Spongiisociales; family Spongiisociaceae; genus JAPPFW01. The sequence goes on along the minus strand of JAPOQZ010000262.1, from coordinate 10,993 downwards.
GTGCCGGGAAGACCCCTCGACGAGGCGTACACCAATGAGAACCTGTCGCTCCTGCATGCCGGACTCGCCAACCTGTATGCCCATATCGAGGGCGTCCGCCGGTTCGGGATGCAGGCCGTCGTGGTGGTAAACGCATTCCCCACCGACACCCGCAACGAGATCGAAGCTGTGAAGAGGGCTGCCGCCGAGGCTGGAGCTTCCCATGCGGTCACTTCCACGCACTGGGCCGACGGCGGAGCGGGCGCCGTGGAGTTGGCGCAGGCGGTTGTCGAGGCCTGCGAGGAGCCCAACGACTTCCGGCTCCTGTACCCGCTCGAGCAATCGATCAAGGAGAAGATCGAGACGATCGCTACCTCGGTGTACGGCGCCGAGGGCGTCGACTACTCGCCGCAGGCCGAGCGCGACATCGCCGGCTACGAGCACGACGGATTCGCGTACCTACCGGTCTGCATGGCGAAGACACCCCTCTCGATGTCGCACGATCCCGCGCTCAAGGGTCGTCCTCGCGGTTTCCGGCTCCCCGTGCGAGAAGTCCGATCCTCGGTGGGTGCCGGTTTCCTGGTTCCGATACTCGGTTCGATAAACACCATGCCCGGCCTTGGTGCCCGGCCGGCCTTCATGAACGTCGACATCGACAAGGACGGGAAGATCGTTGGCCTCTTCTGACCCATCGTTCCGCCCTCGGGGCGAGCCGGACGCCTCGGTACGGTACTTCGTGATCGACTGTGTCGACCTCGACCGTTCGGCGCATTTCTGGGGTTCGATGCTGGGCTTGCAGCCCGCGCGGCGACTCGACGGTTACCTGTTCATGGGATCGGCGCTTCCGGGGTGCGAGTTGGTACTGCAGCGTGCCGATCGGGTAACTCAAGACAAGAGTCCTGTTCATTTCGATATCCAGGGACCGGTTGGCTCGGATTCCGAGAGGATCGTGAAGCGAGCCGAGAGGCTTGGTGGCACAATCGTGGAGACTGTCGAGGCACCCGAATACAGCTTGACGGTCATGAAGGATCCCGACGGTAACGAGTTCTGTGTGAACCGGCTACCTTCGGGACGCCCTCCGGCGCCTATACGTAGCCGGAGGAGAACAGATGCTCCTGGTGAGCTAGGAAGGAGGTGATCGGATGCCGAAGAGGAAACTTCCCCGCCTCACCAGCCCGTACGTACGGCGCGACGGCAAGCTCGTGAAGGCCTCTTGGGACGAGGCTCTCGACCTGGCGGCGGCGGGACTCTCCGCCCACCGCGAGGACTCCTTCGGGATGTTCTCGTGCTCCAAGGCCACCAACGAGACGAACTTCCTGGCCCAGAAGTTCGCTCGTCTGGTCATGGGTTCCAACAACATCGATTCGTGCAACCGGACCTGACACGCCCCTTCGGTCGCCGGTCTGGCGGCTGTCTTCGGGGTGGGGGGCGGAACCTGCTCGTACGAGGAGATCGAGACCACTGATGTGATCCTCCTGTGGGGCTCCAACGCCCGCGAGGCACACCCGATCTTCTTCCACCATCTCATGAAAGGAATTCGCAACGGCGCGACGATGTACGCGATCGACCCGCGCCGGACCACATCTGCCATGTGGGCAGATGTCTGGCTGGGCATCGACGTGGGCGCCGACATCGCCCTGGCCAATGCGGTTGGACGGGAGATAATCGCTTCGGGGCTGCACAACAAGGCGTTCATCGACCGTGCGACGTTGGGTTTCGAGGCCTATGCCTCCGAGGTGGAGCCTTGGACATTGGAGCGCGGCGCCGAGGTAACCGGCGTCCCCGCGGAGGCTATCCGCCGGATGGCCCACGATTTCGCCACCGCCGAGCAGGCCCAGATCTGCTGGACGCTCGGCATCACCGAGCATCACAACGCCACGGACAACGTGCTGGCGCTCATCAATCTGGCGCTGCTCACCGGACATGTCGGACGCTACGGGTCAGGTCTGGTGCCTATCCGCGGCCAGAACAACGTGCAGGGCGGCGGGGACATGGGGGCGCTCCCCAACAAACTGCCCGGTTTCCAGGACGTGGAGGACCCGGTTTCAAGGGGCAAGTTCGAAGCATTGTGGGGCCAGGAGGTACCGGACCGCAGCGGCAAGCACCTCTCCCTGATGCTGGAGGCGATGGAGCACAAGGAGATCACCGCGCTGTACGTCCTCGGTGAGAATCCTGCCCAGTCCGAGGCTCGATCGGATCATGTCAGGGGAATCCTGTCGGGTCTGGAATTCATGCTGGTGCAGGACATGTTCATGACCCGCACGGCTCTCCTGGCCGACGTGGTCCTCCCGGCGGCGGCCGGCTGGGCCGAGTCGGACGGCACTGTGACCTCCTCCGAGCGGCGGGTGCAAAGGGTACGCAAGGCTCTGGATCCGCCCGGGGACGCATGGGATGACCTGGATATCATCTCCGCTCTCGCCGAGCGGATGGGTGCTGGATGGGGCTACCCCGCCGCCCAGGAGGTCTGGGACGAACTGAGGGGCCTGTCACCGTTTCACGGCGGCCTGTCCTACGCCCGCATCGAGGAGGCGGGCGGAATCCAGTGGCCCTGTCCTGACGAGGACCACCCTGGAACGCAGTTCCTGCATGGGGGGCTCTGGGACGATCCGATCACTCGGGACCCGGCGCCTTTCATACCCACTCCCTGGGCGCCTCCGGTGGACGAGTTGAGTCCCCGGTACCCGATCCGCCTTACTACCGGGCGCCGTCTCGACTCCTACAACACGGGAGTCCAGTCGGGCGGCTACGGCTCCCCGCTCCGGGTTGGCGCCGCGATCGAGGTGGCGCCGGAGGACGGATCGGCGCTCGGGCTCTCGGAGGGCGATCCGGTCAGGGTCACCTCACGGCGGGGCGCTCTGGAGGTCCCGGTGTTCTTCCAGCGATCCCTCCGACCCGGACTGGCCTTCATGGCGGTCCACACGCCCGACGAAGCCGATGTGAACGTACTTACCATCGACGCGTGGGATCCCAAGTCGGGTACCGCCGAGTTCAAGGCCACCGCGGTCCGGATCGAAGCCGTTGTTTAGGAGGGTGCTGAACAATGACGATTGCTGGGGCCTGCCGTCCGCCGACCAGGGATTATGCCGGCGGTTGGCAGGCCGCCGGTGGATTGCTCAGTACCCTCCTAGCGGTCCGCGCGATGAGTGAAAGTCGTATCCTGGCCGCCTCGACACCAGTCGTTGCTTTCCGCCTGCTCGATGGTCGGCTGCCGCAGGCCGCGCTCGGAGGGCATGGCGACGACCACCGTCGCCGGCCCATCTCGAACCGCCATTGCACGGACAGGCCACTATGAGGGTGCCCGACAACTCCGTCCAAAGCGGTTCCCCGGCTCGACCGCAACCCGCGGAGCAGTTAGATTGCTCGCCGTCCAACCTGCCAAGATCCGTTTCTCAGCGCCCTCCTAGGAGGTTCCCATCGATCTGCGCCTGATGTCCGCGGCTCCAACAGCCGGCGAACGAGAAGCGGTGGACGACTTGCTGGGACGGCCCGCTTCCGCCTGGGAAGGAGACTCGGTGCGTCCTTTGGAGGGGCGTATAGCCGTCGGCGGCTACCGTCGCTCGGTCCGGATGAGGCATTTGCTGCTTCCCGCCCTCCACGCGTTGCAGGACCGGATCGGTTGGATAAGCCAGGGTGCGCTCAACTACGTCTGCGAGCGGCTCGGGATTCCTCCTGCCGAGGCCTTTGGCGTAGCCGGCTTCTACGCGCTGCTGGCGCTCGAGGAACGTCCTCCGAGAGTGGCGCACGTTTGCGACGACGTAGCCTGCCGGACCATCGGAGGGAAAGCGATCCTCGAAGAATTGGACGGCCGGGCCGATGTCCATCCGAGTCCGTGCCTCGGCCAGTGCGACCGGGGTCCCGCAGCGTTCTTGCAACGGGCCGGTGAGCAAGACTGCGTCGTGATCGGCGCGACATCGAAACTGGTCCGCGACGCGTTGCAAGGTGGAGCGGTTGGTGTTCCGGAGGTTTCGGTTCCCCAGGCCGGACAGCCGTCCCTGCGCCTGCTCCGCCGGATCGGAGTCGTCGATCCGAACTCGCTCGACGCCTACCGGGAGTCGGGTGGTTACCAGGCGCTGAGCAGGGCTATCGACATGGGTGCCGAGCAGGTGATGGACGAGATAAGGGCCTCGAAGTTGCGAGGCCGTGGCGGCGCGGCCTTCCCGATGGGAATCAAGTGGAATGCGGTGGCGCGTTCCGGGGTTACGCCCCGATACCTGATCTGCAATGCGGACGAGTCCGAGCCAGGTACGTTCAAGGACCGGGTTCTCATGGAGGGCGACCCGTTCTCGCTCGTCGAGTCGATGACCATCGCCGGGTTGACCATCGGAGCCGAGGTGGGCTACCTCTACATCCGGGCCGAGTACCCGGTTGCGCAGGCTCGCCTGGAGGAAGCAATAGTCGCAGCCCGGGCAGCCGGGCTGCTGGGTGACGACGTGGCGGGTTCGGGCCGAGCGTTCGACATAGAGATCCGCCGCGGCGGTGGCGCGTACATATGCGGCGAGGAGACCGCTCTCATGAATTCGATCGAGGGCAAGCGGGGCGAGCCGCGTAACAAACCTCCGTTCCCCACGCAGGTCGGCCTGTTCGGACGCCCCACGGTGATCAACAACGTCGAGACGCTGGTCAACGTGATCGAGATCGTGCTCGAAGGCGGGGAGGTCTTCGCAGGGATCGGAACCGGGGAGTCGGCCGGGCCGAAGCTGTTCTGCCTGGCGGGCGTCGTGGCGAGGCCCGGCGTCTACGAAGTGGACTTCGGCGAGACCCTGGGCGGATTGATCGATCTGGCCGGCGGGATCACCGGGACCGGCGCCCTGGGTGCGGTGATGCTGGGAGGAGCGGCCGGGGTCTTCGTCGGGGAGGAACACCTGGACATGCCGCTTACCTTCGAGGACGCGCAGGCTTGCGATGCCACGCTCGGATCGGGTGTGATCATGGTGTTCGACGACACCACGGACTTCCGGGACACGGCCCGCCGGATCGCGCGCTTCTTCCGGGACGAGTCCTGCGGCCAGTGCGTACCGTGCCGGGTGGGTACGGCCCGCCAGGAGGAGTTGCTGGCCCGGCACCTGGCCGGGGGGCCTTTCGAGGAGCGATTGTTCGACGATGTGGCCAGGGTGATGATGGACGCTTCCATCTGCGGACTCGGGCATACCGCGTCCACCGCCATCCGCTCGGCTGTCGATCTCGGACTTCTGGGGCGCCCCGATGGCTGAAGTCACGCTGACCATCGATGGGTTGCCCGTATCGGTACCGTCCGGATCGACCATCCTCGACGCGTGCCGGGCAATGGGCAACGACCAGCCCACCATGTGCTACCTCGACACCCTCACCCCTGTCAACGTGTGCCGCGTGTGTGTGGTCGAGGTGGAGAAGAGCCGTATCCTGGTCCCATCCTGCAGCCGGGCGGCCGAACACGGAATGGTCGTGTCCACGGACACCGAGCGGGTACGCCACTCCCGCAAGATGGTCTACGAGTTCCTCGCTTCCTCGGTGGATCTCAGCCTGGTGGACCGCCAGACCGTCGGATGGATGAAGGAGTACGGGTGCGACCCCGATCGCTACGGGCCCGCTGCGGGACCGGTGGACGATCGGGACGAGCGGGTGGCCGGCCATCATCATGTGGGTGACGGAATGGAGGCAGAGACCGTTCACCAGCCGGTCAAGGTGGACAACGAGTTGTACGTGCGGGATTACTCCAGGTGCATCCTGTGCTACAAGTGCGTGGAGGCCTGCGGCGAGGATGCCCAGAACACTTTCGCCATCGCGGTGGCAGGCCGGGGTTTCGATGCCAGGATCTCGACCGAGTTCGACACCGGCTTGACCGACTCGGCTTGTGTGTTCTGCGGAAACTGCATCGGTGTGTGCCCAACCGGCGCCCTGATGTTCCGTAGCGAGTACGAACTGCGCGGCGCCGGTCTCTGGAAGGAGGACAGCCAGAGCGTAACGCGGACCGTCTGTTCTTACTGCGGGGTCGGCTGCAATCTCGAACTGCATGTCCAGGACAACCGGATAGTCAAGGTCACTTCGCCTATCGATCACTCGGTAACCTCCGGGCACCTGTGCATCAAGGGTCGCTTCGGTTACGAATACGTGCAGGACCTGGGCGATCTCGCCGTGACTCCCATCGACGAGGTCCTGAAGAGGGCGCGGGTTATCGACCCGGAGGTGTCGGGGCGCGACGACGGATGACGGGTGGTCCGTCCGCCGTTTCCGTACGCGGCCACCCTCGCAACCGTCCAACGGCAATCCGGCTGTTGATAGGCCACCGCCCGTTCCCACCTCCCTGATGGTCCGCTCTAGGCGTTCCGGTCGCGTATCCGCGAGCGAGCCGTTTACGCCCCCGGCCACCGCCGCGGTGCTGTTCGGGGTCGTCATCGTGGTGACCCACGGCATGGGCAACAGTCTCGCCCCTGCGCTTCTGCCGCGCATCGCCGAGTCATTCCAGGTGGGATACGGCGTCCTCGGCCTGACCGTGGCCACCGGGCTCCTTTCTTATGGAGCCGGGGCGGTGCTCGGGATCAGAATCGTTGATCGTGTCCCTTCGCGGCGCCTGCTCGTACTCTGTCTGGCCGTGTGCGGTGCCGGCTTGCTGGCCGCGTCGGTGTCCGTGTCCCCGGGAATGCTTGCCCTATGCGCGGTGGTTGTCGGGTTGGGGTCGCCGATCAGTTGGTCTGTCTCGGTCTACCTGATCAGCCGGGTGGTCCGGCGGGAAGCCCACGGTCGGGTCCTGACCATCGCGGCAGCCGGCGCCGGAGTGGGCAACGGCGTGAACGGCGTGTTCGTGCAACTGCTGACCGGGCGGGAGCAGTGGAGATGGGCCTTCGTTATGGCGGGAGGGTTGGCGGTTTGCGCCGCTGTGGCAACCCTGCTGGTGCTCAGGCGTCCCATCGAACCACCATTGAAGAGGGCCGATGCCGGCCCGGGGGTCGGGACCTGGCGCCGGATATGGTCGACCCCCGCGGGCCGGCTCGTGATCGGGATGAGCATGGTGGCCGGGATCGGAACGTTCACGTTCGGCGGTTACATCTCCGAGGTGGCGCTCGACGAACTCTCGGTCAGCCCTCTGGCGGCTGCCATCCCGTGGTGGCTGGCTTCGGCGGTCGGAGTGTCGGCCGCCTTCCTCGCAGGATTTAGGAGCGACCGCGGTTCCCCGGTCGGCGTGATGTCGATCACGTCCCTCACGTATGCGGTCTCCCTGACGGTGCTGGCACTCACTTGGTCCTACCCCGCCCTCCTGATAGCCACGTTCGGGTTCGCCGTGTTCAACTTCCCGATCTGGGGACTGTTCGGGCTGGTCGCTCACCGGGGTCTCCCACCCGAACTGGCGGTCCGATCCGTTTCAGCAGGGCTGGCCCTTGGAGCCTGCTCGGCCATGTGCGGTGTAACCGCGGCCGGTTGGTGGATCGATCGGACCGGTAGCTTTCGCGGGCCCGCCATCCTGCTAGCTGTGATGATCGCGACTGTCGCGCTGTGGCTGGGTTCGAAGTACCGGGCCGAGTCGGCGCCCCGCTCGCGAGACGATCACCGGGGCCCTACGACTTCTGTCAAGAGGCCGGAAGGAGCGGGTCCCACCACAGCTGACACCTGTTCAGGAGGGTGCTGAGCAATCCATCAGTGGCCTGCCAAGCGCCGGCATGATTCCTGGGTCGTCGGGCGGCAGGCTCGAGCAATCGTCACTGTTCAGCGCCCTCCTGCCGACACGATGCTCGAGGATTGCCGAGCGCCTTCGGGTCGGGCTCGGCGCCCAGACCCGGGGCGTCGGGGAGCGCGGGTGCCGCCGCCCAGGTCTCGCGGTCCGCCGATGATCGGGTCCACCATGATCGTTGGGTTGCAGCAGAGGAGGCGTCGATCGGAAACGGCTATCCGGACGATCTCATGGGCCCTTCCGGTCCGGGGAGCATCCAGCCGATGTGTCGGTGATCATGTCTCTGTGCGCGCCTCGTGCTCGGAGTCTCCAGGTTGACTCGGAGCTCTCAAGTCGATCACGATGGCTCCCACATGTTCCTTGCGGAGGAACGCCTCTTGCGCCGAGCGGAGTCGGTGCAATGGATAGGAGCGTGCGACCAGCGGACGGATCTCGCCGTTCTCGATGTAGCGCACAAGGTTGGCGAAGACCCGGGGTGGCAGCACCGTGCATCCGTGCATCGTGATGTCCCTGAGGTAGAGGGTGCGCAGGTCCAAGTCGACGGTGGGACCACCGATGGCGCCGGCCACCGCGTAGTGGCCGCCCCGCCGGATGGTGTCGAACAACTTCGGGAACAGCGGCCCTCCCACGACGTCGGCAAGGACATCCACCCCGCCTCCGCTGAGGTCGAGAATCTCGCTCGACAGCGACGGAGAATCCCTGTCGAGAATGTGATCTGCTCCGGTCAACTCCCCGACGACCGCCGCCTTGGCCCGCGTCGAGATCCCGAGGGTGACCGCTCCTCGCCGACCCGCCAGTTGGATCAGAGCGCTTCCCACCCCGCCCGATGCGCCGGTGACCAGCACGCAATCCCCTTCGCCTGCTCCGGCTCGTTCCAGCATGTGCTCGGCGGTCGAGTACGAGCACGGGAATCCGGCCAGCTCGACATCCGTCAGGTTGGTGTGTATAGGGTGGGCATTGGCTGCGGGCACGCTCACGTACTCGGCGTAGCCGCCGTCGCGCTCCGAACCGAGGTACCCGGCCGCGGCTAGGTCACCTTGGGGATCGCGCAGCCAAGCATCGATCATGACCCGTTCACCCAGCCGATCCGGGTCTACGGAAGGCCCCACCTCCACTATCCGTCCGACCGGATCGGCGCCCTGGATGCGCGGGAAGCTCACGGCACCGGTCCACGACCCGTCCGCATCGGAGGCCGCTGTCTGCTCTCCGGTGGCGGTGGTCACGGATTGCGAGTACCAACCGGTCCTCGTGTTGACGTCCGTGTTGTTCATGCCACACGCGCCGACGCGCACCAATATCTCGTCGTGACCCGGAATGGGGATCGGCGCGTCGGTTACGTACTCCAACTGGTCGATTCCTCCGTGACCTCTCAATACGACCGCCCTCATACCGCGGCTACCCTCCGGTGAGTTCATCGGTCGCCTCCTGTTGCCGGCCCCGCTGCCTGACCGCGCCCGGATCCCACACGGGGCCGTCCAGGATCCTCGCCCGGGGTAGACGTACCCTCGGGAACGGTTCCCGGAATGTCGTAGCCGGAGTCCACGTACGCCCAGGCCAGGTTACGCCCCGCGGTGTGTCCGTAGCCGATGCCGGTCACCACCCCAACCGGTCTGTCACGCATGAAGGCATCCTCCCCGCCGAGCACATCCCAGCAAGGCTAACTCGCATTGGGCTCGCTCACTGCCGGCGGCCCGAGTCGGTCGATTGGACTCCCGTCTTCCGTGAATGGTTAAGCCTCGACGACGAAGACTCGGCGAGGCCTCGAAGACGAGTGGGCGTGCTCCGAAGGAGTAGCCTGTCCGGTACGAGGGCGTGCTGGCTGTCTCCCGCTGGATTGGTGTTCCATTGCGCCAAAGCTGAGCAAGGCGGCAATCAAGAGGAGCAGTAACCACCACGGGAAGGTGAAGGCTGCCCTCGTTTCTGCAGAGGTGACAGCAGCAACTGAGGGCGTCGAGGACGGAGGATCTCCTTCGGGTCCTGCCTGACCCTGGCTCGGAGATCCGAGTGTGGGTGCGGGTGTGCTGCCCCCCGTGTTGATTCCGGTCGCGATCTGCTCGGTTACGGACCCGTCGTCACTCTCGACCGCCGTGATGGTGAGGATCAATGTCACCTGCTGGTTCCCGGTGGTTGTGACTGACTGCGAAGTCGAACCTCTCCCCCAACTCCTTTGGGGAGTCGTGCGTGATCGGAACCAACACGACCTTGGCTCTTGGATCGGTTTGGGGGCTCTTCGCGGTGAGGGCGGTTTCGTCCGCCGATCAGCTGACCGGTAGTCGATCGGCAGGATGCCGGCGCTTCCAAGAAAGCGTGAGAGCTACTGGATCGGCGGCTAGATCCGGTCGAGGATTCCCATGCGTAACGCCGTAAGGACCGCCTCAAGCTTGGTAGCCGCGTTGAGCTTCTGGCGAAGGTGGCGGATGTGATTGAGCACGGTGTGGGGGCTGATGCCCAATTCCTGTGCGATTCGAGGTGTCTCCCATCCCAGGGCGACGAGTCGCAGTACCTCCAGTTGCCGCTTGCTGAGGCGCACGGAACTTCCGGGGCCCGAGTCGGAACCCGGTTCGTCGGAGACGATGTCGGCCCCGAGGCCCTTCAGATCTTTCCGCAGGGAGTCGGCAATCCGCTTGGAGGATCCGGGCTCCGGACCGTCGGAGAGCAGGTGGACGAGCAGCGGAGCGTTGAACTCTCTCCCTGCAACCACCAACGGGGTCAATGAGACCACCTTCCGCCGGCCCGACGCGCAGCGCATCTGCATGGTGACCGGCTCGGGTAACACTCCGGCCTGGATGCGGCGGATGGAGGGACACCCGTGGCGGCACGCCGGTGTGAGTCCGCCGGGCACCAGTCCTGCCACGACCTCGTAGCACCGCCGACCCAGAACAGTTTCCGGCGGGTAGCCGAGAATCCGTTGTGCACCCTGGTTCCAGAACATGATCATCTGGTCGATGGACATTGCGTAGGCGCCGAAGCGCGCTGTGGCCAGCAATGAAAAGATGCCTTCTGCGGTCAAGATCCTTCCGGGTACGCCGAGGTTGAGTAAGGACTACCTTAACCTGCCGGCTCTAGGAGGGTGGTGGGCAACTCCCTACCGGCCAGTTGTCCGATGGTAAACTACCTGGTCAGCGGACGGCCGGCCGACCAAGAACCCGTTTTCCACCCTCCTGGTGTCCCGAGTCGGAAGTTCGTCGCAGAAGAGCGGGCTACACCTCCACCCCACCGAACCCCGATAACGCGAAAATCACCGGAAGGTGCCTCTTTCCTTGGGATCCCACCTCCGCCGCCACCTCCGAGGGTCACGGACGCGACCTTCTATCCCCTGTGCGGGCCGGTTCCGGACAGTATGAACCCTGCCACGGTCCGCTCGACGTCGGA
>JAPOQZ010000213.1 GCA_026710435.1 bacterium | reverse complement strand
CGCCGGTACCAAACCGACCATTTCCCTGTTTTGTCGCCCCCCAACAACAGCAACGCCTGCCGTTCCGGGTCGAAGACGAACAGGATCCTGATGTTGCGCGCTGCCGACCCTCGGGGCCGCAGTTCCTTCATGTTGTGGTATCTCGACCCGTGTACCCGATCCGCGTACGGGCGTCCTAGCCCCGGTCCCCGCTCCGCCAACAAATCAACGACAACTCGGACCGCTTGCCGCTGCGCGTGGTTGAGACCCTGATCGAACCAGTCCTTGAACACGGCGGTTGCGTTGACCTGCCACACCACAACCATTATAGGGCATACCCGATACACCACGGGCTCTTGAGGTCGCTGGAGCTAGCCGGCATCCTGACGTTGCGTCTACGGCCCCGAGTTAACGGACACCCGAGAGGCGATTACCGGGTTCTCTCCCGCCGCATCGTGGTACTAGACGTGGGACGCCACCACTCGGCTGTCGACTGCCACCGCCGGATACCTGGTTGTTTGCCGCTGTGGGCAGCGGTCTACCCTCCATAGCGAGGCACGACGGTTGGGGCTTTGCCTCGAATTCTGTACCACCGTTCCCGCATCGGGAACGCGGGTCGTGGGTTGAGTATCACGACCGTTGTTAGTTCTTTGATTTGTGATCCTGTTGTTCCAGTAGTTCTGAACGGAGATCTAACAGGGTTCGTCCGTCGGGTACCGTCCATGCGACCCACCCGTGGTAGGCGACAATGCCGGCTGCCTCTTTAGCTGCTCGCGAAGGCGACGAATAGGTTCGGCCGTCTTCGAGGCGGATGTCACCGGTGCTGAGAACCCGCGCGTTGTAGGTTTGGCCGATCCGTGGTCGGGTCCACGTCAAAGGGGTGTCCGGTTCGATCAGGCCAGCATCGAGGAGGTCGCTTACAACGACACGACGCCCGCCGATTTGGTAACGCTTCGGTCTAACCCGACCGTCGCGTCCGTTCTCGGGGATCTCGGGTTGTGGTCAGCGCCGACATCCACGAACCGGCGGCCCTCTCGGTCTTGGTAAACGGTGACCCCCAACACCGTGATCGGCAGGCCGTTCTCTGCCAGATAGCGCAGCGCAGCGTCGGTCCGGTCGTCGAAATCACGAGCGACGAGCACGAGCTGTGGCGGTCTTTGAATCAGCCGAGGCGCCTTGGTGTCAGTGAACTCCACCCACGCATCGAAGAACGCCTCCGACCCGGCGTGGAACATGGCAGCCAGCTCATCAAGGCTGGTGCCCCGCGCCCAGCCCGCGTACTCGAGGCACTGCGCGAGCTGGTCACGGGCGACGTCCCGTTTCACCTCTACCACATGCACATGCCCCCCGTCGTCGAGCGCCACAATATCGGCCCGGAGCTTCCCGCTGAGGGTGGGCTCGCGTGCGACTGGGAAGAGCGGCACCCCGACGAATGCTTCAAGGTTGGCCCACAGCAACTCCACGATCTCCTCCTCGTAGAGCCCCTCTCCAGCTTGTACTCTCCGGAAGGGAACCAGTTCGTCGTTTCCAATCTCGAATAGCGGCATCGCGACCTTTCTACCTTCTGGCCGTCGACACCCAAGCATATTCTGTGTGCTCGGCGACGGTATCCCACGACGCTGCGTCAGCTGAACGCTGACAGCCCGGTCGGGGGAACCGTACAAACCGAAGCCCAACACCGAAGCTCTACGGTTCACGAATCCCTCAAGCGAAGTCCACGCTCACCCGAGACGATTACAGCGGTGCCGCTGATACCCAAACTCTCCCGGACACAGGACCGTGCTACTTGATACTGGCCCTCTGGGGTTCGAATCCTGACGCAGCCTCTCCCAGCCTATCTGGCGGATTCGACAAAGACAGATGTAGTAGGCGACAACAGCACCGAATACGCTACAGGGCCATACCACCAGCCGCTTCTGAAGCCCCGTCACGTCACGATCGTCCGAGCGTTCGTCCAACTCCCCCCTTTTGAAACAGGAGCACTCGTCTGGGATCGCTAGCCGGCCCGCATCCGCCTACGAGTACGACCAGCGCAGCCAGACCCCCAGGCATTGGTGCTAATGCTCAACCCAATCGGTGCGTCGTCGTTGTTACCGGACCTGACTACTTACCGAAGGCCGCCAAGGTTCGACCCGACCGGCCACATGTGCACAACCAAAACACCGAAGTACAGCAAAAGTGATAACCAAGAATCACAAAGGGCCTTCTACCTGGGAGTATGTGTAATTAGAGGCGGAGGGGGTGGCACCACCGCCCGGTGGGGAGGGATCTATGTGCGGGTTGGGCTAGGCCCTGTCTGTGATCGCCAACATCGTTGCCGACTGCCCGTCAACAGGGGGCCTACCACCGGGCCGGGGCTGACCGGAACGGTTGCGCCCTGCACCCCGAAGCTGACACCAGCCCATCTCCAGACCCGTGCGGCACCTCCCCCGGGTGATCGACCTCAGCCCCCGGGGGATGCTCCGCCACGTCGAAGCCGGCAGGGAGGCCTCAACGTCGGGAGCAGTCTTCGGAGGGGTCAACGGTGACGCTGCGGGCCTGTCTGCTGGTTCTGGTGGTGGGCATTGCGGCCTGCGGATCCGGGGACACGCCCACCACCCGAGCGGGTCAGCCACCGTAGTCGTCGACACACCCCGAAGGGGACCTGCAGATCACCCATCGTTCCAACAATGATCGTCCCGTAGGCGTCCGCGACCGGCCGGGTGCGGTGAGGTGGGCACCTCTGAGGCTTTTCTGTATGCGGCGGGCAACCTTGTCGAGGTTGCGTTTCCGTCCGCCTCTCTGTAGCGCTGCTCTGATCTGGGGCAGTGTCAGGCGGGCGCCCCGAGTGGGGGTGGCTGCCCGACCGAGTATGGCCAGAGCGTCGCGATGGGCCAGGTCATCGAATGTTTCCAGCGCTGCCGGGTAGTACTCGCGCAGAGCGTGTCGCAGCTGGTTTGTGTGACGCACCCGAGCCCAGATCAGGTTCTGATGTCCGATGTACTCGTCGACCTCCTCACCGCGACCGCGGGCGGCCAGTCTGTCAAGGCAACCGCTACCGCCGCCCTGGAGGCCGCTGCGGGGCTTGTGGGACGTGCGTTCGCCGCCGGCGAGGTGGAGGCCCCCGAGGCCGTGCGCTCGGCCCTCTGTCCTCTCACCCGTAGCCTCATCGGGCGGGCTCTGATCCGCTCGGGAGAGGTAGTGCTGTGGGCCGATATGGAAGGCGGGCGTCTCGCCTTCCGCGCCGCGGCCGACCACGACATAACCGGGAGCTACCGGGCCGACTCCTGGCAATACCGCCTCAATCTCCCCGGCCCGTCGGAGACCGCCACCAAGTACGTACCCGCCCACCAAGTCCTACACCCGCGCTACCAGGTCGATCCCGAGAGGCCCGGGCGCGGTGTCGGCCCCGTCGAGTCCGCGGCCCTGGCCGGTCGTCTCTCCGCGGAGCTTGCCAACGCGCTGGCCGATGAAGCAGGAGGTACCCGCGGGCGCTCTTGCCGATCCCGGTAGGCGGTGACGATCCGACGGTCCAGAGGCTCAAGGCCGACCTCAAGACGTTGCGCGGGAACCTGGCCGTCGTCGAGTCTCAGGCAACGGGTAACTGGACCGCGGACGCCAAGCAGGGGCCGCGGGACGGCGGATGGAAACCGCAACGCCTCGGGGCCAACCCGCCCGAGCCTCTGGTCATGCTGGCCAAGCAAGCCACCGCCGAGATATGGGCCGCCGTCGGATTCCCGAGTGCTCTCTACTCGGCGGCTGACGGTACGGCATCAAGGGAGGCGTGGCGGCAAGTCCTACACGCGGTGCTAGCCCCGCTCGGCGTGCTGGTCTCCGAGGAAGTAGCCACCAAGACCGGGGTAGAGGTCGAGCTTGTACAGCCGGACCCTCACCAGAACCCACCGCGGAGACCGTAGCGTAAGGGCCGCTATCCTCACTCACACCAGTGAGGAAGGCACGGAACCCAATGACGAGGGACCTGACTCAAGACTTCGAGTTGGGAAGAGGAGCATCGAAGCGGACCTGGCGGCTCCAGTACTCGCCGGATAGCGGATTTGGCTGATCTCCGGGACGCTACGGACGGTTACTTGGATACTCCACCATGGGATGTGCCCTGTGAGGGTAAGTCCTACAGGTTCCCGTCGCTTCAGGCTGTGGAGCGAGCGGTTACCAAGATCATGGAAGCCCATCGGCAGCGCGACCCGGATGACGGCCGCCGGTATCCAGATGTTCTGGCGACTCTTGACCTTCACGTCAAGAGGTCAGGGTCCGCGACCGAGTAGAACAGCCGGTGATCTGAAGGTGGGTCGACGAAGGTGATCTGGGTGTCGGACGAGACCCTCAGCAACCTAGAGAGCCCCTGGATGGCCGTCCGGGGGCTCTCTAGCGACTTGAGTGGCACGGTAGGAGGAAAAGGAGGGGGGCTCACCGCTCGGGCGTCAAGACCCGCCCATGCATGGCCGCATGACCTACCGCAGACCAGATGGGCATAGCGAAAGGCATAACCGGATTCGACCAAATACCTCTGACCTGGGAGAATAGGCGATGTCTGGTCCGTCACGCTGACGGCGCGCGCCTTCACGCCGACCAGCGCTACAGAATTGGTTGATGCGAACATATCACCCAATATAAGGCATGTCAGTGACAGGTACCATTACGTAAGAGGAACACATCTCACCGGATGTTGCTGGAGAAGGCCGGTAAGTGCGATAGCATCCAAGCATGGGCTTCAACCCGTTCCGCAAGCACGAGCGCCGCACGGCCGATCTGGTAATGGTCGCCGGAACGCTTCTCGTTACCGCCGCGTTGGTGACATGGGCATTTCTGGGCGGCTGACGGTCCGCGACGTCCAACCCCGGTCTGCCGTCAAGGCTTACCTCTGTCCCGGCTGCAGGTGGGTCATCCCGGTCGGGCGGTTCCACCTGGTGGTCGTTCCCGAGGACGACCCGGACCTGCGCCGCCACTGGCACCACGGGTGCTGGTACAAGGAGCAGAGGAGGCTGACGGGCAGGAGGAGACCTTCAGGCAACCCTTCGGTGCCACTCTAGGTCCAACCCGTTGGCGCCGACCACGACAGTCACCAGATCCACCCTCCGAACCCCCAT
Source organism: bacterium (assembly GCA_026710435.1). Classification (GTDB taxonomy): domain Bacteria; phylum Actinomycetota; class Acidimicrobiia; order Spongiisociales; family Spongiisociaceae; genus JAPPFW01. The sequence goes on along the minus strand of JAPOQZ010000213.1, from coordinate 22,484 downwards.
CGACCGCGCCAGGCGGGCTACCTGATCGGCCTTGCGATCGGTGAAGTTCCAGCGGGGATGATCGTCGTCCGATTCCGTAGCGGTCTTGACCTCGACCACGAACAGGCCTTCTCCCTCGTCTGCCATAAGGTCGATCTCCCCCCGTCCGACCGCCACGTTGCGGGCGATGACCCTTGCTCCGTTGCGTTCGAGAAACGAAGCGGCCATCGTCTCGCCAAACGCTCCGAGGCTGCTGCGGTGGCCGGCGATCCGTTTGTCGGTCATCTGGAGGACTCCTCGCTTCCGATGCTGCCGCCCGTACCAAGCTACCGGGTGGGTCGGACACGTCCGGCCAAGGCTGTATCGAAGCTACGCAGCCAACTGCGAGCCGTGTGACAGAAGCCCTCCGACGGCGCCGAGACCGCCGGCTCCGTTCGTACCACCTCGTACCAACCCGACATCCCGCCATCGAGAGCCGGGTCCGAGGAAAGTCGTAGCCCCCTCCCGTTGGGGTCCCCTTACAAGCCTTCCCAGCGGGTGAGCGGCCAGATGCGGACGAAGGCCCGCCCGACCACGTCCTCGCTCGGAACGGGACCGAAGCGGCGGCTGTCCTGGCTGTTGTCACGGTTGTCACCCATCACCCACACGTGGCCGGCGGGAACATAGAAGGCAGCCATGTCCCGCATCCGGTACCCGGCGGCGAGATAAGGCTCATCGAGTGGAATGCCGTTGACCAGAACCCGGTTGCCGCGAATCTCGAGGCGGTCCCCGCCCACCGCGATGACGCGCTTTATGAGGTCCTCCACTTGCGCAGTCCGGACACCCACCGACTCCAGCACGTTGCGCACCCCGCGCTCCCAGAGGGGTTCCTGAGGAGAGTCCGAGGCGAAGGGGGAGTCGAAAACGATCAGATCCCCCGGTTGCGGCCCACTGAGCCGGTAGGCGATCTTGCTGACCAGTACCCGGTCATCGATCTCAAAGGTGGGAAGCATTGAGGAGGACGGAATGAAGAATGCCTGCAGGAGAAATGTCTTGATCACTACGGCCAGGACGAGAGCAAGCAGGAGGACACCCGGAAGTTCACGGAAGAAGCGAAAAACCCGTGGGCGATCCCGGCCGTGGCGGTAGACGGAATGGGAGGGACCGGCCTCATCGGCGTCCGGATCGGGGTCAGCCGGTGTCCGAGGGGTGCGGTAGTCGGTCGAGCCGGTCCAAGAGGCTCCGTCACGGCTCCGCATCCGGCTTCCAGTCTCGGCGCCGCTTAGCGCCTCTCCCTGATGCGGGCCGCCTTTCCCACCCTACCTCGGAGATAGTAGAGCTTGGCGCTGCGAACCCGTCCTCGCCGCTTCACCTCGATCCTCTGGATGATCGGCGCGTGAACCGGGAAGACTCGCTCGACACCGATCCCGAAGCTCATCTTGCGGACCGTGAACGTTTCGGACAGGCCGCCGCCATCCCGAGCGATGACCGCTCCTTCGAAGACCTGAACCCGCTCCCGTCCGCCTTCCACGACCCGGACATGCACCCGCACCGTATCCCCGGGGCGGAAATCCGGAATGTCGTCACGCAGGTGGGCGCGCTCTACATACTGGAGGTCGTTCATCGAGGTCTCCTCATGATCGCGATCCTGGCGTCATCCCGCGAGCCAGCCGGTCAGGAAGGCCCGAAAAGCGGTCACGACGCCGCCCGTCATCGGCCGGCGTGGCGCTCTGCCATCGACCGCCGGAGAGACAAGGGGCTTTTCGCACCCTCCTGGAGGGCTAGTGGGGACCGCTCCGGACTGATCCGCAGCAGCACGAGTGTAGCGCGCTTCCTCGTTCCTTACGAACGGCCCGCGCCATGGTCCTGCGGCGGCTCTTCCAGGAGGTCCGGTCTGCGTGCCGCAGTCCGCTTCAACCGCCGCTCGGCACGCCACGCGGCAATCCTGGCGTGGTCCCCTGACAGGAGCACCGGCGGAACCTCCATGTCATGGAACACCGCGGGTCTGGTGTACTGAGGTTCTTCGAGGAGCCCGCCGCGGAATGACTCGACCTCGGTCGAGCGCGGGTTGCCGAGTACACCCGGAAGCAAGCGGGCCATCCCCTCGATTGCCGCCAGAGCCGCTACCTCCCCACCGGCGAGGACGTAGTCACCCAGTGAGACCTCCTCGTCGATGGACGCCTCCGCGAAGCGTTCATCAACCCCTTCGTAGCGTCCGCACACCAGGGTGAGCGAGTCCAGGCCCGCCCACCGGTCAAGGGTTGCCTGGGTGAGAGGACGGCCCGCCGGCGTGAACAGGATCCTGTGCGAATCCTGTCGCCCTTCGATGGCTCGGGTCAGGGGCCCGGCCATCAGGATCATGCCCGCCCCACCACCGAAGGGGGCATCGTCAACCTGCCGGTAGTCACCTACCCCGTACTCACGCAGGTGGACCAACTCGATCTGCAACGATCCTGACCGCTGGGCCTTGGCCACCACCCCGATACCGAGCGGGCCGTCGAAGAACTCGGGAAACAGGGTGATCACGGCAATCCTCATGCGTTTGCCGAACCCGTCGAGCAGCGGAACGCAGGGCAGCACGGAACAGGTGGCCGCCCACGCCCGGGGTAAGGCCGGCTGACGTCTCGATGGCCAGTGGGAAACAACGACCCCGAACCCATCCGGCAGTGGTCAGTCGCCATCACCGTTGGCCCGACGGTCGATGACAAACCCAGATCAGCGAACGGTGGGCAACGTCCATCCTCGTTCTCGAGCACCCTCCTGCCAAAGGGGCTGGGGCGCCCCGTCGAGGAGTTCGTAGAGGGTGGAACGCCGCCTGGGAATGCGACCCTTGCGAGTGACTACGGCCTCGAAGTCGGCCGCCTGCACCTCCTGCCCATGTGAAGCACCTGCCGCCCGTGAGATGGTCTCGTTCATCAAAGTGCCGCCGAAGTCGTTGCAACCCGCATCGAGCAGCCGGGCCGCTCCGTCGAGACCCAGCTTCACCCACGACGCCTGGATGTTGGGCACCAACCCGTCGAGGGCTATCCGGGCGACCGCATGCACCAGCACCACCTCGTCCCAGGTCGGGCCAGGTCGCGCCCGGCCCCTGAGGTAGATCGGAGCGCCCATGTGCACGAAGGGGAGCGGGACCAGCTCGGTGAATCCACCCGTACGGCGCTGGATCTCGCGGATGACCTCGAGATGGTTAGCCCAGGCCATCGGGTCGTCTATGTGGCCGAACATGATCGTGGAAGTCGACCTCAGGCCGAGGTCATGGGCGATGAGCATCACTTCCGCCCACTGGGAAGTCCGGATCTTGTCGGGACACAGATGCTTGCGCACCCGGTCGTCGAGGATCTCGGCGGCGGTGCCGGGCAGGGTTCCGAGACCGGCCTCCTTGAGCATTTCCAGGAAGGACCTGACCGTCATACCCAGGGTCTCTGCTCCCTGCCATACCTCGAGTGGAGTGAACCCGTGGACATGCATTCCCGGAACCGCCTCCTTGATGGAGGAGAGTACGTCCACGTAGAACTGCCCTGTGAAGCGGGGGTGGATGCCTCCTTGCAGGCAGACTTCCGTTGCTCCCCGCGCGGCTGCTTCGGTCGTACGGTTCACCACTTCCTCGATGCTCATCAGATAGGGGTCGCCCCGCAGGTTGAGACTCCGCGGACCTTTCGAGAAGGCACAGAACCCGCAGCGGAAGTAGCAAACGTTCGTGTAGTTGATGTTGCGGTTGATCACGTAGGTAACGGTGTCCCCCACCCGGTCCTTTCTGAGGAGATCAGCCGCAGTGGCGATCGCCTCGACGTCGGCTCCCCGTGCGGAGAACAGCAGGGCCGTCTGATCCACGGTGGGAGGTGTTCCGTCCAGGGATGCCTCGATCACGTCCCGGACCGGCTTCGACGCCCCGGCGAGGCCGGCGGCCGACCCGGAGGTCCACAGGGCGTCAGGCCACGCAGCCGAGATACGGTGAGGATTGAGCGGCGGTTCGATCGGCGCTCCGGGAGCCCACGAGTAACGGGGCCGGGCATGCCCCGAACCATCCACCAGGTTCAGGTAAGCCTTGAAGAGCTTGGAGGAAAGACTCGCACGAGCATCGTCGACGGGAACACGGCCCGGAACCGCAACCCGTTCGACGAGCCTGCCGTCAACCGCGTCGCGCAACTCACCGATTCGCTCCGAGTCCCAATCACGCAGCAGCAGGTCGGTCGCTCCCGATCCGATGGCCGCCAGCGCTTCGCCAACCGAGTCCACGAACACCGACACGCTGGAGTCCAAGGATGGCAATCCGCAAATGTCGGCTGCTTCCCGTACGCGGCTCCGTCCGGTCCGGAGGAAGGCCGCCTCGGTCCGGGCGAGAGAATCGACCACCGCGGCCCGGTCGGCGCCGTGCAGCACCGACAGGCGCCAACCGGGAATACCGTCCCCTGACAACTCAAGGGCCTGATCCGGTTGCAACACCCAGGCGATCACCCCGGTCCCGGTGTCCCCTACGGAGACCGGCAGCGTGCCGCCGGCCAGACACGCATCGACCGACTCGGGCGAAGGCCGGTCAAGTTCCAAGCAGGTCGTACCCTCGGCACGCCGGGTGGATGACGTGACCTCGGTCACCGCCGAAGCGGGCCGCACTCTGAGGAACGTGATTCTCTGGACTGCATCTCGGGTCATCTGACACCTTCCCTCTGACGGCGTATAGCGTACCCTCGCTCGTCGGCAGCGTCACGAACCCGTCCTAGCAAGCCCGGGTCGATCCACTGATCATCCATGTACTCCGGATAGACCGGCAACCTCGGGACCAATTCGAAACCCTTGGCCTCGGTGCGGACCCGCAACTCCTCGAGGTGGGGCCAGGGCGCTTCCGGGTTGACCCAGTCGATTGTGAGAGGAGACACCCCACCCCAGTCGTTTATTCCGGCGTCAAGATAGATCTCGTACCGCTCCGTCAAGTTGGGCGGCACCTGGAGGTTCGTCTCGGGTCCGAGGATCCAACGAGCGACTGCTACGACTATGGCGAACCAGGCCGGGATCGGCTCGGCGGACCGGCGCATCCTCGTGTCGGCTTTGGCGCGGAAGTTCTGGACTATCACCTCTTGGATGTGGCCCAGCCGGTCGGCCACCTCGCGCAACGCAAACAGGCTGTCGACGATCTCCGGGGTCGTCTCGCCTATCCCCACCAGGATGCCGGTGGTGAAAGGGATACGGAGTTGCCCGGCGGTTTCGATGACCCCCATCCGGAGAACCGGATCCTTGTCGGGACAGTTGTGGTGGGGCATGCCAGGTTCCATAAGGCGGGGCGAGATGTTTTCCAGCATCATGCCCATCGACACGTTGGACGGGCGCAGACCGGCCATCTGCGACGAGGTCATGACACCGGGGTTGGCGTGGGGAAACAGACCGGTGGAAGCGACGATGTGTTCGCTCATCGCCCGAACGTATCCGATCGTCGTCGTATGGCCCTGCGACTCGAGGAACCGTCTCGCCTGGGGCCACCGATCCTCGGGACGGTCCCCCAGGGTTAGCAACGCTTCCCGGCATCCGGCGGCATCGCCTGCTTCGGCTATCGCCACGACGTCATCCGGGCTCAGGTACTCGCCTCCGGCGCCTGGTGGCTTGGCGAACGTGCAGTAAGTGCACGTGTCCCGGCACAGGGTGGTTATGGGAATGAACACCTTCGGGCTGAAGGTGATGGTGCGTCCCCTCCCCTCGTCCCTGAGGTGGCGCGCATGGGCGAACAAGGATGCCGGATCCCGTGATCCATCCATATAGGAGATCGCGAGTTGTCGGTCAGGGGGCGGGTGGACCATTCGGATCAGGAATCTACCAGCACCTGGGCATCAGTGGCACCGCCATCCGCCGCTTGCTCGGGCAGCCGGCGGTCGGCGGTGGGCTAACAACGGTGCATCTCCGGGTTTTCCCCGGCAGGGAGGGTTAGAGTGTGTAACAGCGTGAATTACGATCTCTTACGGCTGCGCGACGACACGTTCGGGGGACTGACAGCAGCGGTCGTGGCTCTGCCGCTCTCCCTCGCCTTCGGTGTGGCATCGGGTCTGGGGGCGATCGCCGGCTTGTACGGGGCGATAGCGGTGGGCTTCTTCGCCGCGGTCTTCGGAGGGACCAAGACCCAGATATCCGGCCCGACCGCACCGCTCGCAGTCGCGATGTCAGTGGTGGTCACCAGCTACGCGGATAGCCTGACCGAGGCGTTGACCATAGCCGCCCTCGCCGGCCTGATACAGATCCTGCTCGGCTCCCTGCGATTGGGGAGCTTCGTGGCGTATACGCCTTACCCGGTGATCTCGGGCTTCACCACCGGCGTCGGCGCGATCATCATCCTCGTCCAGAGCCTTCCCTTCCTGGGAGCTCCCGTGGCGCTGGGCGGACCGCTCGCATCGGTGCGCCGCTGGCCGGAGGTGGTGAGCAACATCAACCTCAGCGCCTTGATCCTCGCGGTGGTGACGGTGGCGGTAGGTGTCTTCTGGCCTCCCCGCCTGAGAAAGATCCTTCCCCCCACTGTGGCGGCACTGGTGATCGGCGCGTTGCTGGGCATCGTGTGGTTGAACGATGCGCCCGTCATCGGTGAGGTACCGACCGGTCTTCCCGGAATCACGATGCCGGCCCTTTCCATGGCTTCTGTGCTGGGCGCTCTCGTGCCCGCGGTCACCATCGCCCTGATCGGCTCCATCAACAGCCTGCTGACGGCGCTGATAGCCGATTCCATGACCCACGAGAACCACGATCCCAACCGGGAGTTGATCGGAGTCGGTCTCGGCAATGTCCTTGCCGGCCTCATCGGGGCGGTGCCCGGCGCCGGTGCCACCACCGGGACCGTGGCCAACATCCAGGCGGGCGGTCGGAGCCGCGTCTCAGGGATCCTGTGCGCCACGATCCTGCTGGCCCTCGTGCTCGGTCTGGGCCGGTACGTGGGGATGATTCCCCACGCGGTGCTGGCAGGAATACTGATGAAGATAGGCTTCGACATCCTTGACCGGCGTTTCGTCGTCCGGTTCCGGCACATCCAGAGGGAGCAATTCGTGGTGATGATGCTCACCCTGGGGTTTACGGTGTTCGTCGATCTGGTGATCGCGGTAGCGATCGGTCTCATCGCCGCGGCCATGACCAGCGCCCGACAGTTCGAGCGGCTGGAAATGGACAGCGTGGTATCGGTGCCGCTGCTGGACAGCATCATCTTCGGTATGGACGCGGACATCGATCCTTTCGCCGCCCGGGTCGGACTCGTATCGCTCAGAGGGACCTTCACCGTCGCCTCCTCGAGGAAGTTGATAACGACCATCGGGTTGGACATCCGGGATCACGAAGTTGTCATTCTCGACTTCTCCAAGACGGTTTACATGGATGACAGCGCCGCCCTGGTGGTGGAACGCCTGGTGACCGCGGCGCAGGGACAGGGAACCGAGTGCATAGTTATGGGCTTGGCGGGTCTTCCCGCCACCAGCCTTCAAGCGCTGGACGTCCTGCGTACCGTGCCCGAGGATCACTTCGTCGAGACGATGGACGAAGCCAAGGGTGTTGCCCGACGCCTCCTCTGACCCGCGGCGCAGCTGGGGCGGAGACGGCACGGTTGCCGGGTTTCACAGCTGGTCGAGAAGTCCATCCGGAGGTTCGATCCGTACCCACCCCCCGTCCAGATCGATTTCGGGAACCAGCGGAGCTACGAGGGGCACCTCACCGGCCGTCCCGTCCCGACAGGTCACGACCAGCCTGTCCTGCGGACCGAGGACCACGTCGGTTACGAGTCCGACAGGAGCCTCCCCGATCCGTGCTTCGAGGCCGACGAGTTGATCGGGCCAGTACTCGCCGGTTCCGAGCCGCCTCCGGTCAGACTCCGGAATCAGCAACTCGACTCCCACCAACGGCGACGCTGCTTCAAGGGACGTGATACCTGCGAACTCGGCGATCAAGCCGTGGTTACCCACTCGGGCTCCGCGCAGGATCAGCAGCGGGATCGCAGGCAGGTTCGTGTGGTACCTCGCCGGCGGCGTGAAACGCTCCGGGTTGTCCGACTCGGCTCGCACGTACACCTCACCCCGCACACCGTGGGTCCGGGTGACGAGGCCCACCGTCACCATTTCTTCGGACGGCACCGCCATGTCTCGTTTGGTCGGTCCCGACGGACTCACGAGCGCGTTTCGTGCGGCGATGTATGGCAAGTGGCCGAACGTACGCGTCTCACCTCCCGGATACCCCGGCGAAGGTCAGGTCCGGACGCTTGGACTTCCGAGCCGCTCGTCCAAGAGGGCACGCGGATAGCTGCTCACCTCGGGAAACGCCCATGCTGCCGTTTACGACACGCAAGCCGATGAACAGGGATGTTCCGAGTGGGAAACCGGATACGGTCACTGACAACGGCGGTCGCGGCCGGACTATCCGCGCAGCTCTAGCAGAGTGCTGAGCAATCCACCAGCGGCCTTCCGACCGCCGGCATAATTCCAGGGTCGGTGGGCGGCAGGACCGAGCAATCGTCATTGTTCAGGACCCTCCTAGGCAGCAGACTTCCGAGATTGGGCGGAGCGTCGCCTCAGTCGACGAACTCCACACCGGAAGTGAGGCCTTCCTCCTCGGCGGCCGCTTGAGCAACCGTGCGGATGGCGCGGGCCACGCGACCTCCTCTGCCGATTACTCGTCCCATCTCGCCGGGGGCGGTCCGGACCTGGGCTACGACCTCATCCTCGTCCCGCTCAACCATCGTCACCTGTACCGCTTCCTGGTCGTCGACGATGGACGACACCACGAATCGGACCACTCTTTCGACGATTTCCCCGCTCATGCCGGCACGTCCGTATCAGTTGTGCCCGAGACCGCGGGGACTTCGGTCCCCTCGGCTGGTTCGGAGGCAGCGACCGGGTCAACGTCGAGCCGGTAGATTCCGGACCGCGAGACCTTCGGCCTTTCCACGGCTCCGGATATTTCGAGGAGCTTCCGCACTCGCTCGGTGGGCTGCGCGCCGGTTCCCAACCAGTACTGGGCCCGCTCGTTGTCGATCTCGACAGTCGACGGTGACGGCCGGGGGTCATAGCGGCCTATCGACTCGATGAACCTACCGTCCCTCGGGGATCGGGAGTCGGCCACCACGACTCGGTATGAGGGCTGTTTCTTCTTGCCCATGCGTTTGAGGCGGATCTTCACCGCCATAGTCACCTCTTCCTTTTTTTCTTCTGGAGCTTCTTGGGTGTTCTAGGTTTCTTCCCGGAGCGCCGGCTCCTGGGTCCTGGTCTCCTCCTGCCGGCCTGCATCCCCCGCATCCCACCGGGTAGACCACCCCCGGGGATGCCGGGGAAGCCGCCCGGCACTCCGGACATCCCGGGTATCCCCCCAGGCGCCTTTCCCTGGGAAAGGGACTGCATCATGTTCCGTACCTGGTCGAACTGCTTCAAGAGGCCAGACACGTCATGGGTGGAGGTTCCCGACCCGAGCGCGATCCTTCGCCTTCGACTGCTGTCGATCACCCTGGGGTCAACCCGCTCGGCCGGGGTCATCGAGCGGATTATCGCCTCGGAGCGGCGGATCTGCCGATCCACCGCCTGGGAGTCCGCCGAACCGGTCCGAGTTCCTGGAATCATACCAAGAAGTTCACCGAACGACCCCATCTTCCGCAGACCCCTCACCTGGTCCAGGAAGTCCTCCAGCGTGAACTCGGCCTTCCACAGGCGATCTGCCATGCCGGCGGCCTGCTGCTCGTCGAAAGCCTCCTCCGCTCGTTCGACCAACGTGAGGATGTCGCCCATACCCAGGATCCGGGACGCCATCCGCTCCGGATGGAAGACCTCCAGATCGCCAGGACGCTCCCCGGTGCCCACCAGCTTGATGGGGCACCCGGTAGCCTCCCGAACGGAGATGGCCGCACCTCCCCTGGCATCGCTGTCCAGCTTCGAGAGGAGCACCCCGGATACGTTGGTGTGCCGCAGGAAACCCTCCGCCACGGATACGGCTTGCTGTCCTGTAAGTGCGTCGACGACCAGCAACACCTCATCCGGTGCGGCGATCCTGGTAATAGCGTTCAACTCCTTCATGAGACGGGAGTCGATCTGCAGCCTGCCGGCTGTGTCCACGATCACCACGTCGAAAGCACGGTCGCGGGCATGTCGCAGGGCGTTGCGGACCACCGCGACAGCGTTTCTCTGACGGCCTACGAAGACTTCAACGTCTATCTGCTGTCCCAGCAACTGCAGTTGCTCCACAGCACCGGGACGCACCAGATCCGCTGCGACCAGTAGGACGCTCCGGCCCGAGCGCCGGTGCCATCGGGCCAGCTTGGCCGACGACGTGGTCTTCCCCGAACCCTGCAGTCCCACCATGAGCGTGGTGAGCGGCTTCGATTTTGCGGTAGCCAGCGGGGCTGCCTCGGTTCCGAGCGTCTCGATCAGTTCCTCGTGAACCACTTTGACCACTTGGTGGCCCGGAGCGATGTTCCTCAGGACCTCGCTGCCGACCGCCCGATCGCGTATGCGGTGCAAGAGGCGGCGGACCACTCCGACGTTTACATCGGCCTCGAGCAGCGCTCGGCGTACTTCGGAGAGAGCTTCGTCGACTTGGCGTTCGCTCAAACGTCCGCGACCCCGGAGCCGGTCGAAGATCCCGTCGAAGCGAGCAGTCAGCGATTCGAACACGATCCAGCTCTTCCTTTCGTGGTCATGGCCGGTGGCCAGATGTCTCCATGTTCTCCAACCCTGCCGGACAACGACGCTGCTGAGAAGCACCTTGCCGGCCCGGGCAGTCAATGACAGACTCCCAGGTCAGAGAACGGCAGGCAAGCCCTACCGTCACGCTTCTGGCACCCTCCCCTCTACAGGAGGGTGCGCGGAGAGGCGGAGACCGACCGCCCCTGTCATTGACGTAACCGGCTGCTACTCGGAATCCCCCCTTCATCCGCTTGGGTCCAGCAGCCGGAACCCCAGTGACACCCCAGGTAAGCATCTATCCGCGTTCCCGGTCAGCCGACCACGGGATACGACCGCTCGGTTACCCTTCAGCCCGTATCCGGTAGCCGTTCCTGGGAAGGTGATCAAGTACGGTAACAACGGTTGTCCGTGCACCTGCCGACACGGCATCATGGTATCGACCGCAGGGCAGGCAGGATCTTGACCACCCTACCTAACGTATCTTGGGAGTAGTTTTGCCAATAACCGTCGCCAACCATCCACTCAGCCACCACTACCTGAGCATCCTCCGTGATCGGTCCACGGACCCGCAGGAGTTCCGCCACACCTCGCGCCGCCTCGCGTACATTCTTCTGATGGAGGCCACCGCGGAGGCGACCCTTGAGGAATACGGCCTTGAGACCCCTCTCATCCACACGACCGGACTGAGGCTGGCCAGGCCGGTGGTAGCTGTTGCGGTACTCAGAGCAGGCTTGGGGTTGATCGATGCGGTGATCGACATGCTACCCGATGTGGCAGTCGGTTACGCGGGGGTTCAGCGCGACGAGGAGACCGCCCGTCCCATGGAGTACTACACGAAGTTCCCTGCGATGGAGGGCCGGCTCGTGCTGGTGCTCGAGCCCATGCTGGCGACAGGTGGATCTCTGGCCTGGGCAGTCGAACGTGTCAAGGCCGCAGGAGCAGAGCATATAATCGCGCTATGTGTGGTGGCGTCGCCTGAGGGCGTGGAGAGGATGAACACGGAACATCCGGACGTCAAGGTTGTGACGGCAGCCGTCGACTCTCATCTCAACGATCACTTCTACATAGTCCCGGGCCTCGGGGACATGGGGGATCGACTGTTCGCCACGTTGTGATACCCGAGGAGACTGTTGACGAGCACGGAGGATTCGCCGACCGGGTCCATCGAGCAGTCGCCGCCCTACGCCCCGGGGAGGTAACCACCTACGGACAGATCGCAGCCCAAGCGGGACGACCGGGAGCGGCCCGGGCCGTAGGGCAGGTTCTAGCCGGCTCGACCGGTCTTCCCTGGTGGAGGGTGGTGACCACCACCGGACGGCTGGTGCCGGGCAAAGAGGAGGAACACGCTCGACGGCTTGCCGCGGAAGGAGTGCCCGTCAAGCACGACCGGCTACGCTCCATCTCCTGAAGGCTTGGAGACTCACCTTGCGCAGCACCTCTGAGATGATCCGCCGCAAACGTGACGGGGGAGAGCTCGACCGGGAAGAGATAAGGGCTTTCCTAGCAGGCGTAGTCAGCCGTTCAGTACCCGACTACCAGACCGCCGCCATGCTGATGGCCATCTACTTCCGGGGTATGGCCGAGGAGGAACTGGCCGAGTTCACTGCGGCCATGATCGACTCCGGGGACCGGCTCGACATAACGACTCCGACACCGAAGGTGGACAAGCACTCCACCGGAGGTGTGGGCGACAAGGTGAGCATCTGTCTCGCTCCGCTGGTGGCAGCGTGCGGTGTGACGGTCCCGATGATGTCCGGACGCGGGCTCGGCCACACCGGCGGTACGCTCGACAAGCTGGAGTCCATTCCCGGGTTTCGGACCTCCTTGAGTCCCGCCGAGTTCGCTGCGACGGTCCGCTCGTGCGGAGCGGTTATCGCAGGCCAGTCGGAACGGATCGTCCCCGCGGACAAGATCCTCTACGCCCTTCGTGACACGACGGCCACTGTGGCGTCGATTCCGCTGATCAGTTCGTCGATCATGTCCAAGAAACTGGCCGAGGGACTGGACGCGCTTGTGCTAGACATCAAGGTCGGTAGCGGAGCATTCATGGAGACGGTCGACCGAGCGCGAGAGCTTGCTCGCTCGATGGCGAGAATCGGCGAGTCGCATGGGACACGGGTCAGGGCGTATCTCACCCGCATGGACCAGCCGCTGGGCTTCGAGGTGGGGAACGCCAACGAGATCGAAGAGGCGATCACGTTGCTTCGCGGCAAGGGACCCCCCGACCTCCTCCAGTTGGTGAAAGTGCTCGGGTCGGCGATGCTCGCTGAAGCTGGAATCGAGGATGGGCCCACCCGGCTTGAGAATGCCATACAGTCGGGGTCTGGGCTGGCAAGGCTCGAGCGGTTGATCGAAGCGCAGGGCGGCGACCCGTCCGTCGTGGAGCAACCCGATACGCTGCCGCGGGCTGCCCACTCCCGGAGGCTCAGAGCCGACCGGGAAGGCTACGTCGTGTCGATCCAAGCCAAGGAGATCGGGCTGGCGGCTATGGGTCTCGGAGCCGGTCGCCAGACGGTCGACGACGCGATCGACCACTCGGCGGGGATTACCCTCTCCGCCAAGGTGGGAGACGCCGTCTCGTACGGGGATCTGCTGGCAACGCTGCGCTTCAACGCTTCCCGTAACGTGGAGACGGCTGCGGCTCGGGTTGCGGCGGCATTCCGGATCGAGGCTGTGGCCCCCCACCCGTGGCCACTCATCCTGGACGAGATCGGTTGAGAGATCGCTACCATCGCGCTACCACCAGGAAGGTGGTAAACAGGTTGGAATCGTTGGTCCGCCTGCCGCTGACACGGCTCCTGCCGTCGCGAGTCAGGCAATAGGGAGTCTCCGACGCACCTTCCTCGATGAAATTATCAGACGAATCAGGAGTCACGAACATGCAGGTGGTGGTATGTGCAAAACAGATCCCGGATCCTGCCTCGCCTTCGTCGCTCGACCCGGCAACCAACCGCTTGGTCCGGCCGCCGGAACAGGTGCTGGACGACACCGACCGTTACGGTATCGAGGTTGGCCTCCAACTCGGTGAGAAGACCGGCGGCTCGGTCACGCTGGTGTCGATGGGACCGACGGGGACGATGCAGGGAATCCGCCAGGCTTTGGCCATGGGCGTCGATAAGGCGGTGATCATCGACGACGCCGGTCTTGAAGGCAGCGATGCGCTGACCACTGCCAAGGTTCTGTCCGCCGCCGCCGGCCGGGAGGGATTCGACGTGCTGGTGGCCGGTGTCGAATCGACCGACGGATACTCGGGGGTCGTTCCGCAGATGATGGCGGAGATCCTGGATGTGCCAGCCCTTACGTACGCCCGGAAAGTCGAACTCGACGGCACTGCTCTACGGATCGAACGTCAGACCTCCGGAGGGTTCGATATCGTTCAGTCCGCTACTCCGGCGGTGCTGGCTGTGACCGCGGGTGCAGTGGAACCCCGCTACCCGACCTTCCGAGGAATCATGGCCGCCAAGAAGAAGGCCGTGGACCGAGTCTTGGCAAGCGACCTGATGGTGAGCGGCGATCCACGCCAGGAAGTCGTATCGGTGGCGCCTGCCCCGGAACGACAGGCCGGAGAGGTAGTGGAGGACGATGGAACCGGTCATCTGCGGATCGTCGAGTTCCTGGAATCAGCGAAGGTGATATAGATGTCCGTGTGGGTTTTTACAGAGCAGGTAGGAGGCGGTCCCGGAGAGTCGGCCCTCGAAGTGATCACGAAGGCGGCTTCTTTAGGTCCCGTCACGGTCGCCTATCTCGGTGACGGTTCGGACGCCGGCATTGAGACGTTGGGGGCCTACGGAGCAGGTGTCGTGTACCACTTGCAGGGCGGCGGCGATCTTCCGGCCGCCGCGGCTGCCCGCTCCCTGGCGGGACTCGTCGAGCGGGAGTCTCCGCAGGCGATACTGTTCGCCCAGACATACACGTCGCGTGATGTAGCAGGGAGATTGGCAGCCAGGATCGACCGGCCGGTCGTGTCCAATGCGGTCGGTGTCGACATAGACGGTGGCTGCTCGGTGACCAGCGAGATCTTTGGCGGAAGCCAGATCGTCCGCACGTCGTTCACGGGCCCAGGTCCCTTCCTGGTGCTGGTACGACCCAAGTCCTTCGCCGCCGAACGGACGGGAGGATCGGTGGCGAGGGTGGAGACCATCCCGCTGCAGGAAGCCGGTCGTTCGGGATCACCCCGGGTGGTCGACACGATCGTGGAGAGAGCCGAGGGCCCCCAACTCAGCGACGCGAAGGTGATCGTAAGCGGAGGGCGAGGATTGGGAAGCGCCGAGGCCTACGTCCTGATCGACGAGGTCGCGGAACCGCTCCATGCCGCCACCGGCGCCACCCGGGCCATCGTCGATGCAGGGTGGGTTCCCTACGCGAAGCAGGTGGGCCAGACGGGCAAGACGGTCAAACCCGAGGTCTACATGGCTTGCGGGATCTCTGGAGCCATGCAGCATCTGGTCGGCATGAAGGACTCGAAGCGCATCGTGGCCATCAACAAGGATCCGGAAGCACCGATCTTCTCGGTTGCCGATCTCGGAATCATCGGGGACCTTCACAAAGTACTCCCGAAGCTGACCGAAGAACTGAACTCCAGAGGCTAGGAAGGTACTGAGCAATCCACCAGCGGCCTGCCAACCGCCGGCATTATTCCTGGGCCGGCGGGCGGCAGGCCTGAGCAATCGTCATTGTTCAGCACCCTCCTAAGGCGAGTCTGACTCCCCGGTCCCGTCCGGCTGGGACTGCCCCCAGTCGATGGCGGCCATCCGAGCCTGGACTAGCCAGATGTCGACGAGACCGCGATGCTCTTCGATCCACCGGGAGGCCAGGTCGCTCGCCTCAGCACCCCTACTCTGCATAGCGATCTGGCGGGACACGTCGGCTGCGTCCAGCCGAACGAGTTCGAACAGTCTCGAGGCCACTGGATTGGCACTCAAGAAATCGTGGGAGGCCGTCACTCGGATGTCGGACGCTCTCCAGCCGAGACGGCAGCTGCCCAACTCGCGCGCCTGCGGACACATCGACGGCCTGACCGGAGCGTTCCCGGGTCTCTGATCCCAACTCTCGCCACCGGGCCGGTTCCTCGGGTTGGAGTCGTCGAGGACGTGCTCCATACCCAGCCACACCGCATCCATGCCTGGCGTGATGCTTGCGACGTACTTGCTCGGAGCCCATACGTACACGAGGATCGGTGCTCCTTGCCGGAGCTTGGCCAGAGCGTCGGCATGCATGGACTCGTATGTTCCCGTCACCTGATCGATGTTGTTCCAGCCTGAGAGGGCGATGATGCTATCGATGATGTCGTAGCAGGCCCAGCTAGGGGGGCATCCGTAGATATCGGCAAGCCCGTTGTTCGGGTTGACATCGGTAGCGTCGTACGCAGCGAGGGCGGCGGGATTCCTGTCGAGATCGTCGATGGTCTCGATCCCGTGCTTCTCGGCGAAGGTCCTGGAGATCAGGAAGCCTCTCAGTCCACCAGCCGCCATCTGGGGGCCCACCGGTGAGACATGGTCGCGAACCCGTGAGCCGTCCTCGATTCGCAGGTCCGTCAAGGCGTCATGATCCGGGTACCAGCTGTTGGCCCAGAAGTCGATCCGGCCTTCGGCCATCCCGACGTAGGCATCCGATGGTGCCAGTTCGAGGTCCGCCGGGTCGCCGACCTCGTAGCCCAGTTCCAGGAAGAGGGCACGGTAGAGAGCGGCGTGGAAGTCGCCGGAAGGCCAGACGGCGCGGGCCATCCTCACCGGAATGCCACTGCCCGGAAGGGTCGCCCGGTCCGCATCCTTCGGCAGGCTACGGAGGGCTCGCACGAGGAAGGATGCCATCTGGCCGCGGGTCACGGGCTGATCGGGACAGTACGAGAGCGATTCCGCAGGGCAACCCGAGGTGACCCCGGCGTCGAGGATGCCCTCGACGGCCCCCGCCCCGTTCCACATGGCCGGCACATCCGAGAAGACACCAACCGGCTCCGCTACCTCGCGGAGCGCGGGAAAGGCCCTAACGAGGAACAAGGCCATCTCGAGGCGGGTAAGCGGCTCTAGCGGCCGGAACGTGCCGTCTGCGGGAAGTACGACCACTCCTGTCGCGATCATGCGTTCGACATCGCTGAAGTACCATGCATCCGCGCGTACATCGGTAGCTCGGGCTCCGGTCGCCTCGGCTCTGGCTCTCGTACCCAGCGCTCGTGACAGGAACGCCGCCATCTGCGCCCGGTTGACCAGGCTATGCGGGCAAAAGCGATCGTTCTCCGGTGGGTTGCATCCGACCGTCACACCCAGCGCGGCGATGGCCTCGATATTCTCTTCGTGAGCGTTCCCGTCGTCATCGACGAACCGTCCGGAGGCCGACTCCCGAATCTCTCCAGATGCGGCCGCCGGCTCGGGGACCAGAGGCATCGAGGAGAACGGCCCCGCAAACTCGGATGCAGACAACCTGTTGCCATGAAGCCTCAGGGCTTCCAGCTTGATGAGTTGTCCCAACTCCGGTGGGACCGGCCCTGACAGATCGTTCATGCTGAGATCCAGGCTTACGAGTTCGGATAGCGCCCCGAGGTCCGGGGGCACAGCACCGACCAGCTGGTTGCCCTGGAGGAAGAGCCGTTGCAGCTTGGCGAGAGCCCCCAGTTCCTTCGGTATGTGCCCCGAGAAGCGGTTGCCATGCAGGAACAGACCTCCCAGAGCGGTCAACCCACCGAGTTCGGGAGGAATAGGGCCGCTCAGTTCGTTCCCGCTGAGCTCCAGCACCTTGAGCCCGGTCAGGGACCCGAACTCCTCCGGCACCGGTCCCGACAAGCGGTTGTTGTGGAGGAACAAGGATTCCAGTCTGGTCAGCCCCCCGAGTTCGGGGGGGATGGAACCCCGCAAACGGTTGTCACCCAAGTCGAGAGCGCGTAGCTTCCTTAGCTCTCCGAGTGCCGACGACAACACTCCCTCAAGTCCCGACGAAGGCAGGATCAGCGCGTCGACCGCTCCATTCGCCACCACCAATCCCGACCATTGCGAGAACTGCACCGTTGGGATCCAAGCAGAGGGGTTGTCCGGGTCGTCCAGGATGCCTGGATCGTCGAGGCTCGTGTAGAAGGCCCACAACGCTTCGCATTCGGACCGCAGGGCTGGTTGCGACGAAGGAATCACTGCATCGGAACTGCAGGGAGTTTCGGCGCCGGCGGGGGTCATCCACAGCAGGAACCCCACCGCAATGCCGGCACTCATCCACCACCAACCGAGCCCCGCACGCTCCTCGACTCCCGTCACAGTTCTCAGCGCAATCCGAAACACACACGCACGAGACGACCCATGTCGCCGGGGGGTGTGCAACCTCGCCAAAGGCTGGACGGCTGTCCTTCGGGATGGCCGTCCACTGGCGCCGAGTCCTCAGATGAGACCATGCTCCCTAGCCCCGATTTTTCATGCGGGGGTTTGTACTAGGAGGGTGCTGAGCAATCCACCAGCGGCCTGCCAACCGCCGGCATAATTCCTGGGCCGGCGGGCGGCAGGCCCGAGTAATCGTCATTGTTCAGCACCCTCCTAGGCGAGCGGAGTGCGCGATAGAAGCTTCTGACCAGGGACTACGGCCATTTCCACAACCCCGTCTCGGCCCTGCGGGACCCTCACCCGTCGGGTGAAGCCAGGCCCAGTCACGATCATGTGGTTGATGTGGCCTGCTGCCGTGGGTGTGTCTGGAAACATGAAGAACCAAGGCTAGAGACTCCATGCGGGTCGGGTCAACCAACGTGACTCCCTTGCCGAGGCGCTCGAGGCCCAGAGCGATCGGGCGGTGCATGTGGCCGGGTTGCGGTGTTCGACATCCGTGACCGATCGTAGACAACTGGCGGTGACCAGATCCTGCGTAGGCAAGAAGCGCCGTCCGGACCGCAACTGCGAGAGGGTTGCGTCGCGGACCCTCAGCAGGATCACATCCAGAATCGGCACTCGTCGGATGAACCGAGGTGTGACAATCGCAGTACGCCATCCGCCCGGCGATTCTAGAGGCAACCCGGTCGGTGAGCGGGGATTGTGCTAAGAGGGTGCAGAGCAATCCACCAGAGGCCTGCCAACCGCCGACAAAATGCCTGGGCCGGCGGCCGCAGGCCCGAGCAATCGTCATTGTTCAGCACCCTGCTAGTCGACCGATCGATTCGGGCTCGACAGGCTTGGTACGGCTTCAACCGGCCACAGACTCAGGGTTGATAGAGCCACAAGGCCCTACTTACTCTATACACTCCACTGCAACACCCCTGAGAAGTAGCTACTAGAGGGTAGACCAAAGCGAGCAGCTTAGTCCAACTTCCCAGAGTGTCCTATTCTACTAAGCTGCCGAGCTTAACTGTTTGAATAGGTATAGGTTGTAAGTGTCGTCAATACTAGGTTATGGCAAGCACCGAGAAGGTGCACCTTAGCTCCGGCCCTGAGCCAGGCGGACGGCAAGGGCCGTGACGTCCCGGAACACGACGGAGCGGGGCAACGCGTGGCTCGCTCCAACCCGCCTGGCCCGCTCGAGTGCCGTCGCATCCACATGTGGACCGTAGGCCACGATGGCAACCTTGGAGTCCGCGGATTCCAGGACCCCGAATGCGGCCGGGTGTTCGAGGTCCACCACCAGCGCATCGAGGCCCTCAGCGGCCTGCCTTCCCTTCAAAGGAACCGTCACCCACCCTGCGGCAGTGAGGCCGGCCTCCAACTTCGACCTGTCCATCAGATTCCGGGTGAGGATCCCGACGGTTCTACGGGTCATGGCAACTGCCTTGGCCAAACCCCATGCGAGGTGGTGACTCCAGGCAGCCTCTCCGAGATCGCGTGACGAGACCGGAGCAAGGTCGTAGAGGTCTCCCGGCAGAGCATTGGCAGCCGCGAGATCGCGCGGCGCCGGTGGGTGACCGGCCCGCTCAAGAACCTTTGTCGGAAAGCGCAGGGCCTCTTGGAAGATCTCGAGTGGACCGCGGTCCTGCAATGGGTAAGGGCGGCCCAGCAACTCCCCGAGGGCTGTCCGCAACCATCCCCGGCCCTTCTCGATCGCATCGCTCAAGCCCTCCGTGTCCCCGAGATTCCGCCTGGCGACTACGTCTCGGACGTAGTCCCCGTAGGCGCAAACCAGCGCCCGTGCGAGATGGTCTCCCTCGCTAGTCACCGATCCTCATCATCCTATCCGGAGAATACCTGCACCACCATGAGACCGAGTGGTCCTTCCACGACAGATATTCCGACCCGCTTGAATCGGGAATCAAGCATGGTGGCACGGTGAGAGGGCGAGGCGAGAAGGCCCTCGTGAACACTGTCGACCGTGGGTGAGAGCGCCAGGTTCTCGCCCACCACGAGAAAGGGTATTCCCAACGCCTCGAGACGGCGGTCGACCGCCCCGGTGATCGGCGACACATGCGAGAAGTAGCCCTCCTGGTACATCTCCCTACCGTGCCCTCCCGCTACTCCGGCCAGTGCTCCCGACCACGACAGAACCGGAATCCCCTCCTCGAATCGGACCCTGTTCAGTCTCTCGAATAGTTCCTGTGCCGATTGCGGGCGGTCGAGGAGTTCGGGAGGCTTGATCGGGGGGATGTCGACACGTTCGGCACCCTCGATTACCACCTGGCTACGTCCTACCAGGCGGTTGAGGTTGACCAACGACTCGAGTACCCGGTCCCCTAGGAGGCGGCTCACGGCCGGGGCGACCGGCGCGTCCTCCGCCATGATCAGCCGCGCTGCACGTGAGGACGACAGCACTCCCTGCGTCCCTGGGAACAGGTTGGGCGTACTGGCGGCTAGGAGTATGACGATAGTCACTATGCCTACGTACCAGACGGCCGACACCACTAGGCCGCCCATCCGGTCGAGGACCCGATGGGCCCCCAGTATCGCCACGGATCGTTGAGCTACGAACGTTCCCGCCACCAGAATTGCTCCAAACACCAGCAGGGAACCAGCGATCCTCCCTGCGAAGGGACCCACTCCTGCCCACGACTGCAGGACCCCGGACACCGAAGGACCGGCTCGGTAGCCGAACCAGATAGCGGCCAGCGTGACCACGAGGCCCAGGGCGACACGCAGGAACCCCCGTCTGTATCCTCGGAACAGGGCAACGACAAGCCCCGCCCCGAGCAGGAAGTCGAGCACCTAGCCCCGACTCTTCATGTGGGGGTTCGTAGTGGGGCTGATGGGTTGTGGAATACGAGGCTTCTGACCAGGGATAACGGCCGTTTCAACAGTCCAGCCTCGGCCCGGCGCTACCTTCATCCATGGGGCGAAGCCCGGCCCGGTAGCGATGATGTGGTTGATGTGGCATTCTGCCCCGGGTGTGTCTGGAAACATGGAGAATCAGGGCTGGTTTGTTGCTCCCGGACCGGGCGGATCCTCTTCAGGGTCTTCGGGCTTTTCCGCATCGGTCGTGATGGTGTGCTCCTCCCCCGGCTCAGCCCCCGACCCGGTCTGACGGTCCTCCAACCGACCGAGACGGATGCGGTCCTTCAGGGGCTCCGGCTGGTACTCGACCAGAACCGCTTGCATAGCCTGATCCCACGACTCCCCCAGCACACGGGTCCGCCAGAGGTGACCCGCCACGATCTTCAGAACAGCGGTCGCAGGGACCGCTATCAGGACGCCGAGCAGGCCCCCGATCGAACCGCCGGCCAGCAGTGCGAGGATGATCGTAACCGGGCTCAGATGCACCGCGACCCGGAGAATCAAGGGGCTCACCACATGGTTGTCGATCTGCTGGATGGCGAGGAACGCCACTGCCACCCAGATGGCCCTGATGGGATCGCCAACGATCAGAGCCGTGGAGACACCGAGCGCACCCCCTACCCACGGCCCGATGAACGGCACGATGTTGAGGAGGCCCGCCAGGAGGCCGACAAGCATCCAGAAGGGCAGGTCGAGAATCAGGAGAGTCAGGCTGGAGAGCAGGCCTACTACCAGGGCGACCATGAGTTGGCCCCGGATGAACCCACCTACCGCCTTCCCGATCTGCCTCATGAGGTGGATCGCCTCGGCCCGGTCCGCGGAGGGGATCAAGCGCTCGCCGGCTTGGCGGAGGTTGTGTGCATCCACGAGGATGTAGAAGGCCAGGACCGGCGCGAGAAACACCACCACCGCTACTTCGAGGACCCCCCGAGCGATCTCACCTGCCTGGCTGACCCACCCGAGGATCACCTCCCTGTTGGAGGGATCGGCGAACCACGAACTCAGCTCCCCCAGCGGATCAAGACCCTGGAAAGTCTCCGGTAGCGGCAAACGGGCGGCCAGGTCGGTGACCGTGGAAGACGTGTTGTCTATCACCGCCGGGAACTGGTGGACCAACTCAACGGTCTGCTCGTTGATGACTGGAACGATGAGGACCCCGATGAGAACGAGGAGCCCACCGAATAAAAGGTATGCCAGGCAGCCACCGGCCACCCTCGGCACCCGGTACCGCTCGAGCCGGTCGACGAGTGGCTTGAAGAGATACACGATGATCACGGCAAAGATCAGCGGAGGCCAGATGATCCTGAGTTGGAGAAGTATCCAGACAAGTAAAGCGAGTACCGCGCAAGCGCCGACGATGCTCCACGAAGCGATCCCCATGCCGCGCAACCACTCGAAGCGGCGGGGCGCTTCCCTGTCCTGCTGGTTCATCGCAGACCCCAGGGAGCATGCTCACAGAGGGGACGAGAGTTGTCCCGCCGCTCAGTGAACTCGAGGTCTGTCACCCGGCTTCGGGTCAAAGGCGGGATTCTCACTACCCTCCTAGTGTCCTGTATCTCTGTTTCGCTTGCGTTCCGGGCTTGATGAGCCGAACCGGAACCGACCAACGCCACGAGCAGGCTGTATCTGTCACAGGCTCGTTGCACAATGGTAGATAGCCGCATACACCGGCGGTTCGTTTCCGACGTCGAGAGGACCGCGGCAGGGTTCACACTGTCCGGAACCGGCCCGCACAGGGGATAGAAGGTCG
>JAPOQZ010000212.1 GCA_026710435.1 bacterium | reverse complement strand
CGAAACAAGCCGCCGCTACGACCCGGCCGACCCCGAAGCGGGAATGACCTGCTCCTACCTGCTGTACGAGAAGGGGCCACTGGGGGTCGTCGGTGGCGGTGCCTGGACCTACAGCGTCGAGGTCTGGGCCACCGGACCCCCCGAGATCTGGGACCACCCCGCCAACCAACCCATCGGTCTGGACGACGACGACAACCGCGGCGAAGATGTCGGGATCCATCCAGATTCCGACTGACGTCCGCCAAGCCCGAAAGCGAGCACCATGTCCCTTACCGACGAACCCGACGACGACCTGACCGACCAACCGACTTCGGAGGCGCCCGTCGACGAAGCAGAGGAGCCGGTCCCGACCAAATCGACCCTGTGGTGGCCTGTTGTCCAAGCCCTGCGCGAGATGGGACGGCCTGCAACCGGTGCCGAGGTCGTAGACCATGTTGCCGATTCGCTCAACCTCACTCAACGCCAGCGGACGCAGATGATCCCCGCCGGGCAGCAGACACGGCTGCAAAATCGCGTGAACTGGGCCACGCACGAACTCAAGGAGATCGGTGCCGTCCACTCTCCGAAGCGTGGTTATCGCGCACTGACCGAACTTGGTCAGGAAATCGACGAAGAGCGAATTGCGGCGCTTCGCGCCGAGTTCCTTTCAAGCAAGTCGCCGACTGAGGCAGAGCTTGCCGGCCAACAGCAGGCTGAAACACCGGCTGCATGGCGCATCAGGGCTGGCGGGCGAGGCGAATTCGCGGAGTCCTTCATCGAGAGCGAGATCGTCGCGGTGGATTTCGGCCAGCTCCCTGACCTTTCAGAGGTCTCGGGCCGCGACGAGATTGCTGAGCTGGTCAGCCGGAACTCGCCAAAGCTCGAGGAGGAGCAGGTCCGCAACAGGGCGCGTCAGCTGTGGACATTCCGGTCAAGTGTTCACCGCGGCGACTTGGTTGTGATGCCGTGCAAGGACAACGCGCAGTTCGCTCTGGGAACAGTGAGGTCGGAGTACTGGTATCGGCACGACTCCGACAACATGCGCCATGCCGTGGAAGTGGACTGGAGACCCACACCCGTACCTCGAACCGCTGTCAGGCAAGATCTGCTGCGGTCGCTCGAGACGCCACCAACGGTCTTGGCTATCGGCCAAGACAGTGCGTGGCGTCTGCACCAACTGCTGGAGACGGGTAAGGATCCCGGACCGCGGGCCGACGATGACAGCGCGTCCGTCGACCTGTCGGCACTAGTCGAGCGGTTCCGCGCCGAATCGGGATACCCCACTGAAGCTCATGAGGAACAAGAGCGGCTCCGAGCCGAATGGGCCGAGAAGCTCGCACGCGAGAATGTCGCATCGTTGACCCGTGAGGATCTCCTCGCGTACACAAGCAACGCGGTGGACTATGGGCAGTACGTGGATCGCGGGGAGGACCGGCATCAGCAGTGGATCGTTGATCTGGACGATGCCCAGTACGACAGGCTGCTCGACAGGATCCGCGATCTCTGCTGGGGCGACGATGACTTGTCGATCAGGATCGACCGTCTCGTCGACCGGGTGGGCGGATCCAATCGAGACACCGGCACCAAGGGCTTCACGGGCATTCAGGTG
>JAPOQZ010000255.1 GCA_026710435.1 bacterium | reverse complement strand
TATCGCTCACCTCCAGGATCAGCCCCCGGTACTCGTTGTTGCTGATCCCCGCGTAGACCCCGGTTCGGGTTCCCCTGAGGCGTTCGGGGTCCATGCCTGCGTCCTCGATGGCCCGCCAGCTCGTTTCCAGCATGAGGCGCTGCTGGGGATCGAGCAGTTGGGCCTCGACGGGCGAGATACGGAAGAAGGCGGCGTCGAACCGGGTCAGGTCGTCGAGGTAAGCCCCGAAACGGCAGGCCTCACTCTGGACCGTGCCGTCACGGAACAGGTCGCCAACTCGTCCGCGACCGGAACCCGGGACTCCCTCGATCACCGAACTGTCGCCGTTCTCCAGTCGTTGCCAGAAGGCCGAGACACCACCGGCTCCGGGGAACCTGCAAGCCATACCAACGATCGCGATGGGCTGCTCTGACACTGTCGATGATCCCGTTCCGTACTCCGGGGATGACCTGTCGCCGTTCGGCTGTGTCACGCGCTGATCACTCCCTCGCTACGAAGCAGGCTGACATTCGTTTATTGCTAACTGCCTCAATAGACGTTCCGGGCGGTCTAACCTTTGCCCACACATTGAGAGGTTACCCAGATCCGTGATGCCCCGGCCACCATGCCTTCCGTGGTCGCCGATCCGTGGTGGGCGCCTTATCGGCGATACGGGGAAGCCGTCGTCATGCATGTCGAGATCGCCGCGGACGAAAGCACGGAGCGCGAGGCGGTGGCATGGTTGGACGAAGCGGAGAGATCGCGTTGGATGGGCTACCCGTATCCGGGGCCGAGGAGGCGATTCGGATTGTGCCGGTCTGCGCTTCGCGCGATCCTCGCAGCGCAACTCGGTTGCAGGGGCGATGAGATCGCATTCGGCGAGGGGGATCGAGGGAAGCCTTTCGTGTTGGTGCGCGGTAGGCCTGCCCCTATCAGCTTCAATGTCAGCCACAGCGGCCGGCACGGATTGATAGCGATCGCGCCCGCCGGCCGAGTCGGCGTAGACATAGAGGAACGCTCCGATCGTCCGTATCTGGACACGGTGATCGAGGCTGTGCTGAGCCGGGAGGAGCGGTCGGAGATCGAAGTTCTGTCCGAGGATCTCAGGCTGTATTCGTTCTATCGTCTGTGGACGATCAAGGAGGCAATCATCAAGGCCATCGGAGCCGGCCATAGCCTTGACGTGTCGTCGATCACGGTTCCAGCATCGATGCGCCAGGGTTCGAGGACCGCTATCTACCAATCTCGGTCCTTACCGGGTATTTCCCTGAACCTGGAGGATATGGGGAAAAGGACTTTGCAGCAGCTCTCGCGTATGAGATACCGAATTGATTCACAGCAGCTCAGCTTTCCGGACACTCCGAATCCTCATGTGGTGGATAACCGGCGAACGGTTCGGATTGTGACAGCACACTCGAGCGGCGACATCAGGCGTACTCCTGCTTCACACCTGTGGGGACCAGATTGAGTAAGAGGTCAACCGTGTGGGAAGTTCCAGAGCCCAACTCGGTCTTTGATATTCGTGTGGACGACGACACATACATCACTTTACGCCGCCACGGACAGCCCTCAGGTCACCGTTTAGTTCTTAGTCACGGTAATGGGCTTGCCGTAGATCTCTATTTGCCGTTCTGGTCGCTGCTAGCGGATGACTTTGACATCATCGTATATGATCTGAGAAACCACGGATGGAACGAAACAGGACCGATAGAGAATCACAACATTCCTACCTTCGTCAAAGACCATGATCTAGTCATGAGTACGATCGATGAACACTACGGAAAGAAGCCCAGAATCGGGATCTTCCATTCTATGTCAGGCCTGATAAGTCTTCTATCTCCCGTTAGAGGCGGCGACTTTGCGGCGCGGGTATTACTCGATCCACCCTTGTGTCGACCTGGCAGGAGCTACGAGGACTTCGACATCGCTGCTACACGAACCGCGGCGATCGCACGTCGTCGTACGGATCGATTCCGCGGTCACGATGAGTTCGTGGAGCTTATGAGCTATTTTCCGCTATTCCGTCACGTAAGACCCGAAGTACTTGATCTGATGGCGAGAACCATCCTCCGTAGTGAAGGTTCCGAAGGAACCTATACACTTAGATGCCCACGCGACTACGAGGCGCAGATCATAGACTATGCCGGTTCGTATTCGGTGCTAGTCGACTTCACCGAACTTGCCAGCCCCACAAAGGTTATAGGTGCCGATCCACTAGTACCGTACTCGTACTTACCGACGCTTGATCTCAGTGACATGCTGAGCGTTGATTACGACTTCCTGCCGGACGCTACCCACTTTCTTCCACTCGAGCAGCCGGAAGAATGTGCAGCGATAGTCCGAGACTTCATCGGCTCGGTCATTACCACCTAAACCTCCCGACGGGAGAGAGGGTTACGAACTGTAGCCTAATCTGCCTTGCCGTCCAGGAAGCCTACAACTTCATCCAGTGTCTTGAGGGAGGTGCATTCCTCAACGGTGAAGTCAACGCTGAACTCCTGAGACACGAGCTTGGCCAGTGCAACTATATCCAGCGAGGATACGCCGGCTTCGGTAAGGCTGATGTTCAGGTCATCTGGAATGTCCAAGGCTTGACCGTCCACCTCTATGTTGTCGTTGACCAGCCTTACGAGTCGTTCTGCGGTGGATGCCATTGATCATCGACCTTTCTGGTTGGTTTGGCAATGAGACGGGTTGACGGTAGCCGTCCGGCATATCCAAGTCAACCATCCGAGCACCGCTGGGAACGCTCCCGTCGAGCGACCGCCATGACCGGGTGGGAACCCGGCCGGAGCAGGACATGACTCGGATTGACCAGGTCTCGCGGCCCGAGCCCGGTTCGCGGTTACCGGGCCCTCGCCGACCTGTCTGACCTAGGAGGGTGCTGAGCAATCCACCAGCGGCCTGCCAACCGCCGGAGAAATGCCTGGGCTGGCGGGCGGCAGGCCCGAGCAATCGTCATTGTTCAGCACCCTCGAGGTCTCGGTTCTTCGTGCGGGGCTTGTACCGGGTGAACAGGAGTGTGGGACATTGGATTCTGACCAGGCACTACGGGCGCCTCCACAGTCTCGCCTAGTCGCGATCATGTGGTTGAGGTGGCATGTTGCCGTGGGTGTGTCTGGAAGCATGACTAATCAGGGCTAGAGCTTGTCGACGCGAACCGTGATGACATCCATCCCGTAGAACTTCTGGTGGCGGACCGAGGAGGCGTAGTGCCGCAGTAGGCGGAACGACATCTCGCGGTCGTCGAAGACCTCGCTCTGCTCGTCGAGATAGTCCAGGTGGTCCTCGATGTTCTCATCCACGAAGACGGCTAGGAACTCCATGTCCACAGAGGAAGCAGCACCGCGCGCCTTGACGGTCAGCCGCGGTGCGGCGGCCGATTCGTACTGGTTGCCGGGCTGTAGCAGGCAGAGGAGGGTCTCTTCACCCGCTGAGCACAACCGCTCCGTTGCCTTAGCGTCCCAGCCGTGCCGGGCGGACAGGTCGCGGAGCATCCGGTAGATACCGGGCAGCGACTCTGTACCGAGCGGCCCTCTCATCCTCACCGGTCGCCGTCCGAGCAACTCCATCGACAACGTCATCAGGACTGCTACGAGTGCTCCCACCGTCATGCCCGTATCGAGCGACGTGGCCCACGCTCCCGTGGACATCTGCCCGAAGAAGCCGTGGTACTCCACTCCCACACCGATCGAGAAGGCGAAGGCCACAACGAGAGTCTTTCGTTGGTCGAGGCCATCCTGCACGACCGTCCTCATACCTTCCACGAACAGCAGTCCCATCAGGAACAGCAGGTAGGCCCCCATGACCGGATTCGGAACCGCTATCAGAACCGCGGTGACTTTCGGTAGAAACGCAAGGGCCACGAGGATGATCCCGACTCCATAGCCGACGCTTCGGGCCGCGACCCCCGTGAGGTTGATGATCGCGGCGCTGGATGCCGAGTAGACCGTGGTGGGCGGCGTACCGGCAACTCCCGACAGCAGCACACCTGCTGCGTTGGTGTTGAGGACGCCCTGTATCACCCGATAGTCGGTCGTTCCCGGTCGCTTACTCGACACCTGCTGGATGACGACGCCGTCGCCGACGATCTTGATGCCGAGGACGACGCTCAGGATCACGAAGGCCGGGAGGAGCGCCCAGAATTCGGTACCCGGTGCCGGCGCGAGTCCCGGAAGTCGGGTGTCTGGGAGACCTAACCAGGATGCGTCGATGACGCGCTGCATGTCGTATAGCCCGAACGGAACAGAGATCGCACAACCTGCCGCGATCCCGATGAGCGAGGTCCAGATCCTCCATGTGCCCCGGGCGAGAAGCACCATGGCCGCGGTCACTACCAGCGTTACGGTGGCTACCAGGGGTCCGGCAACCGGCGAGGCCCCTTCGGGCACCTCCTGGAACCGGTCGAACGCCAGTGGGAGAACCGAGACCACGATGAGCATCAGGACTGTTCCCGAGACGACCGGTGTGACAATCCGGCGCAAGGTGGGTAGCCATCCGGCAAGGGCGAACTGGCAGACGGCCGCGACGACGGTGAGGGTTGCGAGCATGGCAGGACCGCCGGCCTCCAGGGCTATCAACGAGATGGCTATATATGACGGAGTGGCACAGGTGATGAGTAGATGCCCGGCGCCCAGCCGACCGACGCGTCCGGACTGCATGGCGGTGGCCAGACCACCGATCACCAGAGCGGCGAAGACCGCCCACTCAAGGTATGAATCTCCCTGTCGAGCGGAGCGAACCGTGACGGCGACGATCACGACGGTGGGCGCCAGCACGAGGATGACCGACTGCAGGGCGACACTGAACGAAACGAGGGGTGGGCATCTATCGTCCGGTTCGTAGCGGATGTGGTCGTTGACTCGGGCCGTTTGTACACCCTACTTGCTCGTCCGGCCCAAACTAGTTAGTGCGTGGTCGGTCTGCGTTGCGGGCGCCGTGCTCTGGACCGCCATCGACGCCTCTGGCTGCGTCCTGCCTCCTCAACGTACCCTGCGGGTACGCCTTCGTCGGCCAGTCCTTGCCATAGACGCCGCTTGCGGCGCCATACCCCAGCGCCGCCCCACAGACCAACCACGGGGAGCCGGGGTACCGGTACGACTGCGCGCGCGTGAACGTGTCCTAGTTTGTGCGTGGTCGGTCTGCGTTGCGGGCGCCGTGCTCTGGACCGCCATCGACGCCTCTGGCTGCGTCCTGCCCCTCGATGCACCCTGCGGGTCGGTGAAGAAGGCGGGTCTCCGGTGCTCCGTTTGGTAGCCTCGGATCGTCCCCGGGACGTCATTCGAGAGGGTCATTCGAGAGGGGCAAGCGCTGACCGCCGTAGCCTATTCAGAACAATCTCCGGCCATGGTGTCTGGGTTCCAGACACTCCCGGTGCTCGTCAGGGAGCGAGCGCGCGCGAATGCCGACTCGGTGGCGATGCGTGAGAAGCGGTACGGGATATGGCGGGAGATCACCTGGGGACGCTACTGGGAAGAGATCCTGCTGGCTGCGCACGGATTGCTGGCCCTCGGTGTCGAAGCCGGCGACAGGGTGTCCATACATTCGGAGGATCGCCCGGAATGGTTGATCCTGGACATGGCAACCATGGCGGTGCGGGGGATAACAGTGGGTCTGTATCCGACCAATCCTGCAGCTGAGGTGCAGTACCTTCTCTCGGACTCGGGGGCGCGTATCCACCTAGCGGAGGATCAGGAGCAGGCGGACAAACTGGTGGAGGTTCTCGACACCCTCCCCGGCCTGGAAAAGGTGATACATCTGGAGCCTCGGGGCTTCCGTGCCTACCGGGACGACTCCAGGTTCGTCTTCTGGGAGGAGTTCCTCGAGGCAGGGCGCAGGCACCGGGCCGATAACCGCGGCGCGGTCGAGGCTCGGATGCAGGAAGCACGGGCCGAAGACGTGATCACCCTGGTTTACACATCCGGTACGACCGGACCTCCGAAGGGGGCGATGCTGGACAACGCCAACATGGCGTACTGCATCGGGGTGCTCATCAAGGGCGGGGAGCGAATGCCGGATGGGGTACCCCCGGGACCTGCCGACCAGATCCTCACCTACCTTCCGCTCTGCCACGTGGCGGAGAGGATCTTCTCCACCTGGACATCGGCTGCGGTTGGCGCCGTGCTCAATTTCGCCGAGTCGATAGAGACCGTTCCCGAGAACCTTCGGGAGGTGCAACCCACCCTGTTCTTCTCCGTTCCTCGCATATGGGAAAAGCTCTACGCGTCGATTCTGATAAAGACCAGCGACGCCACCAGGTTGAAGCGCCTGTGCATGTCGCTCGGACTTGCCCTCGCCGGAGTGATCGGACGTAAGCGGATTGGGAACGGCGGGGGTCACACTCCGACCAGCTACCTCCTTTCCGCCATCGGGTATCCGCTGGTGTTCCGGGCCATCCGGGAGAGGACCGGGTTGCGCCGGTGCCGCTGGGCTTGCACTGCGGCGGCCCCCATCGCCCCTGAGGTAATCGAGTTCTTCCACGGTTTGGGAGTCAACATGTTCGAGTTGTACGGCATGACTGAGAACGCCGCGGTGGCTACCAACAACTTTCCGGGGCGAATGAAGCTGGGCACCGTGGGTGAGCCCTATCCGGGTACCGGCCTCCGGATCGATCCGGCGACGGGTGAGATCCAGACCCGCCACCCAGGAGTGTTCAAGGGATACTGGAACAACCCGGCCAAGACCGAGGAGGCCTTCACGGCCGACGGATGGCTCCGCACCGGGGACGTCGGCGAGTGGATCGACGGTACTCACGTCCGGATCGTGGACCGGATCAAGGACATAATCATCACGTCGGGCGGCAAGAACATCTCCCCGTCACAGATCGAGAACAGCCTCAAGACCTCTCCCTTCGTCAAAGAGGCGATGGTGATGGGCGACCGCAGAAAATACCTCACCGCTCTGGTCGGTATCGAGTTCGACACGGTGGGGGATTGGGCGACACGACAGGGCATCCCATACACGACCTACCGGGACCTGGGAGAGAAGCCCGAGATCGTCAAGCTGATACAGGGTGTGGTGGACCGCACGAACGGCAGGTTCGCCCGGGTCGAGAACATCAGGAAGTTCCGCTTGATCCCGAAGGAACTCGACCACGAGGATGGTGAGTTGACCGCCACCCAGAAGCTGAAGAGGGCGGCGATGGAGAAGGTGTTCGGAGAGCTGATCGATGACATGTACTAGGAGGGTGTTGACCAATGACGATTGCCGGGGCCTGCCGCCCGCCGACCAGGGATCATGCCTGCGGTTGACATGCCGCTGGTGGATTGCTCGGCACCCTCCCAGGAGTGTGCCGCAAGACGCTGAACGCCCATGCTCGATGACGAAGGCTCAACTCCTGCAGCGAGGAGTTCGTCAGCCTGTGCACTCTCCCTGCCTCGTTCTCGAATACCCCGCCGTACCGAGTCCTGAGAGATATGCGTTCCGGAAAGCTTGCCGATGACGGGCGCGGCTCTTTCGCTCGGGGTATTGGCCCAGACCGGGTCGCACCAGTTCTGGGGTACGGTGGTGAACGGGCTTTCGCTCGGCGCCATCTACGCGTTGCTGGCGATGGGGTTCGTGATCATCTTCAAGGCGACGCAGGTCGTCAACTTCGCTCATGGCGCCATGGCAACCCTCGGGGCGTACTTCACAGCGGTTGTGGCGGTCGATCTGAACTTCCCGGGTCGCTACCTGCAGGTGTCCCCGTTGTCGGGCTGGCTCATTTCGGTGCTGGTCGCCCTCGTCATGTCGGCTCTGGTCGGCATGCTTCTCGAGAGGCTCTTCGTGCGGCCAATGGTGGGCGAGGAGTTGTTCTCGCTGGCGATAGTCACCCTCGGCATGCATATCATCCTGCTGACGGTCGTGACGGATCTCATCGGACCCGATCCCCGGTCGATGGCTGATCCCTGGGGAGACTCCAGAGTCGACCTGGGCTCGTTGATAATTCCCGAGACGGAGATTGCCCAGTTCGTGGCAGCGGTGGCTCTGATGGCCCTGGTGGGTCTCTTCTTCCGGACACGCACCGGCGTTGCGATGCGTGCCACGGCATTCGATCAGGAGGCGGCGCGTGCCCAGGGGATCAACGTGGGAAGGATCTTTGCGATTGCGTGGGCGATCGGGGCCGTTCTTGCGACGGTTGGCGGTATCTTCGGCTCGGTCTATCCACGTCGTGTCGGGGGCTTCCCCGACACAGCCCTTCTGGCGATGCGAGCATTCCCGGCCATCATACTCGGGGGTCTCGACTCCGTCGGGGGAGCGGTATTAGGGGGGATGATCGTCGGGCTGGCTGAGGCAGCAGCAGGAAGCTACCTGAACCAGCCCCTGTTCGGCACCGGCTTCAGTGGCATCGTGCCCTACCTGCTGATGATGTGCGTTCTGTTCGTCCGCCCCTACGGGCTCTTCGGTACCGGGGAGGTCAGGCGGGTATGAGGGGCCGACCCCTCCTGCACACTTCCTACGGGGCCGATCAGTCCCTCATGCCGACGGCCACCAAGAAGACCGCTCTGGGTATCTTCCTGGCCCTCGTCGCACTGGCCCCGTTCGCCCACAGCGTCCCCCTGTATCCCGACTTCCTGGGCGACAACGACTGGATGAAGCTCCTGTCCCACGTTGCCATCTTCGGGATCGGAGCCCTAGGAATAAACCTGCTCACCGGCGTGGCCGGCCAGGTGTCCCTGGGCCATGCTTTCTTCATGGGTCTCGGTGCCTACGTCGCCGCAGTGTTCGGGGGAACTCCCGGCGACCTGTGGGGGTTGGGATTGCCAATGTGGATATGGCTGCCGATGGCCGGAATCGTCCCCGCCCTGATCGGTCTCCTCGTAGGTCCCGCCGCGGTCCGGGTGAGAGGTCTTTACCTGGCATTCGCCACCCTCGCCCTGGTGTTCATCGGTGAATGGGTGTGGCGCAACCTGACCTTCATTTCAGGAGGCTCCTTCTCCGGACGCAGCTTTCCGGACTTCCAGTGGAGGTGGTGGAAAGAAGAGGAACCGCTCGTGGACTTCACGGCTGACGCGGTGTGGCTGGGTTTCGAGATCAGCGAGGAGGCCAAGGTCTACCTCATGCTGGTGGCGTTCCTGTTGCTGGCCACGCTCTTGGCCAAGAACCTGCAGCGAACCCGCACCGGTCGAGCCTTCCAGGCAATACGCGACCGTGACATCGCGGCCGAGGTGATGGGGGTCAACGAGTTCCGCTACAAGTTGATGGCCTTCGGGATATCCTCCGGCTTTGCGGGCGTCGCAGGTGCCTTGTTCGCCTCGTTCGTCGGTCGCCAGATCCCCGAGA
This sequence comes from bacterium, assembly GCA_026710435.1. Classification (GTDB taxonomy): domain Bacteria; phylum Actinomycetota; class Acidimicrobiia; order Spongiisociales; family Spongiisociaceae; genus JAPPFW01. Next base: position 23,391 of record JAPOQZ010000255.1, on the reverse strand, counting down.
CCTGGGACCTCTTCCTCTCAGTGGAGTTCCTCGCCATCATCCTCATCGGTGGGGCGGGTACCGTGTCCGGAACGCTGATGGGATCGGCGTTTGTCGTGCTTCTTCCCCGTCTGGTCCAGGACTCGACAGAAGCCTTGAAGCGCCTCATCGAGACCGGCGATGGAACCCTCGCCGCGATTGCCGACGTGGTGGTAGCGGTGTCCGCTGATGACTCCGGGATCGTCCATACGCTCCCCGGTGTTGGTCCCGGCCTCTCGGTATTCCAGCTCAACCAGGTTCTATTCGGTCTGCTGATCATCCTCTTCATGATCTTCGAGCCACTGGGCCTGTACGGTATCTGGGTACGGATACGGAACTACTGGAAGGCATGGCCGTTCACGTACTGAAGTAGAGAAACACAAACAGGACGAAGTCGTTACGCAACGAACAAGGATCGAGCACAGGACTATGCGCATGAGAACCAGATACGGATGCCTCACACTGATGGTCGTGCTGGCTGTTACGGCTGCCTCATGCGGGGGGACCGAGGAGCCTGCGACTGCCGCACCGTCCACTACGGCCGCTGCGGTGACCACGGTGGTTTCCGACGATGGCGCCGGCGTTGATGAGGGGGATGACGCACAGCCTGCCCGCACGACGATCGCCACCGATGCCGGTGTGGATCTCGAAGCCGGCGTCATCAGGGTGGGGATGCTTGCCGACCTCACAGGTGCGTTCGGACCGTTGGCGAGCCTCATAGCGGCGGGCGCCGGTGTGTATTGGGCTGATGTCAACGCCAAGGGTGGGGTCCATGGCCTGCAGGTTGAACTGATCTACCGGGACACGGTGTACTCGGTGGACAATCACGTCCAGTTCTACGAGGAGTTGAAGGACCAGGTGGTGGCATTCGGTCACTCCACCGGATCGCCCCACACCGTGGCCATCCGGGAGGACTTGGAGGCGGACGGGATCCTCGCGGTTCCCTTCACCTGGTACTCGGGTTGGTCGGACCCCGCTCTGAACGCAAACCTCATGTCTCACGGTACGCCCTATTGCATCGAGGCCATGAACCTGATCGGATACCTGTCGGATCTAGCCAAGTCGACCGGTATAGCGAACCCGACGCTGGCCATCGCCGGCTTCCCCGGCGACTACGGGTTGGATTCCGCGGCCGGTGCCCTGCTCGCGGCGGAGGCTCTCGGTATGGAGGTCGTTCACGACGCCTCCGGGAAGGTGATCCCCGGCCAGGACAATGCTCCGATCGGCAACGCCATCGCCCAGAGCGGTGCCGACATCGTCTGGGTGACTGCCAATGCCGGAGCCTTCGCCGAGATCTACGGCTCGGCGGTTGCACAGGGTTTCGAGGCGCTGTGGTCGGGAGCGGCTCCCACTTGGAGCCCGGCTCTCGTTGCTCCGGACTCCCCAATCAAGGATGCGATCGACCGGGACTACTACGTGAGTTCGTATTTCCCGCCGTTGACCGACGACACACCTGGCATGGCAGCGGTCCGGGCTCTCGTCGATCAGTACGCGCCTGACACTCCTCGGAACGACTACCTCATCGAAGGTTTCATCGAGGGCATGATCCTGTTCGAGGCGCTCAAGCGCGCCTACTCGAGCGGGGACATGACGCAGGCCGGTGTTGTGGCGGCCGCGAAGAGCATCGAGGAACTGGACTTTGGAGGGATCGCCCCCAACGAAAGCTACGTTGGTTCTGCCAACGACCGCCTGCAGCGGAAGGTGTGGATCAGCCGCCCGGATCCGGAAGGTCTTGCGGCGGGTACTACGGGGACCGGAACCCGGCTTACCGATCCCGCCTACACCCACCCGGTCGCCGCGGCGTTCGTTTTCGAAGAGGCGTGCTACAAGCTCGCATGAACGGTGCCCTTTCCCCCGCTACGTCGCCCCGTAGACATCGGTGCTTGGATCATCGGAGGGTTGGCCGGGTGAGCAGTGCTTGAGGTGTCGAATCTGGAGGTCGTCTACAACGACGTTGTCAGGGTGCTCAGGGGTGTCTCCCTGGAGGCTCCCGATGCTCGGATAGTTGCCCTGCTCGGGGCGAACGGAGCAGGCAAGACCACGACCGCCCGAGCGATCACCGGCTTGCTCGATGTTCACGAGGGCGAGATCACCAAGGGGTCCATCACCTTCGAGGGTCGGGATATCACCCGGACGCTGCCGTCGGCGCGGGTACGGATGGGCATCAGCCAGGTAATGGAGGGGCGTCGCATTTTCGTCGAGATGACGGTGGCGGAGAACCTTGTGGCCGGGGCCTACACGGTCCGTGATCGGGCGGCGGCTCGGGCTGCTTTCGACCGGGTCATGGGCCTGTTCCCTGTCCTTGCCGGGCGACGGCACCAGGTTGCCGGTTATCTGTCGGGAGGCGAGCAGCAGATGCTGGCGATCGGTCGAGCCCTGATGCAGTCACCGAGGCTGATGATCCTCGACGAACCCTCGCTCGGTCTCGCGCCCCGGTTGGTTGAGCAGATGGCCGAGATCATCGTCGCGATCAATCAGCAGGGGACTGCGGTCCTGCTCATCGAGCAGAACGCGCACATGGCTCTCTCCGTAGCCCATCACGGATACGTCATGGAGACCGGCACGATAGTCATGGACGACGATCCCGGCACCCTGCTCCGGGATGAGGACGTCCAGGAGTTCTACCTTGGCCTGCGGGCTGGTGAGCGCAAGTCCTTCCGGGACGTCAAGCACTACAAGCGACGCAAGCGGTGGTTGTCGTGAGCGGTCGCGACGCCGGCGGTCCCCTGCTGGCGGTGCGGGATGTCCGGCTGTCCTTCAAAGGCCTCGTGGCACTGGACGGGGTGTCGTTCGATGTTGGCAAGGGTGAGTTGTTCGCCATTATCGGACCCAACGGGGCCGGCAAGACATCGACGTTCAACTGTATCAACCAGGTCTACCGGGCCCAGGAGGGAACGATCACCTGGAAGGGTTTTTCCTTGATGGGCTTGAAACCCAACCAGACCGCGGAGAGGGGTATCGCCCGTACCTTCCAGAACATTGAGCTCTTCGCCCACATGACAGTTCTGGACAACATCCTCACGGGTCGCCATGTACGGATGAGCCATGGCTGGGTGGCCGGAGCTCTCTGGTGGGGCCGAGCCAGGCGTGAAGAGATGGAAAACCGGTTCAGAGTGGAGGAGATCATCGACTTCCTGGAGATCGAGCGATGGCGCAAGTATCCCGTGAGGCTCCTCCCTTACGGCATCCAGAAACGGGTGGAGTTGGGCCGAGCGCTGGCGATGGAACCCGAACTCCTGCTGCTGGACGAACCGGTTGCTGGTATGAACCTCGAGGAGACGGAGGACATGGCCCGTTTCATCCTCGACATCCAGGACGAGTTGGGGATAACGATGATCCTCGTCGAACACGATATGGGTCTGGTTATGGACATAGCCGACCGGGTGATGGTGCTCGACTTCGGTCGCAAGATCGCCGAGGGCCTCCCCGCAGACATACAGAAGGATCCCGAGGTGATCCGGGCCTACCTGGGGCAGTCCGGCTCCGACGTACGCTAGCGACGGGGTTATGGCCGAGTGCATCCGGCTGGGTCGGATGCTCACAAGGATCTGCTCGGAAAGGCCCTCGTCTGCTGGCCCGGACCCATCATGTGGAGATCGGGGATCAAGCCGGTTGCCAACACCCCGAACAACGCCATGTTCGACGGTCCTGCTAGGGCGATCGCCTTTCGATGCTTGTCCGTGTTTCCTGCCGTGGTATGGCGCGCGTCGGGCGGCCCGTCCCATGCAGATCGTGAAGTATCTGTGTGGTCAAGGTGGCGAAGGGAAGCTGCTGATCCTTCATGATCAAGATCGCCTCGGGATGATCCGCGCGGGCTGGTTCGTTCCGACTGCGCAGAGGTCGGTGAGGTGATTGGTGATGAGGGTTCCGAAGATGGCTCGGTTGTTCGTCGAGGTGATGACCATCTGGGGGGGGGTATCGTCATCGAGGACGGCGAACCGGTAACGCCCTCGTCTGCCGGGATCCCCTGACCGATGCCAGGTCGGGCAGCGTGCCGGTCACTAGCGCCTAAAAAGTCATGTTCGAGGTTCCCGAGATGAGGATCGCCGTCGTCTGGGGATATACCGGCACGCTGCCGCCATCCCGGCGGATTTGAGATCCCCAATCCGGCTGGCTGCGAGGAGGCTGAAGATCGAGGAGTTGGACGGGGTGGAGACGAGGACTCTCTCTCTCTCTCTCTCTCTCTCTCTCTCTCTCTCTCTCGGCGTCGCGCGGGAACATTGAGGAAATCGTCTTGACCCTGGAGAGGATGCGGCTGTCTTCGTAGAGCCAGATCTTGGTGAACGGGCGATAGAGAACCTCGCGAATACGCGACTCGTCGAACACGATCTCCTCGTCACGTTTGAGAGCTTGCTTCAGTGCGTCCGTCCATTTGATGGCTTCGAGGTTGGTATGAAGGGTGGCCTGCTCAACAGTCCACTGGCCAAGGTTGACTTTGGTGCGCGTGTATTCATACTCGTCAATGAAGAGGTTCATCTTCTCAATCAACGTGTCACGGGAGAAGGAGTAAACGTACACATCGCAGTTGGTCTTTACACCGGATGCATGGGCTCGGACCGCCACATCTTTCCTGGCCTTGGTGGAGCACACCGGCAATAACTGCTCGAACGTGCCGTCCGTCAGATTCACCCAATGGTGCCGGTCGTTGACGCGGACGGTCTCGAACAGATCGCTGGTCACGTCGCCGAGTTGGGCCAGCCATGCGAACTTCTGCTCCAGCGATGAGAACTCGGGAACCTCGGCATAGTGCAGCACTCCGGGGTCGGTCTGGTCCTTCTCCGGATTGTGAACAAGAACGGTGATCTGCACGCCGTTCCGGGTGCCCTGTCCGAATACGTTGTCGCCTTCCATTTGACGCTGTTCTTTGCTTGTGTAGGCATCACCTCTGAGATTCACGACGTAGATCGAAGTGAATTCATCGCGGAGTGTGGCCCGCATGCCCGCGAGTGAGGTGCCTGTGGCAAGGGAGTTGGGTGTACAAAACGCCAGCACACCAGGTTCTGGATCGTCTGTGCGTTTTGAGGTACTTAGGCGGTCGGAAGCCCACCGGAAAGCCTCGATGTACAGGTTTCCGTATGCGCTACCCCCCGGCTTACGCCCGGTTACCTCTCGGTATCGTTGACCGTAGGTGTCTTTTACTCGGGCTTCGATGTCAGGATGGGCAACGTTCGGATTGTCGTCCCCGGCGTCTTTCTGGCCTGCCGACCACGGGGGATTGGCAACGATAACCCAGATGGGCAGGGAGTTCTGACGCCGCGTGCGCGCGCTGTTGCTCCTCAGGGAGGTTGTTCCCGGTAGCCGCCGGTCGTCGGAATTCATCTCGAACGTGTCTGTGAGCACGATGCCCTCGAATGGCTGGTGGATGCCGCGCCGTTCGTTGTAACCCTCCTCGATCTTGACCGAGGCGAGGTAGTAGGCGAGCAGCACGACCTCGTTAGCATGGATCTCGGGCGCGCCTCCGCCTGTACCGGTACCCCTGAACTTGCGCTCTAGGTCCTCATCCCGTACTAGATACTCGCCCTTGCGGTCCTTCTGGGTGAGCAGCCGGTTTATGAAGGTACCCGTTCCGGTGAACGGGTCCAGGATGTGGACGTCGGGAGCGGTCAGGCCCCGGCCAAATTCCTGTCGGCACACTGCGTCGACCGACCTGAGTATGAAGTCGACCAACTCGACGGGCGTGTAGGTGATGCCTAGTCGCTTGACTTCTAGGGGCATGGCCTTGCGGAAGAACGACTGGTAGAGGTCGAGCATCACGGTGAGGCGCGCGTCGGAGTTGGCGGCCGCGTCGACTCGGCGAGCCACACTCTGGTAGAATCGGTCCAACTCGGCGGTTTCGTCCGGTAGGCGATATCCGGCGGTCTTGAACTCGCCCAGCAACTCGTTTAGGGCCTTGGACACAGGGTTCCGGTCGGCGAAGCCGCTCTCCGAGAAGAGGCTGTCGAACACCGGCAAGGTCACGACATGGTGAGCGACCATCGTGGTGAGAGCACCGGTTGTGACATGTCCACCCACCGTGCGGCGCATGTCCACGAGGAACCGCTCGAAGGCCTTCTTGAGATCGGGGTCGTTGCCGATGCCCACCCGGATCAGCAACTCGATGCGGTCTGAGATTTCGCTTACCCGTTCGGCCCAGCGGTCCCAGTACTGGCGGTCCCCGCACTTCTCCACCAGTTTGGACGCGACCGCGTTCTGCCAGGGGAAGGGCAGCTTTCCCTGGATGGAGTCTCCGGTGAGAGCGGGACATCCCTCGTCCTGGGAGCAACCCCTCTCGCCGCACATCTGGCAGATGTCACCGACGACGATGATGTCCAGTGGTGTAGCGGCGCCCAAGTCCGCCGTGTTGATCCACACATCGGCTCGGCCGTCGTGGGAACGAAGCGCCTTCAGAACGCTCCACACCTGCTTGAACCCGGAGCTGTTGAGAAACGCGTCATCGCTAAGGCCTGCGCCGTCGGGCACGACGACGGGGATCACGACGTAGCCGTTCTCCTTGCCTTCGGAGCGCCGCATGACCCGCCCGAGAGCCTGCACTATATCGACCTGGGACCTCTTGGGTTCGATGAAGAGGATCGCGTCGAGGGCGGGCACGTCCACGCCTTCGGTGAGGACCTTGGCGTTCGTCACAACACGGCACTGGCCGCGGGCGCCGCCTTCTTGGAGCCAGTCGATCAGCTTGGCCCTCTGGTAGGCGTTCATCTTGCCGTCCATGTGCTCGACCGAGCAGTCGAGTAGGTCGGGAGAGGAATCATCGTCGTGTAGCGAGTAAACACCTGCGGTGCTGACGACGGGATTCCACCAATGAGAGACCCGCTTCGATGTCGCGATCGTGTTGGTGAACGCGATGGCCCGACTGGCCGAATGACTCGGGTTGGTGGTACCTGTGACGCGGCCTGAGGCTGTCCGGGTGGTCGGGTCGGCGAGGGCGTCCCAACAGCCCGCCAGCCGCACCACATCGTCGACCTTCAGTCGTGGACCCTTCGTAACCTGTATCTGGCTGTGGAGTTCCCCCGCCAGTATTTCGTCGACGGCAATGACGACGACCTTGTAGTCGGTTAGGTGCCCCGCTTCTATTGCGTCGGCGAAATCCATCCGATAAAACTCGGGCCCGTACACCGACTCGTCGTTCATCGAATATACTCCGTAGTCCTCTCCCACTTCGGCCACCTTCTTCTTCGCCCGACGTGTATAAATACGTGGCGTGGCGGTCATGAACAGGCGACGGCGCGCGACGATCCTATCCTTGTGGTGGACCAGCCTGAATCCGCTGTCCGACGCGCCGCCCTGGTGGTGTACACCGGTCGTGCGATGGGCCTCGTCGCAGATCACCAAGTCGAAGTCAGCCGCATCTGCGGTCGACTGCGCTTGACTGACCAAGGGAAGTGACTGGTAGGTGCAGAATACGACCGTCATGTCGTGGTCTGAGGAATGCGCCAGTTGGTGACGTATCCGGCCAGGGTCTGTAGTTACCGGCATGGCCAACTCCGAGAGGTCCACATCCTCGGTAGCGTGTCCGGCTTTGGTGTCGGAGCAAATGCCGATGTACCGGTGCTGTAGGTCGGGGCTACGCTGACGCGCCCACTCCCGCATTGTCTGGCCCATAAGGGCGATGGAAGGTACGAGGTACAGGACCCTGCCGCCTGAACCGACGAGGCGCTCGGCGATCCAAAGACTCACGACGGATTTGCCGGTTCCGCACGGGAGAATCAGCTTGCCTCGATCCCTACCCTTGAACCCCGCTACAACCCTTTCAATGGCGTCGGTCTGGAACGAGAAGGGTTCGTAGCGGACGGGATCGAAGCTGAGGGAGTCAGGATCGTTAACGAACTCCATCCATCGGACGGGCCAGTTCTTCAGGTCTGGGGCGCTGATCACCTCGCACCGTGGTTTCGCCTTCTTGATCTTCGTCCACGCTGGTCCGGTCATGTCACCGGTGACGACCAGAATCCGAGACCGGAAGTCATCGGTACCCGAATTAGCAAGGAATGAGTTGATCTCCGAGGTAGGTATCTTGCTTTTTTCGGCATAGAACTTGCACTGGATCGCGCACAGCCCTCCACCATGCGCCTCCGTCTGTTCAGCTACCAGATCAATCCCGGTATCCTGGCCTAGGAATCCGCGATCCGCTCGCTCCGGCCAATCGCCCCACATCCACACCCTCTTGAATCGAGCCGGGCCGTACTCGCCAGGATGTCGCTCGAAAGCGACTCTCATCAGCCTCTCGAACCGCTTCCCCTTCTGCGCTTCGGTGGCCGATTCAGATCGCAGCGTCGTGAACAGTTCGTCTAGTGCTGTGCTCAAGTGGTTACCTCAGGGGTCCGTCGTCAGACTCGGGAGTGTAATCTTCTTGGCCGATCCGCGATCAGCGAAGTGAAGGAACCCTGGCAATGAGCCAGCCCAACCAGCTACCGCTCGTCGACCTACCCTCGAGCGACGACAACATCACCGACTGGTGCCTCGAGCAATTCCGGTTGCAGTACAACAAAGAAGCCATCACCAAGGATGACATCTGGGAGTACCTGTACGGTGTGATGCACGCTCCCGACTGGCGGGAGAGGTATCGGCACGACCTGCAGCGGAACCTTCCGCGGGTTCCCTTCGCCCCGGACTTCGAAGCGTTCTGCGTGGCGGGCCGCCGACTCATGGACCTTCACGTCGGCTACGAGACCGTACCCGAGTGGACCGTGGAGTGCCTCGTGGACGGACGACCCGACGAGGGCAACTCCGATCCTGATTCCTACCGGATCACTAGGAACAAGAAGATGCGATGGGGTAAGGCCGAAGACGGCAAGACCGATGACCGCACCGTGTTCATGGTTAATGACCGGTGCAAGCTAGTCGGCATCCCCGATGAAGCACATGAGTACACCGTCTCGGGCCGCACACCTCTCGATTGGGCAATCGATAGCCTTCGCTGGAAGACCGACAAGGCGTCGCAGATCGTGGATGATCCGAACGGTTGGCACGCCTGGTCGGACGAGCCGTTCAACCTGATCCGGCATCTGAGGCGCCTTGTCCACGTTTCCGTTGAGACCGCCCGAATCGTGAAGTGCCTACCGCCTTCGCTGATTGATATGCAATAGGACTGGTTCGGGCCATGGATGGTAGGACTCAGGGTGTTCCTCCACTCCTCGGCTCCCAGCCGCCGCGTTGGGTGGCCATGGCGCCGCTACCACCTATCCCTTGCCAACCGGCTAATAGGTCAGGTTCAGAGGGAGCATCACCGGAAGACATGGCGCGCGCCTGGATTGATCAGTATTCTCAACTACGAGTCCAGGGAAGCATTTATTAGGTCAGAGTGACTTAGGGCGATGATATTCAGGAGGACAGCATGAGAAGAGGCCTGAACTGGTTGGCAATCCTGGCGGCTTTGATGGTGGTGGCCGGTGCATGCGGGGGAGCGGCGGAGGACGAGGAGATCGGGGTTGCCACTACGCCCCCGCCTTCGGTCACCACCCAAGCACCAACCACAACGCTGGAGGAAGAGCCGGCGATGGTGATCGCCACCGACGTGGGTGTGGACGTCGAAGACGGGGTGATCAAGTTGGGGATGCTCGCCGACCTCACGGGACTCTATGGACCGGTCATCAGCCTCATCACGGTAGGCATCGACGCGTTCTGGAAGGACGTCAACGCCAAGGGCGGAGTGCATGGGCTGCAGGTTGAGTTGGTTTACCGGGACACGGTCTATTCCGTCGACAATCACGTGCAGTTCTACGAGGAACTCAAGGATGAGGTGGTGGCGTTCGGCCACTCCACGGGCTCACCTCACACCTTGGCGATCCTCGAGAGTCTCGCCGAGGACGAGATCCTGGCCATCCCTCTCACCTGGTACTCCGGATGGTCGGACCCGGCGATGAACGCCAACCTGCTACCCCACGGCACGCCCTACTGCATCGAGGCGATGAATATGATCGGTTACCTGACGGATCTCGCGAAAGCGGATGGAATCGATAGCCCGACTCTGGCACTGGCTACGTTTCCGGGGGACTACGGGCTCGACTCGGCGGCGGGTGCGAAGCTGGCAGCAGAGGCCCTCGGGCTGGAGATCGTCTACGACGGTTCAGGGAAGGTCCTCCCGGGCCAGGACAACTCCCCGGTAGGAGGCGCCATCGCCCAGAGCGGCGCCGACATCGTTTGGACGGCTGTGGCGGCCAACACGCTGGCGGAGATCTACGGCGCGGCCCTGTCCCTGGGCGCTGAGGCCCTGTGGGCGGGTCCTCCCGGTAACTGGAATCCCGCTCTGGTCGGACCCGATTCTCCGCTCAAGGATGCCTTGGCGCGTGACTACTACGCAGCGTCGTACTTTCCCGACTACTCGGATGACCTTCCCGGCATGGCGAGGTTGCGGGAGGTGATGGATCGGTACGCCCCCGATGCTCCGCGGAGTGCCTACCTCGTCGAAGGATTTCTCGAGGGATTCATGATGCTGCGCGTGCTGGAGATTGCCTACGAAGCAGGCGACATGACGCAGGCCGGTGTACTTGCCGCCGCCAAGAGCATCGAGGAACTCGACTTCGATGGTGTGGCGCCTACCGAGAGGTATGCGGGAGATCCCAACGACATCGTGCAGCGCACCATCTGGATCGGTCGGCCCGATCCGGCGGGCCTCGCGGCTGGGACATCCGGCACCGGGACCAGGACGATCGAGTCCTACTACACCCATCCGGTCGCCGCCGACTACGTGTTCGAGGGTGCCTGCTACAAGGTCTCCTGAGCCGGCTGAGACTCGCGGACTACTCCTTGATCGGGAGGCGGCGAGACTAGACCTCCGAGAGTGCGGTTGCGGATCGAGGGGTCGACGCGTCGCGTGAGGCATCGGGCCCGGGTCGTCAAAGCGGGGCCCGATTGGATCGGCGCGTCGGCGTAGTTTGCCCGGTCATGTCGAAAGGTGGTCGCGTGTCAATGGTGAGAATGAGCGGTGGTGAAGCGCTCGTGAGGTCACTCGTGAACGAGGGCGTCGACGTGGTGTTCGGGATCCCCGGGATACAGATCTACGGGATTGTCGCTGCTCTGCGCGACGAGCCGGGCATCCGCATGATCACGACCCGTCACGAGCAGGCCACGACCTTCATGGCCGACGGTTACGCTCGCGCCTCGGGACGGCCGGGGGTAGCCCTCGTCGTCCCGGGGGCGGGTCTTTACAACGCCGCGTCCGGTCTGACCAACGCGTACGCTCGTTCTTCACCGGTGCTTTTGATAGCGGGTCAGATCCCTCGCGCCGCGATCGGGAAGGGGCTCGGGGCGGTTCATGAGGTGATGGACCAGCCGAGAACGGTGCGGTCGGTCACCAAATGGCAGCGGCGGGTGCTCAGGCCCCGCGAAGTGCCCGAAGCGGTGTTCGAAGCATTCAGGCAGATGCGTACGGGCCGCCCGCGTCCCGTCCTGATCGAATTCCCACCCGAGGTCGGGGTGGAGCGGGAAGAGGTCCAACTGCGAAGCCCTGCCCGTATCTCGCGGATCGTGCCGAGTCCCGAGGACCTGCGGGAAGCCGCCCACGTCATCGCCGCCTCCCGGACGCCGCTGATCTTCGCCGGTGGGGGGGTGGCGCGCTCGGATGCGGAGGGAGCTCTGGTCAGGTTGGCGGAGGCGACCAACATACCGGTGGTGACATCGAGCGGAGGCAAGGGGACCATTCCGGACAGCCACCCACTGTCCTACGGATCGTGCTTCGGCCCTTGGGGGGAGAGGCAGGAGATGAACCAACTGTACGGGGTGATGCAGTCCGCCGATGTCGTGATAGGAATAGGCACCCGGTTCTCGTTGGGCAACCCCGCCGGCGAGTCGTCGGTGCTTATCAACATCAACATAGACGACAGCGAACTCACCAGGATCCAGTCCAACACCATCCCGCTGCACGGGGACGCCAGAGCGACCATTGAAGCCTTGCTTCCCCTGGTAATGGCAGCGGGGGCAGCAGAGCGTCCGTCACCGACCGAGGCGGTGGCCGCGGCCCGTAACCTCATCGCCTACTACGACATCCGTCTCAAGGAACCGCTGTACGCGGTGCTCGAAGCGATCCAGAACGGCATTCCCGCAGACGCGTTCGTGGTGTGGGATGTCACGCAGTTGGCCTTCTACGCCCGAACCCACTACAAGGTGAGCAGGCCGAAGACGTACGTCGACTCCGGCTACTCCTTCAACCTCGGTTACGCCTTCCCGACGGCTTTGGGGGTGAAGGTCGCAAAGCCGCACCGCTCGGTGGTCTGTGTTGCCGGGGACGGCGGGTTCATGTTCAACGCATCCGAGCTTTCGACGGCCGTGAAGTACGGTATCAATGTCGTAACGGTCGTCCTCAGGAACGACTCGTACGGCAACGTTGCCCGCGACTTGGACAGTGCCTTCGACGGCACTTACGGGACCGACCTGCACAACCCGGACTTCGTCAAGTTCGCGGAGTCGTTCGGAACGATAGGTATGAGAGCGGACGACCCCCTGGAGCTCGAGACGCTGATCCCGCTAGCGCTGTCCAAGGATGCCCCGGTGGTCATCGACGTGCCGTTCTCGAGTGTGCGGGTACCACCCGCTCCCCATTATGCCTTTGTCTACAAACTGCCCTGGACGCAGCCCCAGGAGGGACTGATCGAGTCCTAGGAGGGTGGTGCGGGTTGCCCGTACAGCTTTTTGGATCGGGTCGCTTCGGGACTCGGAACCGGTGCTCCGCATTGCCTTTCTCAGCTCACCCTGGAGCGCACCCCGGCGAGCCATGCGTCAGCGTCGTGGCGGGTTGCCTGGTCGGGTACGCCGGCCATGAACAGGTAGCCGTCATCGTCGACGAAGGAGGCGTCGACATCCTCCCGGATGGCACGGTTGGTCGGATCGCGGACGTGACCGATTGAGTCCGCCGGGTAGGAGCCGAGGAACTTGACCCTGGCCGCTCTCATCTGGAGGTTGCGAAGGGCATCGCCCAGCTCTTCGTCCATTACGTGACCCTCACAGTCGATCAGAAAGCAGTAGTTGCCGAGGCTGGCTTTGGTCGGACGGCTCTGCAGACTCGTGATGTTGATGGACCGGGCGACGAACTCACCGAGGATTCCCACCAGCGACCCTGGCGCGTCGGAACGCTGGTACACGACCAGGCTGGTCTTGTCCCGTCCGGTTGGTGATGGAACGGAGTCGCGCCCGACCAGAACGAACCGGGTCTGGTTGTTTGGCCGGTCCTCGATATCCACCGCAAGCACCTCCAAGCCGTAGACGTCGGCGGACCTCTGTGGAGCGATAACCGCAGTGTCGAGGTTTCGCGAGGTGGCCAGTTCACAGGCCGCGGCGCCGGTAGACGAGGCGGGAAGGGTCACGGCGCCAGGCAGATGCCGACCAAGGAACTGGCCACACTGGGCAGAGGCAACGGGATACGAGCGTACGTATCTGATGTCGCGAAGCCGGGCGCCCGGAAGAGCCATCAACTTGAGTCGCACGTCCAGTGTCACCTCGCGCTGGATCATCAAACCCGTGCCGAAGGCAAGGCTGTCGATGCTGGAGGTGACGGCCCCCTCGATCATGTTCTCGATGGGGACGAAACCGAGGTCCACGATGCCTGCTTCAACGGCATTCAACACCTCCAGCATCGAGTTCAAGGGCTGACAACGCATCAGTGCCAGATCCTCCTGCGTGGTCAGCGCTTCTTCCGTGAAGGTGCCGATCGGGCCGAGGAAGCCTAACGTCGGTGGATGTTCGGGTGGTGCCAAGACTGAGAGCCTAACAACTGATCATCTCGTTGCCCCGGAGCTCATACCGTGCCGGCGGCCCGGGCCACCTCCGGATCGATGACATCACGGACCGCGTCGCCCAGGTTGTTGAAGGCCAGAATCAGCAGGGTGATCACCAGGGCGGGCGAGATGGCCATCCAGGGCGCGAGGGTCAGGAAGTCGACCGAGTTGGCGAGCATCCTGCCGAGGTCGGCGGTCGGGGGTTCGAAGCCGAAGCCGAGGAAGCTCAGGGCGGTCTGGACGAGCAGCCCGGTGGAGAGGCTGAGCACGCACATCACGAAGAGAGGGGAACTGATCCCGGGCAAGATGTGGCTCATCACGAGGGCCAGTGGCTTGGTCCCCGACAGTCGGGCGGCGTCCACGTAGGGGAGACCTCGTACCTCCAGCGTGGATCCGCGGGCGATCCGGGTGAAGCGGGGCAGGTAGATGACCCCTATGGCCAGGATCATGTTGCGGGACCCGCCCCCGAACACACCGACGATGAGGATGGCAGTGAGGAGGCCCGGCATGGCCAGCAGCACATCGGTTCCAGCCATGAGAACCCTCTCCAGCCATCCGCCCCGGTACCCGGCGAGGATGCCGACGGCGCTTCCGGCGGTCACGGCCAGGAGGACCGCACCGAGAGGCACCCAGATCACCACCGGGATGGCGCTCACGACCCGGGCGGCGAGATCCCTTCCGAGCTGGTCGGTCCCGAACCAATGGCTGGCGGACGGTCCCTGGAGGGAGTCGGCAGGGTTGATCTGGATGGGATCCCAGTCGATCACCAGCGGTCCGGCGACGGCGAGTATCAGCACCGGCGCGATCAGGAGGAGGCCGAACCTTCCCGAAGGGTGCCTCACGATGGCCCTGACTTGTCGCCAGAAGCGGGCGTTGCGGAACCCCGGAGATCGCCGGTTCCCCGTCTCCTCAGCATTGGTGGCGCGGTCGGCGGCACGTGAGCTCATGTCTGCTCCCGCTGTCTCGGATCGAGGATCGGGTAGAGGAGGTCCACGATGAAGTTGACGACTATGTACACGCTGGCGATGACCAGCGTGGCAGTTATGACGTAGGGGAAGTCGCGCTCCGCGATGGCGAGCAACACCCCTCGGCCGAGTCCGGGCAGGTTGAAGATCTGCTCGACGATTATCAGTCCGCCGACGAGAGCGCCGAAGAGCAGGCCGATCAACGTGACCACGGGTCCCAGCGAGGCGCGCAGGGCGTGGACATAACGGACCCTGCTCTCCCGGGCGCCCTTGACCCGGGCCGTGTCGATGAACGGCTCCTGGAGGCTGGCGATCATCGTGGTGCGGGTCATCTGGATGATCGAAGCCGACGTGGGGAGCGCGATGGCCAGGCACGGCAACATGATGGACCGCAGGTTGGCGATCGGGTCCTCGGTGAACGGTACGTAGAACGACGTGTAGAAGGACCTGAGGATGATCGATCCCAGCCACACGAAGAGGACTCCCGATACGAAGGTCGGAACGGAGAAGAACAGCAGGGAGATCCCGCGCAGGACCCGGTCCACGATCGTTCCGGTGTGCACGGCGGCATACACACCGAGTGGAATGCCGATGATCACCGCGAGCAGGACGCTGAGGAACGCCACCTCCAGGGAGACCGGGAACTGGGCGCGGACATCGGCGGCGATGTCGCGACCCGTGAACAGCGAGTTGCCGAAGTCACCCTGGACCGCATTACCCAGCCATTCCCCGTACCTCACCATGAGCGGGCGGTCGAGACCGAGGCGGGCTCGCATCTCGGCCATCCGTTCGGGGGTTGCCCCTTCGATACCGGCCATCTGCTGGGCGATGTCACCCGGTACGATCGTCCCGATCACGTAGATGAGGAAGGTCAGCACGAACAGGACGGCGACCGCTTCGGCGAACCTTCGTGCGGTGAAGAGGATCATCGCGCGGTCCCGGTGGTCCCGGATCCGGCGGCGGAGTAGCGGGCTTCGAACTCTCCGGCGAAGTGGCAGGCGACCCGGCTGGTTGCCGACATCCTGACCAAGTCCGGTTCGACATCGGCACAGAGAGGTTCGGCGACCGGGCACCGGGTGTGGAATCGACACCCGGACGGAAGGTCGGTGGCGCTCGCCACGGGCCCGCTCAGGACGATGCGGTTGCGACGGCGCTCCACGACGGGATCGGGGACCGGTACCGCGGATCTGAGGGTTATGGAGTAGGGGTGGACGAGCGGTCTCTTCTTGTCGTGAGCATCTTCCAGTTCGACGACCTTTCCCAGGTACATCACCGCCACCCGGTCGCTCATGAAGTCGACCGCGGCGATGTCGTGGGAGATGAACACGTAGTTCACGGAGTGGCGTTCCGCGAGGTCCTTGAGCAGGTTGAGGACCTGTGCCTGGGTCGACATGTCGAGCGAACTGACGGCCTCGTCGAGCACGATCAGACGAGGCCGTCCGGCCAGGGCCCTGGCTATGGCGGCCCTCTGCTGCTGACCTCCCGACAGCTCACCGGGGTACTGGTCTATGAGAGAATCGGGGAGCCCGACCTGGTCCAGTAGCTCGAGAACCCGCTCTCGCATCTCGGGTTTCTTCATACCCTCGTTCCGGAGTGGCTCGGCAATACTCCACCCGATCCTCTTCCAAGGGTTGAGGGATCCCGCTGCGTCCTGGTAGACCATCTGGAAACCGTCGGCGCGGGCGTTGGCGCCCGGGCGTTGGCGGAGCGACCGCTTCTCACCCCGTACTATCACATCGCCGGACGTTGGTCTCTGCAACCCGACGATCACCCTGCCCAGGGTGGTCTTCCCGCAACCCGACTCGCCGACGATGCCTAGTACTTCGCCCTGGTTGATGGTCAGATTCACTCCGTCGACGGCGCGTACGGTCCCGCTAGCCTGGCCTCGCCTGCGGAGCCGGAAGTGAACCGAGACGTCTTCGAGTCGCAGGAGGGCCATACCGCGCCTATCCGGGTCCTGAGCCGGCAATGGTCGCTCCGCCATCCGGGAGGGGGGGTAGCTTGCCATGCCGGTTGCTGACCCAGCATCTGGCAGTCTGGCCATGGGGTAGGGCCCAGAGTTCTGGTGGCTGTGAACACTGGGCCTCTGCATACGCGCAGCGGGGCTGGAACCGGCATCCCGGGGGCAGGGCCGTCATCTTGGGTGATCCTCCCGCCATAGCCTCCAGCCTGGCGCCGGTCGCTCGATCTGGCTGGGAGTCGAGAAGGCCGACGGTGTAGGGGTGGGCCGGATGGGCGAAGACACCGTCCACCGATGCCTCCTCGACGACCTGGCCCGCGTACATGACCATCACGCGATCGCAGATGCTCGCTACCATCCCCAGGTTGTGTGTCACGAGGATCACCCCTAGTCCCCGATCGGCGGCCAGTCTCTGGATCAGTTCCAGTATCTGAGCCTGGATGGTCACGTCGAGAGCGGTAGTGGGTTCGTCGGCGACGAGCACCGCAGGTTCGTTGAGCAGGCTCATGGCGATCATCACCCGCTGCAGCATGCCCCCGGAGAACTGGTGGGGATGGTCCTTCATCCGGACCGCCGGTTCCGGCATCCCCACCCAGGTCAAGGCTTCGATCGCCTTATCCCGGGCATCGCGCCGGGACACCCGCTGATGCCTTGTCACCGCCTCGGTCAACTGCCGACCGATGGTGAACCCGGGGTGGAAGGAGCGGATCGGGTTCTGGAAGATCATGGCGATCTCCGTGCCGCGTGCCCGCCTCATCTCCTCGTGGGTGAAGTTCAGCATGTTGCGGCCGTGCAGCAGGATCTCCCCGCTCACGATCCGGCCGGGGGCCGCTACCAGACCTAGGAGCGAGCGGGCCAGGGTGGTTTTGCCGCTACCCGAGTCGCCGACGATGCCCAACACCTCACCGGCCCGAAGCTCGAAGTTGACGTGATCGACAGCAGGAACCACGCCGAGCCTGGTCGGATAGACGGTTACAAGGTCGCGGACAGCCAGAACCCTCCCGTCAGGATTCGCGTCCGGGGCCGTTATGACCTCCATTGAAGAGTGAGGGCCGGGGCCGGGTGGGCGGGAGCCGCCCACCCGGCCGTTCGAAGTGACTTATCCGGCCGGAACCAGCGAGAGGTACAGAACCCGCTTGTCGCCGGTGATGTACGTGCCCAGGTCTGCGTTGGAGAGCAGGTCGTTGCGGTACACGTGTGACGCATTCGCGTAGACCGTCCCCGCGTACGGGTACACGTTCTCGGCCTCGAGTATCTGGATCCTCTGGAATATCTCCGGGCGTTCCTCCTGCGAGGCTGCCGCGAGGGCGTCAAGTTCTGGGATCAACTCCGGAAGGATCTCCTCGGGCGGAGCCTGCCAGCCGGTCCTAGGTAGGACGTACCGGTACGGGTTCGAGTACCAACCCTGATCCGTGGCCGACAAGTCGTAGTCGGCGTTGATCAGCTTCGGTATCCAAACCGCCTGCTCCACCGGGTTGAGCGCCACGTTGATCCCGGCTTCCGCCCAGGAGGCCTGGAGGACCTCGAAGAACACGTCCTCGTACGGGACACGGGTCGGGTAGGTGAAGATGAGGTCGACTCCGTCGGTGTAGCCGGCCTCGGCGAGGACCCGCTTCGCCTCCTCTACATCCCGCTGGTAGTTTGGTAGGTCGTCCGGTCCCAGGGCGTACTCGACCAACGGATGGGCGGTCGACCATGGGAAGGCCTCACCCAGGAAGGCGATGTCGACCAAGGCCTGGCGGTCCATGGAGAGCCAGAGGGCCTTGACCACGGCCTCGTCACGTGTCGCTCCCACCCTGCTGGCATGTATCCAGAAGGTGCGGGACGGTGTGTCGACGATCGTGAATCCGGAATCGTCCCTCAGGCTCCTGGCCGTGGCCGTGGCGGTGGGATGGATCAGCGCCACTTCCCCGGAGCGGAGTGCGGCCACCATCGTGGCGTCCTCCTTGATGATTCGCACCCGGAGGCGATCGTAAGGCGGCAATACCGAGGGATCCCAGTAGTCGCGGTTGACATCCAGAACGAGCTCCGAGCCCGGTACGTAGGACACGAACGTGTAGGGGCCGGTCCCGACGGGCGTCGTCCCGTGGGCGGGCGCCGTGGAGGTCAGGATCGACGCGAAACCCAGCCCGGTGGTGTCCGCGATGTTCAGGAGGAATGCCGTGGAAGGCTGCTTCAACTGGTAGACGACCGTGTAGTCGTCGACCGCGGTCACGCTATCCAGGTTCTGGGCCCGCTGCTGGACCATCGGGATGCCCTGGCTCACAGCGCGGTTGACGCTGTACACGACGTCGGCGGCAGTGAAGTCGGCCCCGTTGTGGAACTTGACACCTTCCCGCAGGTTGAACGTGTAGGTCATCTTGTCGTCGGAAATGGTCCAATCCGTCGCCAGACGGGGCAGGACGTCACCGGAGGGGCTGGTCCAGGCCAGCGTCTCGTAGATCGTGGTGAATACCGGCGCGTCGAACTCACCGCCGGCCGAGTTCTTCGGATCGAAGTTGAAGATGTCGCTGTCCTCTGAGACCACGACCTCGATGAGTTCCGGTTCTTCCATAGCCGGCTCAGTAGTAGTGGTGGTGGCCGCGGCTGCTTCGGCTGCCTCGGCCGCTTTCATGGCTTCGTCGGCGGCCATCTCGGCTTCCTCGAGCGCTGCCTCCGCTGCGGCGAGTGCTTCAGCCATTTCGGTCTGGGCGGCCTCGTCGCCCTCCATGGCTTCGGCCGCTGCGGTCTGGGCGGCTTCCAGATCGGCCTGGGCCTGGGACAGCGCCGCCTCGGCGGCATCTGCCTCCTGTTGCGCTGCGGCTGCCTCTGCCTGGGCTGCAGCTGCTTGGGCCTGTGCAGCGGCGGCTTCCTCCGCGGCTGTGTCGTCCTCGGCGCCGCATGCTGCGGCCACCAGTACCAGGACGAGCAACGGTCCCAACAATTGCCCGATTCGGCTAGCTCTCATAGTTACTCCTCTCAATTACCGTTCCGGCCGCGGTGCGACCAACCTGCGACCTCCGTTAACTTAGTGTTGCGCTGTCGCGCCGTGCCGAGGAAACGGCCAACTACTTGTAGCCGCTGATCCGGAGAACCTCACCGGTGATGACCGTGCGGCCATTCGGGCCCGGTATGGGACGGCCCGGAGTTCCTTGCCCGGTCGAAACGTACAGGGCGCCGTCGAGAGCGACCGTTATGTTGGTCGGTTGGTCCAGGCCTTCCGCCAGGATCCGGGACTCACCCCCTCCGGCCGGATACATGGTGACCCTGCCGCTGAACCTGACGTAGCCGCCGTGCAGGGCCGGGAGGTCCGCCAGGAACAGGTCCACTCCGGGATGGAAGAGCTGGCCGTAGTCGGCTGCCATCTCCACCACGAACACGTTCCCTGCCGCGTCGGCTGCCACGTCCACGGCCGCCGTGAGCCCGGTGACCTCATCGGAGACCGCGCCTGATTCCGGGTCGACCCTGACCACCTTGGCGTCGGTGGGGATCAGCGGTAGGTAGCGGCCGTCGCACATCACGTCGGGTACGAAACGGCAGGCCTCTCCTTCGGCCTTGGCGACTCCTGAGAACAGAGCCACGAGCACGTCGCCGGTGGTCGGATCCACTCCGAGGCCGGCGGGGACCGACTGCTGCCCGCTGTAGAGGTCATCGAACACAACGATCTGCCGGTTCTCGCCTCGTTCCAGGTCGATCTCGATGAGCGAGTTGTGGGTGCTCTGGGTGGCGTAGACACTGCGCTGATCCGGAGAAAAACCGATGCCCGTCATGTTCGAGTCCTGGTTGATCTCGCGCAGCAGAGTTCCGTTCCCGTCCAACTCGTAGAGGATGAAGGTCCCTCCGGTCCTGTCGATGCCGCCGTCGAGGGAGAGGAACACGCGACCGTCGTCATGGACCAGCACGTCCGTTGCCCCGCTCACCTCGTCCCGGCCTGTCTCGTACTTGTTCACCGAATTGAAGCTGAACAGGTTGTCCAGCCACCGCTCGGTCTCCTCCGGGTCGTCGAAGTCCCCGTCCCCGTTGCGGTCCCGGAAACGGGTCAGGCGGCCGGTTCTCAGGATCAGGTCCTCGGCGTCCTCCCCGTACCCGGCCTCTGCTACGAGCAGGGCGCCCTCGGTGTCGACTCCGATCCCGCGGGGGTTCTCGAGGTCTGTGATGAGCACTTCCACGGTGAGCACCCGGGGCGCGGGCAAACTCGTGCTCGCGTCAGGGGAATCGGTGTCGCCCGGCGGAGTTGTGGTGACCGGGCTTGTGGTGACAGGGCTTGTGGTGACAGGGCTTGTGGTGACCGGGCTTGTGGTGACCGGGCTTGTGGTGACCGGCGTCGTCGTAGCTGATCCCGGGGACGGCGATGTCGTCGGATCGACGATGGGAGGCTCGCTGCTGCATGCGATGATCACCATGCATACGATCACCGGCAAGCCGATCTTCCTGAGGGTCCGGGACGCGTTCGCCATGTTCGGGAATCTAACCTAAGCGGGTCACCGACCCCACCCCGTTGCCGGCAGAGAGGACGAAGACTATGGAATTGGCGATCTGCGCGGACTCGTCCTGGAACCGCTGGCACCCGACCTATGACCAGCTCGGTGAGAGATGCAGGCGACTGGGCGTCAACGCGCTCGAGTTGGTCTACTACCCCCAAAACGATGGTTTCGACAATGCTGCCGAGACCCTGGACGGTTACGGAGTCCGCATCGTCTGTGTCAATGCCACTGCGAAGTTCCGGGTGATGATCACCGACGACGTGCCCATGGTTCAGAGAGCGATCAGCGACATCATCAGGCTCACCGAGGATGTGGGCGCCGAGTTCGTCATCACCTATCCGGGCCACAACCCGGCATGGAGCTTCGACGAGATCGTGGAGCGGTACAAGCGGCGCATGGAACCCTGCCACGACCTCGCCGCCGAGAGGGGCATCACCATGTTGCTGGAGAACCATTTCGATCTTCGCAACGAGGATCCCCAACGCACCGACGTGGTCCGGGAGCCAGAACTCACGGCGCGTTTCCTCGACGCCCTCGACGCGCCGCATGTCCGGGTCAACTTCGACGCCGGCAACGTGTATGCGGCCGGAATCGAGCCGTGGCCCTACGGCTACCGGATCCTGGCTGACTACATCGCCTACGCCCACCTGAAGGGCATGGCCCGGTATTCAGAGAAGCTGTACGGCCCCGAGGATCAGTACGAGACGCTCTCCGACTACCACACCGGCACCTTCATCCCGATCGCGGTCGGTGACGACGGGATCAACTACCGGGGTCTACTCATGGAGATGGAGCGGGATGGGGCCGCCAAGTATGCGGCGTTCGAGGACCACGCCCGCGAGGAACACGCCGAGGAGGTGTTCGGGCGGGGCGTCGCCTTCGCGCGGGAGGCGATCGACGCGGCGAGGTCGGGATAGCGCCCCGGCAGGCTCGAGAGGAGATGTAGGAGGGTGATGAACAATGACGATTGCTCGGGCCTGCCGCCCGCCAGCCCAGGCATTTTGCCGGCGGCTGGCAGGCCGCTGGTGGATTGCTCAGCACCCTCCTAGCGAGTCGTGTCCAAGCAGGTGATCACGGTCCGGGGCCCGGTGTCGCCCGACCATCTCGGCCACACGCAGATGCACGACCACGTCTTCGCCGATCTTTCGTGGCCGAGGCACCGCTGGTTGGCCATCCCGATAACGGACGAGGTTCAGATGACCGAGGAGGTACGGCTGTACAGGCAGGCCGGCGGAGGCACCCTCGTAGACCCGACCCTCGAGCACATCGGGCGAGATCCGGAGAAGCTCCGCCGGGTCTCCGAGGCGTCGGGCGTCCACATAGTCATGGGAACCGGGTTCTACCGCGAACCGTACTACCCGGAGTTCGTCAACAAGTGGACCACCCAGCGGCTTGCGGACTACATGATCGACGAGATCGAGAACGGGGTAGGGGACACCGGCATAAAGCCCGGAATCATCGGGGAGATCGGCCTCGACAAGAACTGGGTCCAAGGGGTGGAGGAACGGGTCCTACGCGCGGCTGCGCGGGCCCAGGTGGCGACCGGCCTGGCTCTCACTACCCATACAACCATGTACATGGCCATGGAGTTTCTCGAGATCTTCCAGGAGGAGGGCGTGGAAGTGGATCGGGTGATCCTCGGCCATCTGGACGGCGTCCTGGAGATGCCGGAGCTGGAACGGGTGGCCGCCACCGGCGCCTATATGGAGTTCGACCTGATCGGCATCGAGTGGATCAACTCCGACAAGCGCCGCGCCGAGTTCCTGGCCGAACTGGTCCGCCAGGGCCACCAGGACCGCCTGGTCATCGCCCAGGACATGCCGGCACGTCCCCGGCTGAAGACCAACGGGGGCCACGGCTACCAGTACCTGATCGAGACCTTCCTGCCGATGCTGCAAGCCGAAGGCGTCAGCGACGAGGCCATCCACGCAATGACCCACACGAACCCGGCTCGCGTCCTTGCGGTCTAGTTGTCCCTGCCCGTCACAGGAAGGGTAAGGCTCCGATGGCCGTCTAGTGTCCCGAGTCGGAAGTTCGTCACAGAAGAGCGGGCTACACCTCGACCCCACCGAACCCCGAGAACGCGCAAATCACCGGCTGGTGCCTCTTTCCTTGGGATCCCACCCCCGCCGCCACCTCCGAGGGTCACGGACGCGACCTTCTATCCCCTGTGCGGGCCGGTTCCGGACATTATGAACCCTGCCACGGTCCGCTCGACGTCGGAAACGAACCGCCGGTGTATGCGGCTATCTACCATTGTGCAACGAGCCTGTGACAGATAC
>JAPOQZ010000210.1 GCA_026710435.1 bacterium | reverse complement strand
TCGACATCGTCGGGCTCGACAAGCAGGCCGACGGGGGCACCCACCTGCCGTCCACGGGCGAGGTGGGCCGCTTCGAGGTGGTCAAGACCGAGTCGAAGGGCAAGGCCAACAAGCGCCTCCGCATAGCCCTCCACGACGCCTAGCCCGCCGAGCGCTCCCCGGAGCTCGGTTCAGGACGCAGGTATAGTGGGAATGCATGGTCAGTGCGGATGCCAACCGGGTGCTCACTGAGTCCGGCCCCGGGACGCCGGGGGGCCACATCCTGCGCCAGTACTGGCAACCGGCGGCGCTGACCGAGGAGCTGGCAGGCGATCGTCCGCTCGTGCCGGTGACGTTGATGAACGAGAAGCTGGTGCTGTTCGCCGACGAGCTGGGCCGGCTCGGACTTGTCGGTCGCCGCTGCCCACATCGAGGCGTCGACCTGAGCTTCGGGCGGCTGGAGGACGGGGGTCTGCGCTGCCCATTCCATGGCTGGCTGCTCGACGTCGACGGGACCTGTCTCGAGACGCCGACCGAGCCGGAGACCAGCCGGCTCCGTGAGCGGATCCGCCATCGCAGCTACCCGGTCCAGGAGCGGAACGGCATCGTGTGGGCGTACCTCGGCGAGGGGGAGCCGCCGCCAATGCCCGGGTTCGATTGCCTGACCGCGCCCCAGACGCACGTGTTCACGTTCAAGGGCCTGTGGGACGCCAATTGGTTGCAATCGCAAGAGGTCGGCGTCGATCCTTCCCATGCCGGCTTCCTCCACCGGTTCCTGGACGACGACTCCGAGCAGTACGGACGGCAGTTCCGCGGCCTAGTCGCCGACACCGGGGTGACCGTCGCCAAGTTGATGCGCGAGGCCTCGCACCCCACCATCGTGGCCGAGCCGACCTCGTTCGGTTTCCGGATGCGGACGACCCGCGACTTCCGGGGCGAGTTCACCCACGTCCGGATCTCGTACTGCATCTTTCCCAATGCCATCACCATCCCCATGAGCCGGGAGATGAGCATCACCCAATGGCACGTCCCGATCGACGATCACAGCAGCTACTGGTACTCGATGTTCGTCAGCTTCGATGAGCCGGTCGATGCCGAGCTGATGAGAGAGCAGCGGATCTCGGCGGTGACGCTGCCCGAGTACCGACCGATCCACGGGCGGTCCGACCAGTGGGGTTATGACCCCGAGGAGCAGCGGACGCAGACCTTCACCGGGATGGGCAGCGACATCAACGTCCACGACCAGTGGGCGGTCGAATCGCAGGGGTCGATCTACGACCGGGCCGAGGAGCACCTCGGCCCGACCGACATCGGCGTCCGCACCCACCGCCGCTGGTTCCTCACCGCCGCTGACGACCCGTCGCCGTCCAATTTGATGGGGCGCGACAACCCCGTGTCCGGTCCTGGCGCAATCGACGCGGTCACTACCGGCCAGGACTTCGATGGAGCGTGGAAGGACCTCGACGCGGCCCGGCGCGCCGCGTCGCCTTGGGCGTCGCCCCTCACCGACGACTGACGGCGAGCGACGTCGCGACTCTGGTGCCGGTCGACCTCGCGGACCGGGACTAGCAGACCTTCACCGGCAGGGTCTTGACGCCGAGGATCAGATTGGACCGGAGCCGGGCGATGTCGCCGGCCAGCTCGAAGTGGTCGACCCGGTCGAGTAGCTCCTCGAAGATGAGGCGGACCTCCATCCGGGCCAACCAGGCGCCGAGGCAGAAATGGGGGCCGTTGCGGCCGAACGCCATGTGGTCGTTGGAGGATCGGGCGAGGTCGAAGCGGAACGGCCGCTCGAACGCCTCCTCGTCGTGGTTGGCCGAGATGAACCAGATTATGACCTTGTCCCCGGCCTTGATTCTGCGGCCCCCGAGGGTGGTGTCGGCGGTGGCGGTGCGGCGCATGTGGCAGGTGGCTGTAGTCGTCCGCAGTATCTCCTCGACCGCGGTCTCGGTCAGGGACCGGTCGTCCTGCCACGCCTTCCACAACGACGGGTGCTCGATGAGCGTCAGCAGCGCCGATGTCATCGTGTAGCGGGTGGTGTCGTTCCCGGCAATCACCAGGAGGGTGAAGAAGTTCTTGAACTCCAGGTCGGTCAGCGGATCGCCGTCGGTGGTGGGGGCCAGCAGTTGGGCGATGACGTCGTTGCGGTCCTCCCGGCGTCGCAGCTCGGCCTCGACGTCGGCGTACTCGAACAGCTCCAGCGCTGCTGGGCTGCGGAACGGGAGCAGCCGGAATGCCTCGGTGTCGGTGAAGCCCACCGGATGATCGGTGAAGTCGGGGTCGGTGTTGGACAGCAGGGCGTCACCGAGCTCGACCAGGCGTTTCCCGTCGTCGCGGATCCCGAGCAGCTGGCCCAGCATTCGCATCGGCAGCTCCTTGGCGATGTCGCTGACGAAGTCGAACTCGTCACGCTCGAGCGCCTGCTCGACCACGTCGACGGCCAGTTTCCGGATCCGCTCCTCGAACCCCTCGACCGTGCGCCGGGTGAATCCCCGGCTGAGCAGCCGCCGTAGCCGGGTGTGCTCCGGCGGATCCATCTCGATCATCGAGCGCCGAACCGCGATCTCGTCCGGGGCCAGATCGTCCATGCTGATGCCTTGGGCAGAGCTGAATCGCTCGACGTCCCGGCTGACGTCGAGCGCATCGTGGTAGCGGGTCACCGACCAGAACCCCCTGCCGTCCTTCTTGTCGCACCATGAGACCGGGTCCTCGGCGCGCAGTCGCTGGAACGTGGCGTGGGGAACGACCGCGGTGAACGAGTCGTGGTCGCTCAAGTCCGCGTCGGCCGCGCCCAGATCGGACGGGTACGGCTCGACCCAGGTCATTCCAGGAGCGTAGCCCGGGTCAGTTTTCTGGGACAAATGGACCTGGCCGGGCTCGGTGGCCTAGGGTCACCGCAGCTTCGAGGAGACCGCAGCTTCGGAGAATGGGAAGGATCAACATGAGTGGAAACATCATAGACGATCACGGCCTGTGGTCCGACGATCAGAGGGCCCAGGTGGCCGAGATCCGATCGCAGATCGAGAGCGAGGGGTTGGAGGCGGTCCGGGTGTCCTGGCCCGATCAGCACGGGCTCCTGCGAGGCAAGTCGCTGATGATCCCCGCCTTCGAGGCGGCGCTGCAGAGCGGCAGCGAGATCTCGATGGCCCCGTTCTCCCTCGACCCGGCCAATTCGATCGTGT
>JAPOQZ010000247.1 GCA_026710435.1 bacterium | reverse complement strand
GACTACCCACCACTCCAAGCGTGACTACACAGTCACCATACCAACCCACCCAGCCACAACGAACCAGCCGTAACAGACAATTCACCACCACTGTCACCACCAATTCACAGCCACTTACACCATGTTCTCCTATAATGCCACTTAGAGATTAGGCATGTTCGCCAGTAGATCACGACCCACCGAGTGATCGGTGGCCGGCGAAAACCCCCGTATATCGCTACGCGGACTTGAAAGGGAAGACGTGATGGAAGGACACCCGCAAAGAAAACGGCTTTGTATCCGGGGAGGAGCGGAAGGATGGCTCTAGCGAAACGGATTATCATCGTCGTTATCGGGTTTGTGCTGATGGCCGCGGCGTGGGACGAATGTGCTGTGATCCCGGGCGAGAACCAGTTCGACGACGTGACCCTCACCAAGTTCAGTGACGTGACGAAGGGTCACCGGTTGTACAACGGGATCCGCATCGCTGAGATCGAGGGCTGGTTCGCCGGTTACGAGGACGGTACGTTACGACCCGACGAAGTGATCACCACGGAACAGATCGCGATCGTGGTAGCACGTCTCTATCCGGATGGGGCTACCCGTGCTGAGGTCGCGAACTTCCTGGCGGCCGGCAGCACCGGTGTGGTTCAGAAGAACCTGACGGTGGATGTCGACCTGTCTGCTCGGACTGTGACGGTCACGAATCTTGGATCGTTCGCGATCAGCCTCGACGGGTACGAACTGTCTTGGACTGGCGATACCGATTCGGCCAGTTATGAACATCCGATAGAGGACATCACGGTGGCGGCCGGGTCGTCTCATGTGTTCGGTGTCGACAAACCGCTTTCCGCTTCGGTGACGTTGAACAACCGGTACGCTCTGCAAATAGCGTCCAGTGGCTAATACGGGTGGTAGCAATCCGCCATAGCGGGTTGTTGGCTTTCCGGTTACCTCCCCGGTACAGCCGATGCCGAACTGTTTGTCCCGATTATGCCTGGACGGGGCTGGCACCGCACAGCGCCGCGAAAGACCGTTCCGACCTCATCCGTTCGGGGACCCAGCAGGGCGGCAGCGGTGTCAGGGCCCACACCTTCGGCGGCCAACAGTGCCGGGTTCGCCTCGGCGAAGAAGCGACGGATCTCGACATCGAGTTGGGCGATCTCTGTGTCGAGGGTCAGGTATCGGGCGGGCCAGGTGGCGTAGAGCCATCTCGCGTACACGGCAGTTGGTCTGCGCTTGGCCGGGACGCCAGCGGGCACGGTCGAGGTGGTCGAAAGTCCGGGGTGCCCGGTTGGTGGTGACGGAAGTCGAATGACGATCGACAAAAAGAGAGGAAGAGACTGATGGAGTTTGCAGCTGTAATCCTGCTGGGCGTTGTGGCCATCGCAGTGCTGCTGATAGCAGCGGGCGGGTTCCGAGTCGTCCGGCCTTACGAACAGGGGCTGGTCGAGTTCCTGGGCAAGTATAAGAGGACCATTTCGCCGGGTCTGCGGTTCGTCGTGCCCTTCGTGCAGAAGCTGCTGAAGGTGGACATGCGCGAGCAGGTGGTGGACGTTCCCCCTCAGGAGGTCATCACCAAGGACAACGTCGCGGTGACCGTTGATGCGGTGATCTACTACGAGCCGACCGATCCTGTGAAACTCAAATACGCGGTGGGAAACTTCATCCTGGCGGTGACCAAGCTCGCGCAGACCAACCTGAGGAACGTGGTCGGCGACCTTCAACTGGACGAGGCGCTGGTGTCCCGCGAGGTCATCAACAGCAAGCTACGACAGATACTCGACGACGCCACCGATAAGTGGGGTACCCGGGTGGTACGGGTCGAGATCCAGCGTATCGAGCCGCCGCCGGACGTGACCGACGCTATGCACCGCCAGATGAAGGCGGAGCGGGGCCGCCGGGCGGCGGTGACCGAAGCCGAGGGCGAGAAGCGATCCGCCATCCTCCAAGCGGAGGGGGTAAAGCAATCCGCCATCCTGCGTGCCGAAGGTGAGGCGGAGGCCATCATGCGGGTGGCCGACGCCGACAAGTACCAGAAGCTCACCGTGGCCGAAGGCGAAGGCCAAGCCATCGAACGGGTCTTCCTAGCGATCCACAACGGGAATCCGACCGACGACCTGATCGCCATCCGCTACCTGGATGCCCTCCAAGGCATCGCCAACGGTCAGGCCACCAAGATCTTCCTGCCTCTCGACACCTCCGGCGTGCTGGGAGCAGTGGCAGCAATAGGAGAGATGTTCAAAGAAACCGACGGTTCCAGCGCCGGCAACCGTGGAACAGGCTGATCCTCCTCCCGATCAGCAAACAGCGGGGCCGGGCGCATAGCCCGGCCCCGCTTCGTTGCCCGTTAACCGACCCCACCGACCATGCGTGTTTAGATTTTGGATGGTGGGTCCCTGGCGGGATCCCGACGTAGGCAGTTCACCCCGTTCTAGAGCCCTAAAGCGGTGTGGCCGTCCGTTGCTGCAGGCGCTGTGACCTGGCCGTTCGCTGCAGGCGGGCGTCCTGGTCCCACGGTGTGTCCCTCGTTAGAGGTCTATGCCCATCCCTGGACCGCCCGTGGATGCATTCGCTGCCTGCCGGTTCGCCCGTGCCACGAACACGTCGTACACGGCCGCCGAGAAGTCAGTGCCGTCCAGCTGCTGGCGGATCTGCTTGTGGGCTGCCGGCTGGCTATCCCGGCGGGTAGGTGTCTTCGCCTGCGTGGGTGATGATCCCGGTGGTCCTGGTGCTCCCCTGGTGCTCGATCCTCGATGGGCGCCGGCGTTCCTGGCCCTGGGTGCTCGGCGTCCGGACTTGGTGGCCGTCGGTGCCCGTGCTCGGTGCTGGTGCCCGTCCTGGCCCCGTGCTGGTGGGTCCTCGATGCGCGCCGACGTCCTGATCGGTGGCCGTGGTCCTCCAACAATTGGAGTGAAATACCTGGTTGGGGGTTGGCCTGACACCCTAAGGGGGGGTAGACTTCCAGAAAGGCCTTCCTCGATTATGAGAACAGGGACCTTCTTACGAGTGGCAGCCCGCTGGCCGGTGGATGTTGGATGCCCAGGGAACCAGCTGGGCTGCCGTCTCGCAGCCTACCCCTCCATCGGGACAAACAGCCCGTGGTCCTGATCGGTGGCCGTGAGTGCTGGTGGCCCGTGCTCGGCGTGGTAACGACTCGGGCCGTCGGTGCCCGAACGCGGCGAACACGATCGCGGCGTGCTCCTCGGTGAGAGGATCATCCGGCCGGAACGTTCCATCGTCGAACCCTACGAACCATCCCCGATCGGTGGCCTCCGCTACCGCCGCCTCGTTCGGATGCGTCCACGGAACATCGGGCAAACCGTGGCGCCTCGGGTGGTCGCGGACGATTGTCAGAGGAGCGGAAGGGAAACGGCTGACCTGGGCTGAGCTGGTGGCGCCCTGAAATAGGCCCAGGGCACCGGGTTCCCGACTGCCAGCCAAGGCGTCCCATCCGTCCAGAAAACGACGGGTGCCAGCCAGACCGGCTGCAGTAGCATCGGGCAGGACGATGTCAGCCAAATCTGGCCGGTCCGCGGACGGAACAGGTATTCGGTGGTGTGCAAAAACTCGCAGCCTTCGTGCGTGGTATCCTGCTCCATTAGGAGTTCCTCTACTTGTAGCGAAGTTGCCTAACCCCCCTGCCAACGGGGGGTTTTGGCGTTGCAGGGGAATGTTACCGCGCAGTCCCCTGAGCTGCGCCCCACCCTCACGCCCTGCCGGGCGCTCTAGTAGCGGCTTCGGCTACGTGTCTATGTGCAATTCTCCCCGGTATGAGCACCACCGGCTACTGCTAACCGATGACCACCCGGACCGGGGAGGCACTACACGCCATCGGCTACCGGAGGGTGAGCACCCGAGACCAGGCCGACGAGGGCCACGGCCCTTGATGCGCAGACCGACGCTCTAGAGCGGTGGGCCGAATACCGGGGCGCGGCCCTCGACCTGGTGACCGATGAGGCCGCAAGCGGATCGGTAGCACCACTCGACCGGCCCGCCCTCTCCGAGGCTCTCCGGAGGCTGGCCGACCGGACCGATTCGGCTAACGCTCTCGTAGTGTCGAAACTCGATCGGGCCTCCCGAGACACTCGCGACCTGCTCGACCTCGTGGAATCGGCCACCGGCGAGGGATGGCACCTCGTGCTCCTCGTCCTCGACGTGGATGCCACTACTCCAGTCGGGGAACTCATGTTGACCGTGCTCGTGGCTATCTCACGATTCGAGCGCCGCCGAATCGGGGAGCGCATATCCGAGGCCCTCCGCGCCAAACAGGCCCGCGGGAGCGGGTCGGGCGGCCCGTCCTGCTCGCCGACGAAGTGGCCGACCTCATCCACGACCTCCGGGACGAGGGCCTCACCTACGCGGCGATAGCGGCCGAACTCGCGGCGGAGAACATCCCGACCGCCACGGGGCGCGGCACCTGGTAGACAACCGCGGTGCGGAGGGTGTTACTCCGTGGCAGACCGACCTCCGGAGCGGCTCCGTGACCCGGCAACGAGGGCTACCATTCGCCCCTCCGTACGCGCATCATCAAGCGGCAACGCCGCCGACGGTGAACCCTACGAACTCTTGTGCGGATTATTGCTCCCGACCGCTCCGGCCGGGCCGGCCGCAGACGATCCACGTCGATCACGTCATCCCGGTGGATGGGAACGACGACCGGAACCGCGTCGAGGTGGGGCCATGACCGACCCACGGACCAACGAGGAGATCGTGGAGAGCACCCGCCGCCACCTCGAGGCGGTGGAACGGTACGAACGGTGGACCGCCCAAATACGGGTGGCCAACTCGTTCTTGCTGCTGATCATCGTCGGCATCCTGCTCCGGAGCTGCGCGGCCTCCCCCAACTCTGCTGACCCACCCCCAACAGCCCCGCTAATACCGGACAATCAGCCCCACCCTAACCCCACACACCTCAAACAACCACCACCACCTCTCACCCTGCCGGACCACACCCACTAACACCCCGAAATCCACGACAACCAACCAGCCCACACCCCCCGAACCACCCCAACCCGACCCGCGGACCCCACTCGAGGGGGAAACCCTCGGTGGATTCAGGTTGAAACAGGAGCACTCGTCTGGGATCGCAAGCCGGCCCGCATCCGCCTACGAGTTCGACCAGCGCAGCCAGTCCCCAGGCATTGGTGCTACTGCTCAACCCAATCGGTGTGTCGTCGTTGTTACCGAATCTGACCACTTACCGAACGCCGCAACGGTTCGACCCGACCGGCCACATGTGGATACGCGAAACGCCGAAGTACAGTAGAAGTGATAACTAGAAAAGATATTAACCCTCTACCAGGTGAAATGGTAGCTTGAAGGCGGAGGGGGTGGGATTCGAACCCACGAGGGAGGAAACTCCCTACGGCATTTCGAGTGCCGCGCACTAGGCCAGACTATGCGACCCCTCCAAGGGCACCGGATTGTACAGCGCTCTGCGCTCCGCGCGGTCCGTGGACCTCGGGTCGATCATCCGGCGGCGTTACCCGGTCACCAGGCGTCTCAAGCCTTCGGGGTCTCCCTCAGATCCGCGAAGAATTCCGAGAGGAGGGCGGCGCACTCCTCCTCCAGCACTCCGGCGACGAGATCGAGCCGGTGGTTGAGCCGCCGATCCTGGGGGATGTTGTACAGGCTCCAAGCCGCACCGGCTTTCAGATCGGGCGCCCCGTAGATGATCCGCTCCAAGCGCGCCGCAACCGTGGCGCCGGCACACATCGCGCATGGCTCCAGCGTGACGACGAGGCTATGGCCGTCGAGGCGCCATGAGCCGGCCCCGCGAGCGGCTTTCGACAAGACGAGTATCTCGGCATGGGCGGTGGGGTCCTGCGTCGCCTCGCGGCGGTTGTGGTCGGCGGCTACCAATCTTCCGCCGGGGTCCACGAGCACTGCGCCCACGGGCACGTCCCCGTGCTCCGGGGCTTTCACCGCCTCGTTCAGGGCGGCCGCCATCCATACGTTCCAGAGCATGGTCCAATCACCGGTCAGAACAGTCTTAGGCAGCCGTGCAGCCCGCCGTCGAATGCGACTCTCATGGCGCTAGCCGGTCGCCGGCTCGGGCCCGGCACTCCCACGGCACCCGGAACCCGTCGCTTAGGGCTGCTTCCTCCCGGACCTGACCCGGTTCACGAAGGTCCCGCTGCGTAGGACCCGGCCGTCATCACCACGTGCCGACCGCATACCACGGGAACTCAGCACCCTTCAGCAGGCATTCCGCCCCGCGTATAGAGGGTTTCGGGTTACAGGACACCCCTAGCGCCCCGCGTAGCACGGCTGCCCGGAGAGTCTAACCCGCTCCCGAGCATCCCGATTCGGGTCCATGACTGCTCGGGTTCCGCCGACTCCCACTCGGAGGTTGCTTCAACACGTACGAGGGGGTTCCCGCCGTGCCCTGCCAGAGCTTGCATGTAGTTTGCCGGACAGGGAAACCCCGCTAGATGTTTGCTCAGCACCCTCCTAGACTCCGGTTTTCCGGGAGGGATCGCATAGTCTGGCCTAGTGCGCACGCCTGGAAAGCGTGTTGGCGCATACCGCGCCTCGTGGGTTCGAATCCCACTCCCTCCGCCCAGAGTTTTATGTTTCGCCTGGTAGATAGCTAGTTAGTGCTTTTGGTTATCACTTGTACTGTACTTCGGTGTTTGACTATGCACTATGGCCGGTCGGGTCGAACCGTTGCCGGCGTTCGGTAGGTAGTCGGTGTCCGGTAGCAGCGACGACACCCCGATTCGGTTGAGCAGCAGCACCTATGCGTTGAGGAGCCTGGTTGGGCTGGTCAAACTCATGGGCGTTTAGGCTGGCGGGCTGCCGGATTCCCGGACGACTGCTCCTGTTTCGAACGGGGGACTGGACGAACGCTCGGACGATAATCACCTGACCGGGCTTCAGAAGCGGCCGGTGCGGAACTACATAGCGTGTTGGATGCTTTTTTCATCTACTACATCGGTTTATATTGTATCTGTCAGATAGGGTGGGAGAGCCTGTGCGAAGGTCGCTGCCGAACTACGCGTAGGCTTCGGATCTCGACAACGGCGAGGCCCGCCGGCCGGACCGATAGTGAGAATAAGAGGTACCCGCCTGTCGCCCGGTACAGCGGCGGGGTACCACCGCGGGTTCCCGGGTCGGGTAGTGTGTTCCGGTGCGGCTCTGTTCATGGCCGACAGTCATATTCTGCCGTGCCCGCGCCCTCTTTGATTACGCAAAGTCCTGTCTAGCTCTACCAAGAGGCCATCTCAGTCGACCCGTAGCCGGAGACTCCAGGCCCCAGCGGGCGGGGGATCGGGATTGCGGCCCGGCAGGCGCCCAGTTGCAGGAGGACCAGCCGGGTTCTCTGCGGTCGCGAAGGCCAGGGGCTGTTACGTGGAGTCCGGACACCCACTTAAGGCGGATCACACGGTTGACGATCGTTGGTATCCCGCCCGGTCGTGATCACTGAGATTTCCTGGTCGCCGTCTGCCGCCTAGACCACAAGTGGCTCGAACCAGCAACCTCATAGTCCGCCGAACTCCTTCCGGCTACCACACCGGGCCCCGCGCCGGGCCGAGCCCTCTGTGATGATATCCTGAACCTATCGGCGATCAATAAGAGTCGGCTCGTCGTTCCGTAATCTCGTCTCGGTGGCGAGCTTCCTCGTCGTAATGATCGGCTATGCGTCGGAGCACATAAGCGGCTCGTAACCATCGTGTGTCTATCTTTTCGGCCCTCTCCCGATACAGACCTGCCAGTCCTTTTTCCTGTCCGCCGCCCTCCAGAATGCCGTGGGTGGTCCTGCCGCGACTGTTCATCGCTCCGGACATGAGACCATCTTCCATGGGCTGGCTTTCGATGTCCTCGAGCAGGTCCCGAACCGGCTCGGCAGGCCACACACCGTCGTGGCCGGTCGGACTGCCCGACAGCAACTCTCCGACGAAAGCATCTCCGAGATCGGATAGACCTCTCTCCGTCAGCTCGCGGCGGGCTTCGAAGACCCAGTCCCGGAGGGTATCGGGGTCGAAGTCGCCGCTCGCGCTGTCATACCCCGGGGGGATCCTCCATCCTTGCAAGATCGTCCAAGCCGAACTCTGCGGTAGAGGTGCTCGACTCGCATCGGACTGCGCTCGTTCCCCACCACGCTCGGCAACTTGACATACGAGACCGACGAAGAGGGCCGGATCGTTCCGTAGCCGGCGATACAGTGCCGTAGGCGTTCGACCGGCCATCTGGAGCGGCAGGCAGAGATGACCTTCCAGGAACACCACCGTGTCGGCGTCCGGGCCTAGGAGGTCCATCAGTTGCTGGATGTAGTAGATGTCGACGTCGCGGAACCGGCTAGGAGAGGACTTCGACACAGCACCGAGTACGCGCTCGATCGTCCCTTCCTCGATCAACTGGGTAGGTGTTTCCTTGGACCGAACCCAAGAGATCTGGATGGCGTGACGAACCCGATCGTGTCCCAAGATCTGGTCCAGATACGTGTCGAAGTCCTCCGCAGCTACTCTGAGTTGTCCGATCCGGCGCCAGTATGACTCCCGAACCGCGTCGTGATCCCTGGCGAGCAGATCCCATGTCTCCCTGTTTGCTGGGAGGTTCAGCAGGATGTCCACTCGGTCCTCGTGACCCAAACCGGGAGTTTCCCCGAGGATGCGACCAGCCCAAGTCGTCCCATGCAGATCTGCCATTCTCTTCATCCAGCCGAGAACCAGTTGCCGATCGGTGCCCTCATTGGTCAACAGCTGGAGCAAGTGCTCGGTTAGCTTGTCACCAAGACGAGTTGCCGCGACCTCGCCCACCAGCTCCGGGCGGGCAACCCGTCGAGTGAACCGCGGCACTGCGCCCGTCCCGTCGAGGTCGAATACTTCCTGAACTACCTGGCTGCGTCGCTCGACAATCTCCTCCCGTTCAGCTTCCTCAACAGGGGACCATCCGAACAGATCGGCGTGGCTTTCGACCAGTTCCTCCAGTCTCAACGAGACAGCGTCCGTATCGTGCTCGTTATGGGTCTCCATCCGGGCAACTCTCGATTTCACGGCTTCGACCGCTTGGAGGATCTCTCCATTGGTGGGTTTCTCGACTGGTAGCCAGTCTCGAAATTGTGGCCTGTCGTTATGGGCCGAATAGCTATCGGACCTCGGAACGAGTTCCGTCAAGAGCCTCCCACCGGTGTTGGGGAATCGTCCCACGAGACCGTCAAGCGTTTCCATCCGACGGTCAAGAGAGGCCTTTGTTTGAGGAGCCAGCGGCCAGAGGGCCAGCCGAGCGCTCTCCATGGGACGGGCCCTGAATTGTCCGTCCGGATCGGGGTCTATCTCCGCGAGTCTCAGCAAGAGGTCCATCGCTGCCGGAAGGTGCTTGGGCGCCCAGCACAGCCGCTCCAGCGCATTAAGGAGGCCGACATGCGGGGACGTCGAGAATACGTCTGTGTCAGTGAACATCTTTGCGAGCAGCGGTGCGTCGCCTCTGGCATCCCGACGAACGGCCTCCATGAACACTTTGGGAGTAGCCTCAGCCAACGGAGGAAGCACGTCTGTGAGCTGTTGCCAGAGCTTGCCCGTGGGATCGTTCCCCGCCCGTCCCAACAGGTCGTTGACCAGAGATCGAGCGTGACCTTTCCCGTTCTGGCCTCCTACGCTCGCAGGCAATTCCAACACCGCCAAGAGCGCGATCCCCTGAGCCAGACCCTGCCGTAGATCACTCGACCATCTCTGTTGAATTCCTAGGAGGGGCGTCACGAAGCGCTGTTCTGGCTCCAGATCGAGGACCGGGTCACCAGTTCCCAACACCTGGAGCACCGCGTTGCGCCAACGCTCCAACGCATCTCGGGGGATACGGTCGTTCAGTAGGGTCCACGCATCTTCAGGATTGGACAGCCGCCAAGAGTTCCCTGACCTGCGGAACGGAGGATCCCCGGTGTTCTCCCATCTCCGCAGTAGGCGCTCGACCGACTCGTAGTCACGGTTCGCGATCTCGGCAACCAGTTTCTGATCAGCCTCGCGGTTTTCGGACCACGCTCCCACGAGAACAAGCACAGCCAGCATGTCGCCGTCCGGACCTTGTGCCCATCCGGGAGGCGCGACGCGTGGATTCACGGATAGAGCCCGCCGGAGCGAGGTCAGGCTGCGCCGGGCCCGAACCGCGAGGCGGCCCGCCTTGTCCGACTCGATTCCGATGTTCTCGAAGGCCGCCTGGGCCTCTGTGCGGCCGAGTCGGGGAAGTTCGATGGCTTGGCCCGGATCGTCCATCCCCATCGGAACCACCACATGGTGTCCGGCGCTTACGGCGGCGTCCACATCGGCGCCTTCGAAGGTTGGTATCAGAACCAAACGACCGGGCGTGGACACGCTGTGGTCCCATGCCATCGCCGAAGCCACGACGAACGACCTAGCCAAGTCGTCGGCGTCCTCCGCTCTGTGGAGAACCGCGGCCACGAAGGCCGTGGCTTCGTCCCGCGATCCAGCCTTGATGCCGGTGACTGAAGGGTTTCCAGCCAGTTCCGAGCGGAGCGTCTTAGCTTCCTCGCTCCTCCGTGCCAGCACTAGGCCTTCGGGCAAGGGAGGATCGGTTGCGGCCGACCAGCGTGACCACCAACGACCCAGCGTTTCCACGTCGCAGGGCCGGAGACCGAGATGTTCGGAGAACCAGACGTGAACGCTGTACCGCGACTCCAACCACCCGGCGAGATCGTCGGCGTCCAGCGCCCTCACGTGACGCCATATGCCCTCGGCACGTCTGGCCTGCTCCCACTTTTCCTTGCTGCTCCATCGGCGAGGGGTTACAAACACGAAAACTGTCGTGGCTGGGTCTGTTCCCTCCGGGTTGTTGGTTCGCTTCCGGTAGTTCTCTTGAGCCTGCGCTTCGGGAACCTGCGAGGTGCTCATTTCCCAGCAAGACAACCCGGCGGGCACCCAGCCCGTGCCGAGTCCTCCGTCCACCCGTCCGTCCCACCCGGAATAGTCAACGCCTCTTCCGGCCCGCATGGAGAGATCGGTCACACCCGGTGTATCCGCCAGCAGCCGCCTCACGAGGCTCGGTAGTTCCGACCTAGCCTTGTGGGGACCTGCCCATCTCTCTATATCCTCCGCGTCGGCGAGGCCGGGCCTGGAACGGGGCGCGCCGAGGGCAGGCGCGCGTACTCGGATCCGGTCGCCGTCCACCTCGATCACCTCCGCCTCGTAGCGACCGGCACCACTGTCCATCACCCGAATCGGGTGGCCCACCTTTGCTTCGGCACCGTCCAAGCCAGACAGAGCGATACTGCCTTCCACCACACCTTCCCGTGTCGCATGATCGAAGGTGACGATCAACGGACCCAACATCTAGACGATCCTCCTTCGCCGCGGCCGTGTTCTCTGGAGAGCGCACAGACCTATTCTACACGGGTGCTACTTGAGTTACAACGTGATACGGGAACGTGTATACTATAGATCCATGCGTATGAGCCAACTTGCGTCGGTCTACCAGGGTATTGCTCTGGCTGGGCGGGGAGCCGGGGCGCGGCGTGGGGATTGGGAGCTTCGGGTTGTTGAGAGCGGGGACCTGCCGGTCGACGGGTGGTTGGAGACCGCTGGCCTCCGCGAGATGGGCTTCGTCCGGAGTTCTCGCACCGAGCGGTACCTACTCCGTCCCTTCGACGTGCTGGTCACCAGCCGGGCCGGATCGGTCAGGGTCGCCCTCGTACCTCCCGGTGTGTCTCGTACGGTGGCCGGCGCGACATTGCTGGTTGCCCGCTCCCCGCATCCGGAGACCGGGATGGGTCACTGGCTCTGGTACTTCCTCACCTCATCGCACGGCAAGGCACAGCTGGCCAGGAGGCTGACAACCGGCACAGCGATTACCTTCCTCTCCGCCAGGAGTCTCGGGGAGGTGGACGTACCGGTTCCGCCGACTCACGAACTCGACGCTCTCGCCAGAATCGTCGAGGGATCCGAAGCCGCTCACACCGCCGCCGTGCATGCGGCCCGGATTCGTAGAGAGGCTCTGCGCGACGCTCTGGTCGCCGACGTCATAAGCCGAGCATCATCGGACGCCTGAAGGAGAACCGACATGCCACTAACAACCCAGGAACTGGAAGCGAAACTCTGGAAGGCAGCTGACATCCTGCGAGGGCAGATCGACGCGGCCGACTACAAGAACTACATATTCTCCATCCTGTTCCTCAAACGGCTCTCGGATCGGTTCGACGAGGAAGTGGAACAGGCAGTGGCATCCGGCGTCTCCCGCCGGGTGGCCCTGACCGACCGGGACGAGCACGAGTTCTTCGTCCCCGAGGACGCCCGATGGTCATCGATCATAGGCGCGTCCATGAACCTGGGCGAGACGCTCAACGTGGCCTGCCATGCCGTCGAGGAGGCCAACACCCCGCGGCTGGACGGCGTGCTGGCCGCGACCAACTGGAACGACGAGTCCAAGCTGGGGAGCCCGGCCAACCGGGAGCGGATCATCCGCAGCCTGCTCAACCACTTCGGCGACCTGGACCTGAGCGACTCGAACCTGCGGGTGGACGCCGCCGGCGGGGGCAACGTGCTCGGGGACGCCTACGAGTACCTGATCGACAAGTTCGCGGACGACGCCGGCAAGAAGGGCGGCGAATTCTACACCCCGCGCCCGGTGGTGCGCCTCATCATCAAGCTGCTCAAGCCCGAGGAGGGAATGCGTATCTGCGATCCCACCGCCGGATCCGGAGGCATGCTCATCTACGCCGCCCAGTACGTCCACCAACACGGCGGCAACCGAAGAAACCTGGCACTCCACGGCCAGGAACGCAACCTCGGCACCCTGGCCATCGGCAAGCTCAACCTGCTACTCCACGGCTTGCGCTCCGGACGGCTCGAACCCGGGGACGTTATCGCCGAACCCCACCTGAAGGATCGCTCCGGCCGCCTGCTCTCCTACGACCGGGTGATCGCCAATCCGCCCTTCAGCCTCAAGAACTGGGGCCACGACTTCGCCCCCAACGACCCCCACCACCGCTTCGACCGCTACGGCGCCATCCCACCCCGCACCCGCGGCGACCTCGCCTTCCTGCTCCACATGCTGGCCGTTACCAACACTCGGGGCATGGTCGGAGTGGTGATGCCCCACGGCGTCCTTTTCCGCGGCGGCGCCGAGGGAAAGATCCGCCGGGGCATAGTGGAGGCAGACCTGTTCGACGCGGTGATCGGCCTGGCCCCCAACCTGTTCTCCGGTGCCAGCATCCCTGTAGCGATCTGCGTCCTCAACAAGGCGAAGCCCGCTGAACGGCGAGGCCGGGTCCTGTTCATCGACGCCAACCAAGACGGCTACTTCAGGTCGGGCAAAGCGCGCAACTTCTTGGACCCCGAACACATCGCCAAGATCGCCGACGCCTACCACACCTTCGAGGAGGTGGACAGGTTCGCCCACATAGCGGAACTGGAGGAGATTGAGGACAACGACTTCAACCTCAACATCAGCCGATACGTAGACACCACCGAACCCATTGACGTGATGAGCGTAGAGGAGGCCCTGCGCCGGCTGCGGGAGGCGGAGCAGGCCCGCGACGAGGCAGCCGCCAGGATGGATGCCTTGCTTATGGAACTAGGGTATGCCAAAGAGGGTTAACGTCAGGGAGGCTATCAGCATTATCCGAAAGGACGGGTGGGTCCTGGTGCGTACCCGCGGCAGCCATCGACAGTTTCACCACCCGACAAGACCAGGAACTGTCACCATACCCGGCAGCTTGAAGCAAGTGCTGCACCCAAAGACTTGGAATACCATCCTGAAACAGGCTGGAATATCGAAGGAGGCACGGTGAGGCGAACGTACGCAGTGATCTATGAGAACGGTCCGAACAATCTCTCGGCATATGTACCCGACTTGCCTGGCTGTGTAACTGTAGGAGCTTCTTTGGAAGAAATAAGAACGAACATCAAGGAAGCCATTACCTTCCATATCGACCTATTACTGCAACATGGTGAATCCATCCCTGAGCCACGGACCTCGATCCAAGAAGCTCTAGACTTACATGGCGAAAATCTCTTGGATTATTACGAGAAATTGGGAGAGACTGTTCCTGAGCCACCGGCGATCGTAGAGTTGATGGACGTCGATTCGTCACCTGATGGGATTCAGCGCGAGTACGGCCATCTGCTGCCAGTAACACAGGTTCCAAGAACGTCCACAGTATAGTAAAGCAACTGGACACATGAGATCTAACCGAAAACAAAGGGTGCGAGGATGGACCAACTGTTGACCAGTCTTGTTCCGCACGTTAGGAACCGCATAATTGATGAC
This sequence comes from bacterium, assembly GCA_026710435.1. GTDB lineage: Bacteria > Actinomycetota > Acidimicrobiia > Spongiisociales > Spongiisociaceae > JAPPFW01. The sequence goes on along the minus strand of JAPOQZ010000247.1, from coordinate 6,124 downwards.
CAAGGCGATTGAAAGCCCTGATATCCCCGAAGGCTGGCGAACCATGCGCCTTGGCGATATAGCGAACATCCAATTCAGCAGCGTAGATAAGAAGAGCATTGAAGGAGAAGAGCCAGTCGGGCTCTGTAACTATACAGACGTGTTCTATAACCGCCGTATCCACTCAGGTATTGAGTTTATGGTAGCCACTGCTCGACCACTCGAATCCAGGCGCTGGAGCTTGAAGTACGGTGACGTTCTCTTCACCAAAGACTCAGAGACTCGTACTGAGATCGGTGTACCAGCGTTCGTCACAGAAGACATGCCGAACATCCTGTGTGGCTATCACCTCGGGAGGGCACGGCCAAAGCCTGGAACAATCGACGGTAGCTACTTGGCGAGATCTTTCCTTTCAACGAGTGTCTCACGACAACTCAGTCGGATCGCTAACGGCGTAACCCGGTTCGGCCTGACGTTGGTCGCTACCAAGTCCATGACCCTCCTGGTCCCACCCTTACATGAACAGAAGGCCATTGCTGAAGTACTCGACTCCATAGACGACGCCATCGAGTACACGGATCGGTTGATTGCCGCCACCGAACGGCTGCACGATTCTCTGCTACACGAACTACTGACAAAAGGGCTCCCGGGCTGGCACACCGAATGGCAGGAACACCCCAACCTCGGCACCATCCCCGCTGAATGGCGGATAGTGGGCCTGGGACAGATTGCCAGCATCCGGAAACAGCAGGTCAAGCCTGAGGCCCACAATGAAACCCCTTACGTGGGACTCGAGCACATCCGCTCCGGCGGGTCGCTACTTGGGTATGGCCGCGCGGGCAATACTCAAAGCGCCAAGACAGTGTTCAAGACCGGAGACACACTGTTCGGGAAACTGCGCCCGAACCTCCGTAAGGTAGCTCGCCCTGGATTCGACGGAGTGTGCTCGACGGACATCCTTGCTCTATTCCCGTCTCAACGAGTTAACGGACGATACTTGCTTGGCCTGATGAGCAGCGAGAGGATTCATCGCCTGGCAGTCCGCAGTTGTGCAGGAACAAGGATGCCACGCACCTCATGGTCCTTTCTGCGCGGAGTCAAGATTGCCGTACCAGACATCAGAGAGCAGGCACAGGTCGCCGAGGTGCTTGCTGGCGTGGACAACGCCGTGGAGCGGATGGACCGAGAGAAGGCCGCGCTGGCAGCATTCAAGGAATCGATCTCGGACGCACTGCTGACGGGCCGGGTACGCGTTCCGATGCGTACGTGATGCACACGAGATGACGCCCGCCAACCTCGATGAACTCAGCCAGGCGGAGGAGCCGGCGCGGCGGTTGTTGGAGGACCTCGGGTGGTCCTACGTGCCCCGGGACGTGCTGGCGGCTGAGCGGGGCTCGGAGCGGGAGGTGTTGCTGAAGGCGCGGCTCCGGGCTGCTCTCCTGCGACTCAACGAGTGGATGACCGAGGAACAGGCTGATCGGGTCATCTTCGATATAGAGAACCTTGATAGCTTCGGCATGGCTCGAAATCAGCGGGTTCATGAGTACCTGACATACGGGATGCCTCTCCAAGTCGACGGTTATCGTGGGCGTGAGACTCGGATCGTCCGGTTCTTCGACTTCGATTATCCGGCGCGCGGCCTCAACGAGTTCGTCGTCACCACCCAGTTCCGGGTTCGGCGAGGGACCGGACCTACCGCCGGCCAGGACGGTGATCGGACCGTGATCCCTGACCTAGTGCTGTTCGTCAACGGCTTCCCGCTGGTGGTGATGGAGGCGAAAGCTCCAACCCTGCTCGGTTGGAAGACCGAAGCGGTGCAGCAACTCCATCGCTATCAGAAGACCAGAGCCGAGCTGTTCCATTACAACCTGCTGTGCGTGGCCCACTGCGGGGCCAGTGCCGCCTTCGGCACGCTGGGGGCGCCGGAGCGGGCCTACGTCCCCTGGAAATCGGTCCTGCCGTTCTCGGAGCAAGAAGTACAGCAGCGCTTCGGCACGGCAGCCAAGGGCCAAGCGCAACTGATCGTCGGCCTGCTCGCTCCGGTGACGCTTCTCGACATCCTGCGGGACTACGTGGTGTACGAGCCCGATCACGGTCGGATTGTCAAGAAGGTTCCCCGATACCAGCAATACCGCACGGTGACCGCCGCTATGAAACGGATGCTGTCAGGCCGCAACCCCCTCGATCGGGGTGGCGTGGTATGGCACACCCAGGGATCCGGCAAATCACTCACCATGTTATGGCTGGCCACCAAGCTGCGCCGGGAGCCCCGCCTCAACAACTCAACCATCGTGGTGGCGACCGACCGGACCAGTCTCGACCGCCAGATCGCCGGCACCTTCAAGCGGTGCGGTTTCCCAGAGCCCGATCAAGCTCGTTCGGGTCGCCACCTCCGGGATCTCCTCACCACCGGCGTCGGTCGCACCGTCATGACCACCATCCAGAAGTTCGAGGACGCTCTGACCGCGCCCGAAGGCGAACTCGACCTGCTCAACGCTTCCCCGGAAGTCCTTGTCATGGTGGACGAGGCTCATCGCACCCAGTACGGGATCCTGGGAGGGCGCATGTCCAAGGCGCTGCCGAATGCCGCTCTGATCGGCTTCACCGGAACACCGATCGAGAAACGCTACAAGGGCCGCATGCACAGCACCGTTGGACGCTTCGGCTCGCTTATCGACTCCTATACCATTCCCCAGTCGGTGGCGGATGGCGCGACTGTGCCCATCCATTACCAGGCCCGGCTGCCGGAGTTGGCCGTCGATGGGCCGGCGACCCTGGACAAGCTGTTCGAGGCCATGTTCGGCCACGAGCCGCCCGAGGTCCAGGAGCGGCTCCGGCGGCGCTACGCCAACAAGGAGACCGTGGCCGGAGCGAAGCGGCGCATCGAGATGATTGCCCTGGATATCGCCGGACACTTCAAGGCCCATGTCCGGCCGAACGGCTTCAAGGCCCAGGTGGTGGCCCCCAACCGTGCGGCAGCCATCCGTTATGCCGAGTGGATCAACAGCTTCGGCGTCAGCGCCTACCCGATAATCACCACCGACGCCAGGGACGGTCCGGAGTTCGCGGTGGCGCGGGAACTCGACCGGGACCAGATCGAGTCGGCATTCGTCGATCCGGAGGGCGAACCCGAGGCCCTGGTGGTGGTCGACATGCTGCTGACCGGATTCAACGCTCCCGTGGAACAGGTGCTCTATCTTGACAGGTCCCTGCGGGACCATGGCCTCCTCCAGGCCATCGCCCGTGTCAACCGGCGATTCTCGCACCGTTGGAACGGCGTTGTCACCGAGAAGACCTACGGTTTGGTCGTCGATTACTGCGGTGTTTCGACGAACCTGGAGGCTGCGCTCCAAACCTTCGACAGGACCGACGCCCAAGAGGCGATGCGAGCGTTGGACGAAGACCCCGGGTCTGTCATCGAGGCGGCGGCCGTCAGGGCCGAGGCGCATTTCAAGGGCTTGGACTTGGGCGACCTGTGGGCGTGCGTTGCCCGGTTCGAAGCCGATGATCAGACCGAAGGCAACTTCAAGGCCGACCTGTTCGAGGCGTTCAATGCCGACTACCGGCAGTTCTCCCGGCTCCTCGACCGCTACCTGCCCGACCCGAGGGCCTTGGACTACACCGAGCGGCTGGCCCGGTTGACCGCCATCCGCGCTTGCGTGCGGGCCCAGTTCCTCAGGGAGGACGCCGGCATTGATTGGACCGAGATCGGCGCGAAGGTGAAGAAGTTGGTGGACGAACGGATCAGCGCCGAGGTACGCGAGCTGATGCGGCCTGTGTCGATCCTCGACGAAGACTTCGACCAGAAGATCGCGGGTCTCCCCAGCGACGAGGCTCGGGCCAGCGTCATGGAACACGCCATCCGGGCGCGGATACATGAGCGGGTGCGAGCCAACCCCGCCTTCTACCGGAAGCTCTCGCAGCAGCTGGAACGCATCATCGAGGACCTGCGCAACCGGTTGATCGACTCGGCGGAGGCCTGCCGCCGCATGGCCGAGCTGCGCCGCACGGAACGGACCGAGGGAGACATCGCGGCCCGGCACGGCCTGTCAGAGGTCTCGTTCGCCATCTACGGGCTGCTCGACAACGTTGACGACGATGTAGCGAAATGCCTATCGCGCAAGATCGAGGAGACCACGCGACCCGCCACTCTCGTGGTTGATTGGCAGGTCAACGACGAGGTCAAACGGGTGATGCGTCGGGACATAAAGCGGCTCATCCGGCCTGCCTGTGACTACACGGAACAGCAGGTCGACGAGAAGGCCGTCCAGATGGTCGGGCTGCTGGAGGCCCGGAGCTGGCGATGACCGAGCGGAGCAGCGTCCACTTCGGAACCACGGCCATCGAATACGACGTACGCCGCAGCGAGCGACGCCGAAAGACCGTCCAGATAACGGTGGACGGCGCCGGGGTTCATATCGCCGCCCCGGTCGAGACATCGGAGGAGGAACTACAGGCGATCGTGCGGAAACGGGCGCCGTGGATCATGCGCAAGGCCTCCTCCGCAGCGTTGGAGGCGCCGCCCAAACGCTTCGTCAGCGGCGAGACGTTGCCCTACCTGGGGCGCAACGTGGGCATCATCGTGGAGTCGGGGAGGGTGCGCTCACCGCAAGTGCGCTTCGACCATTGGCGGTTCAGGATCACCGCGCCAGCCGGCTTGAGCGGCGAGGAACGTTACGACGCCATCCGCAAACCCGTCGTCGGTTGGTATCGGACCAGGGCCGCCGACCGCCTGCCCAAGGTGGTTGACCAATGGCGGCCCCAACTTGGTTTGACCGGTACCTGCCGCGTGCTGGTACGTGATCAGAAAACCCGATGGGCCAGCTGCGCTCCCGACGGAACCCTCCGCTTCAACTGGCGAACCATGATGCTCAAGCCCGCCCTGATCGAGTACGTAGTGGTCCACGAACTGGCCCACCTGATTCACCCTAACCACTCCCAAGACTTCTGGACCACAGTAACCAAGGCCATGCCCGACGCCCCCGACCGCCGCAAGGCCCTACAGGCAGCAGGCCGAGAACTCCCCCTATGAGAGGAATCCGTATCCGTGAACACCCGAAATCCACAGTCTGGCGCTGATCGGGATGCGCCTGGATATGACTGGAAGCGCTGGTGGATACCAGAGAGTCATGTTCCTGAATTGGATGTGTGGGGCATGCTTCATGACCCAGACGGCATAGCCGGAAAACACCGGAACCCTTCAGCAACCACACTGCCTGACCTCCAGAATGTAGCCTGCCTGCTGCTCCTCGGAGAGCCGGGGATGGGAAAAACCACTGAACTCAAACGTGAAGTCTCCCGGCTCCGGGCCGAGAACAAAGCCTTCGTCCATGTCGAGCTAGGCGGCTACACGGACTGGCCGACCCTCGAACACAAACTGACTGCGAACACTGACCAGGCCATGGCACACCTCGGGGAGGACCAGGTCGTGCTTGTGCTCGACGGCCTCGACGAGGCAGGCCTGGAAATACGACGCCTCGCCGATCTCGTGCCGAACTGGTTAGGCACCAAGGACCGGTCGAGGTTGTCTCTGCGTCTCGCTTCTCGACCGGTCGTAGCGCGTCTGTCCACGCTGGTTGAATCCCTCGGGGCACTCTGGTCGGATGGAATACAGACGAACCGGTTGGCACCGCTCACACGGGCCGATGTCGAAGCGGCCGCCAAGCACCGCCGACTCGACGGTTCGGTGTTTGTTGACCAAGTCACGACCCGCGGCGTCGGGTATCTTGCGGCGAGACCCATCACCTTAGAGTTGCTCCTCGCGAGCGCGTCATCGGGATCCACTTTGCCGGCTCTTCGCGTTGGAGTAGGGACTAGCTGTTGTTGGGGGGTGCTGGTAATGCTTGGTTTTGGTCTGTGGCCTCACGACACTTAGCGGGTTGAAACGCCTGCTAGGGAAGGAGGCCACAGATGGTTGGTGAGGATAGCTCTTGGGACGTCGCGGTTCTGGGTTCGGGACGGGTTCCGTCTACGGGCTGCGACTGAGGACGACGGTGAGTTGTTGATGCTGGTAGAGACCACGGCGTCGGTGGTGGGTTGTTCGGGTTGCGGCACCCGGGCACGGTCGAAGGGACGCCGCCGGACAAAGGTGCGGGATCTGCCGGTGGGAGGCCGGCCGACGGTGTTGGTGTGGTCCAAGCGAATG